>JBCBZA010000219.1:0-4760 GCA_039815575.1 Bacteroidota bacterium | reverse complement strand
TTGAATAGTACAATGAGTATGCCTATACTCACCAATAGTATCCGTAACGCCCTTAATGAGAACAATGTCTTGCGATTTGGACTTTTAAAATTCATGGGTCAATAATACTGGAATTAGCTGCTGTAGGCAAATTTCTTGACCAATGGTCCCCATTATGATGGAAACCATCAAAAAAGTGGGACGAACGTCATTTGTCAGGCTATTGGGAAAGCATGACATGGTTGGTATGGGATACGTCCCCACTGCTTTGTTTAAAAAGCATCCCTACCTAGGTTTACAACCACAATCACAAAACGAACAGTCATGCAACTTATCATTGATAGCCTGAGCAAAACGTATCCTAACGGCATAAAAGCGTTACAGAAAGTTTCCCTGAAAATCGCTCCTGGAATGTTTGGGCTTTTAGGACCTAACGGAGCAGGAAAATCCACTTTAATGCGTACCCTGGCCACGCTACAAGATGTTGACGAAGGTAGTATTCAGTTAGGGGACATTGACCTTCAAACCGATAAACATGCCGTCAGAAAAGTCCTGGGCTATTTGCCACAACAGTTTGGTTTATACCCTAAAATGTCTGCACAAGAACTGCTTAACCACTTCGCCATTCTAAAAGGGTTTACCCACACCGGACAACGAAGGGAATTGATAAAATCCCTGCTCCATAGGACTAATTTATATACGGTCAGAAAGCAGCATTTAGGTGGTTTTTCCGGAGGAATGAAACAACGCTTTGGTATTGCCCAAGCATTACTGAATAGTCCAAAACTCTTGATTGTAGATGAACCCACGGCAGGATTGGACCCTAAGGAACGTAATCGATTCTATACCTTCTTGAGTGAAATCGCTGAAAATACCATCGTTATACTTTCAACACATATTGTTGACGATGTTAGGGAACTATGCACACAAATGGCCATTATGAATAACGGACAAGTGGTAGTACAAGGAAGCCCATTGCAACTTATAGCGGGATTACAGGGAAAGGTGTATCAAAAAATGATAAAGCCATCTGAATTGGAAAAACATAGGCAACAATTTCATGTAATCAATCACAAACGATTTTTGGGTAAGCCCATGATCCAGATTATCAGTGATAGCCCTCCAGGCCATGGATTTACCCCTGTGGATAGCAACCTTGAGGCCGTCTATTTCTCACAAATTAACCATTAAAACTAGAAAATCATGTGGTTTGAAATTTTCAAATTTGAACTTCGCTATCGCATAAAACGACCAGAAACTTATGTGTTCTTTGGGTTCCTCTTTCTTTTTTCAATCGTAGGGGTCGATTTTATTTTTCAAGGAGTGGAAATCGGTCTGATAAAAAGGAATGCCCCATTGGTCATCGCAAAGACAATGGGAGCAATTACGGGAATTTTTATGATTATGGTATCGATGGTCATGGGGGTCCCCATTTTACGTGATTCCCAATACCATACTGAGGCATTGTTATATGTTAATCCCATAACAAAATGGGACTACTTATGGGGCAGGTTTTTGGGGTCCTTTACCGTCTTGTTATTCGTTTTTAGTGGATTGTTGTGGGGCATGATGCTTGGTTCCATAATGCCATGGCATCAACCCGAACAAATGCTGGCCTTTAATGTTTTGAGCTATATTCAGGGTTTTGTGGTTATCGTTTTGCCTACTTTGTTTTTTGGGGCGAGTACTTTCTTTGTAACGGGAATGCTTAGTAAAAAGTTATTGGTGGTATATACCCAGGGCATTGTGCTTTTCGTCATTTTTTTGCTTACAAAGGCGATTACCAATGAATATGCCCAAGGACTTTTAGACCCTTTTTCGCTCACCACCTTGACCCACGTGGCCAAAGACTGGACAACGAACGATAGCAATACCTTGCCCATCACCTTAGGTGGAATTCTCTTGTATAACAAGCTCCTTTGGGTGGTATTGGGCATTATCATTCTAATTGTGGGATATCACAAATTCTCCTTTAGTATACCGTCTAAAAAAACAAGAAATAACACGGAGGAGGATAAGGGCACTAATCAAAATTTGTCAAATCATACTTATATTCCAACAATTGTAAAGCGTACTGGTTTAAAAAGCCAAAGTATGCGGTGCTATGAGCTCGCTAAATTCCATACCCTTTCCTTGCTAAAGGAGACTTCCTTTTGGGCTATTGTTATCTGTGGCGTGGTCATAATTGGTATCAATTCGGTTAATTTGGGTACGGTTTATGGTGTGGATAGTTACCCTGCCACGCATTTCATCATTGCAGAACTGCAAGAAATGTCCCTATACTTTTTCATTGTCATTTTACTGTTCTATTCTGGGGAGTTGATTTGGAAAGAACGTACCATAGGGCAGTATCCTCTCAATGATGCAACAGCGGTGACCAATTTAATGGTTCTTACCGGCAAGTTCATAGCCCTCCATGGTATTTACGTCCTATTAATGTTGACCTTAATCTGTGCAGGTATCTTGTTTCAAATAGCCCATGGGTTTTACCATTTTGAACTTGATATCTACCTTTCAGGTTTCTTTATAGAAATTCTACCATTTCTTACGGCATATACCTGTATTGCGTTTTTCTTTCAGGTAATCAGCAAGAACAAGTTTATCGGTATTTTCCTGACCTTAATTTTCTTCATCGGTAATGTAGGTGCAGAAGTACTGGGGTTTAACCATGATCTTTTCAAATTTGGTGGTCGACCTTTAGGCACTTATTCCGAAATGAACGGTTATGGTCACTTTTTAGTTCCATATCTCTGGATCAAAGCCTACTGGCTGGTATTCGGGATTATCCTAATGATCCTCAGTTCCCTGCTCATGAATCGAGGGGTAGGAACCCGTTTGGGGAAGCGCTTTAAGCTAATAAGACAGCAACTGACGATGCCCACAAAATATATTGGGATTTCGGCCGTGCTTGCATTTATACTGATAGGGGGCTATATACTTTACAATACGAATATTTTAAATACGTATTGGACTGCTGCCCAGGAACAGCAATTTAGGGCGGATTATGAAGGAACCTTAAAAGCTATGGAATATTTCCCGCAGCCCAAGATCACAGCGGTCAATTTAACCATTGAACTATACCCTGAAACCCGAAGTTACGCAATTGAGGGTTCCTATCAATTGACAAATACCACCAATGAATCCATCAAGGAAATCCATATACAAAAACAGTTGGCCTCCCATGTGAAGCTAGGGGAGGTGGTATTTGAAAGGGGTGCCAAAGTGGATAGTACCTACCATAAATTTGATTATACCATTTACCATTTATCGCAACCACTACAGCCCAATAATTCCATAAAAATGGAATTTAAACAGTCGTTTACCCCACGGGGTTTTGAAAATGATCCTTCAGATACACGATTGGTTTACAACGGGACTTTTTTCAATAATACCATATTCCCCACTTTGGGCTATAATAGAAAATATGAACTAAATAATGAGGAAGAGCGTAGGGAAATGGGATTACCCCCACGTATAAACAAGCCGAAAATGAATGACCCAAGAGAGTTGGTAAATGCACGATCCGGGAGTGACTCGGACGGAATATGTTTGGAGGTCACCATTGGCACCAGTATAGATCAAACCGCCATTGCCCCTGGAATATTGCAAAAACGATGGATAGAAAATGAACGAAACTACTTTCATTATAAAACCAATCAGTTGATTATTAATTTTTATTCCATCGTTTCCGGAGCATATAAAGTGGAAAAAGCAATTTGGAAGCCTTCCGATACGGTTGTAAAACCAATTACTTTGGAAATCTACCATCACAAAACCCATACCTATAATTTAGATAGGATGATGGCAGGGATGAAAGCTTCCTTAAGTTATTACAGTGAAAATTTTAGTCCCTATCAATATCGACAATTGCGCATCATGGAAGTTCCACGTTATGCGGACTTTGCCCAATCGTTGCCCAACACCATTCCTTTTTCCGAGGCATTGGGGTTTGTTTTGGACATCAATGATAAGAAAGATGTTGATATGGCCTTTTATATTACGGCCCATGAAGTGGCCCACCAATGGTTCGGCATGCAAGTGGAGGCGGCCAATGTACAAGGGAAGAATTTTGTTTTGGAAACCTTGGCGCAATATGGGGCCCTAATGGTATTGAAAGCGCACTATCCTGAAGATAAAGTCCAACAATTTATGGACTTACAGAAGGAAATCTATGATACTAAACGAAAACGCGCGACCAAAGAACCATCATTGGCCTTGGTGGAAAATCAAGATTTTGTATACTACCATAAAGGAGCCATTGCGATGTACAGGTTGCAGGAATTAATTGGTGAGGAGCAAGTGAATGGCGCTTTGCGACAATTTATCAACGATTGGCGCAGTTATAAAGGAAAATTAAAAACTAAAACCAGCCGATATGCGACCTCGGCAGATGTCTTGGAGTATTTTGAAGCTGTGACCCCTAAAGAGTTGCACAACCAACTTTACAAATGGTTTAAAACAAACGATGGTATTAAATTAAGTGATCCTAGGCCTAAAGGGTAAGTGCATTTTTGCAAGCTTGAATCCCTTAAAAAACGATATAACAAACGATTGCCGAAGCAATTTGATACCTTGACAAGATCAATCCTGTTTCCATGTGGGGATATTTTGTTGCGGACTTGTTTCCATAACCTTTAAATAAATCGCTGTATATCCAATAATTAACCTCACCTTTGTATCTTAATATTTAAATAAATACCATGAGTAAAGGAACGGTAAAGTTCTTCAATGACACTAAAGGTTTTGGATTTATCACTGAAGAAGGTGTTGACAAAGAACAT
>JBCBZA010000137.1:0-10694 GCA_039815575.1 Bacteroidota bacterium | reverse complement strand
CAGCCAAGGCGACGATTTGAATACCCCCACGCGTCCCCACCCGAGACCACCGTCGCCAACGCCGGCATCACGACCCCCTGGTAACATGACAATAGCCAAAGACGGTATGGATTTAAAAATATCCAACAATTGTTTTTGAATTTTTTTACGCTCTTCTGGACTCAAATCCTGTGTCGCCGACTTCGTTAAAAGGGTAACCAATTCCTTACTTTCTGATAGCTCCTTTTTAAGTCGCTTGCTATTTCTGAGAATTAATTTGCTGACATTTTTGGTCATTCCCTCATAGAACTTTGAGGCCAAATTTGTGTCCTTTAAATACGGAATTTTCTCCTTGTTCTTGTTGAAGAAATCAATCACATTTTTCAAGGCTTCGTTAACCTCAATTTCACCCTTTTCCAAGGACTTGCCTATACCATAAATAAAGTTGGTTTCGGAACCTTCAATTTGGCAATCTTCCCAAACTGTCAAACAAGCTATGTCCATGAGGTAGTCTTTCTCACAGGAATTGAATGCGTAATACAGGAATTGCACATCATTATTGTTGAATTTGGTATCATTTAAATCAACATAACTTAATGAAGAAGCCAAGAGTTGCATTAGTTTATCATCGCTCTCCTTAGACTCTTTTGAGTTTAGTGCCTCAAAACCGATAGTAATGGCCACATATTCCAATAACTGCGCATGGTGAATCAAATTGGGGTGATGTTGAAGATATCTCCTGAAAATCAGAATATCAACATAAAGCAGGGAATTGGTAAGGCTATTTCCAAAAGCTCTATTGAATGCACTGCCATTAAGGTAAATGCGGGAGTCCAAAAGTTTCTCCAATTGCGATGCTGTCTTCTTTCCTGTAAGTATTTTGTTTAAGAAGGAGATTTTACCGATTTCCAAAGAGGTATAGTATTCGAATACGGTTTCAACAAAAGCTTCAAAATCCTTTTTTCCGGTTTCAAAAATGAAAGAAAAGTAGAGGGCCGTCAGAAGATTTGCTTTCGCCACCTCATCTTCAGTGTATGGATGTTCAGTTACTATGAAACTGGGTACTTTAAGGTGGACACCATAAACAAAACCATTTTCCAGAAGATCAGCATACAGAGCCTCATGACCCGAGTACTGAAGGCTTTCATCTTTTACCAGATGTCCAAATTTATTAATCCAACCTGAGGCCGAAGGATTCATTTATGGTTTGATTGATAAATCAAAGAAAAACAAATTATAGGACTCTACCTACACTGGAAAATGAATAAATGATCGTCATTTAAGCCCATTAAGATTTTTTTAACAATTAAAACCAAACCCCACTACATTAAACCTCGTAGGTAGGGGTGATAAATTCTAAAAATTATAGTAATGAAAAAAACAACTAAAGCTACCATCGGCTTGGGTATTTTGACAGTTACAATAGCCTTGGTTATTGCAGCGGATCATATTGATGCCCCAAGTAGCATGGGGACTTCTGCAGACATTGCAGACTATTTTGCCTTTGAACCTATGGAAGGTTCTGATAATACCACTTTTGTGGTCGATCTGCAATCGGATGTTTTACCAGACTTAGCGTATGGAACCTTTGATGAGGACGTTCTGACTGAAATCAACATTGACACCGATGGTGATTTGGTAGAGGACCTGGTAATCCAAGCCATTCCAAGGAGTGGAAGGATGTACTTTTTTGGACCGTTTGCCCCAACCGATACTGGACGGAACAGTCAGGTTGCCGTAAATTCCCCCTTGGGCGATGTTGAGATTTCAGCCGCCATGGCTATCGTTGAAACAACAGCTAATGGGGTATCCCTTTTTGCTGGCCCTCGACAAGATCCCTTCTACTTCGATTTTTTCCGATTTAACGAAGTGGTAGCCCCCAGCATGGATGATAATTCAGGTTTTAACAACCCAGGGACAGACACTTTTGAAGGGGCCAACACCATGACCATTGCCCTTGAATTGCCAAATAGCCTGTTGGGGGCTACAAGCGCTACAAATGTGTTGGGAGTGCCCGTTTACAAGACCTGGGTTACTACAAATAGAAAACAATAATTAATCAAAGAAAAACTATCAAAATGAATTTTAATAATATAAAGTATTTGTGTGCGTCCTTAATTATGGTGACCGTGATGGTCGCATGCAATAATGATGACAACGGAGCCATGTTGGAGGATGATATGACGGGAATGGAGGATGATGGTATGATGGAAGACGATGGAATGACTGGGATGGACCTGGATTTTTCAGGAACTTATGCCCAAGTTGATTTTATAGGACGACCAGGTATCAATTCTGTGCTAAGTGCGAATGGAGATATCAAGGATATGCATAACGTGAGTATTCCCTCTGAAATGGGAGTAAATTTTCAACCCGCCTTTGAAACACAATTGGAAGGTCTACATGATGCCTATGCCGTGGCATTGGGCTTAACTGCTGAAGATGTAGATTACCAGCCCAACATTTTGGGGGACATTCTCAATGGACCCGATGATGATGGATTCACCAATAACCCAGTGACGGCAACGGTTTTGACCACAGTATTGGCCAATGACGTCTTGGAAGTAGCTCCTGATGCCCAAACCACCTATTTCAATCCTGGAATTGGGGCTCCAACGTATGAAGGTGGTATTGGACTGACCGGTAGAAGACCGGAAGATGACGTTATTGATATCTCTCTGATACTTCTTTTTGGTGGAGGCGATGGTGCACGTTTCAATGGCGAGGGTGGACTTCCCTTATTGGTTTCCGATGGGGTCAACTTAACGGCAACCATTGCCGATACTTTCCCGTATTTGGGAGCTCCTGAATAATCCATTGCTATGAAAGGGACGGGAGAGGACTGGAAATGTCCTCTCCTTTAGCAATCCTTAAATAATCCTAAAAACAGCCCAATGAAATTTTTAAAAACATGCCTTGTTTTAATGCTTTTGGCCTCATGTAAACAAGAAAACCAATTGATAAGCAATCCAGAAGATTATGTCTTATACCTAAAAGCGGAGAAGCCCAAAACCACATCCAAACATTTTCAACTTTGGGACTCCAAAATCAAATCGGACAGCACCCAACTATTGGGTTTTGCCAATGTGGCCGGCGAATACAACCGCTATTTCAAAAACACGGGGGATATTGCTTACCTGAAAAAGGCGGAACAGGCCTTGACTAAGGCCGTGGAAATAGCGAATATTGGCAGGGAGTCGTACGCCAGGGCGCTGGCTAGAAACTATATTTCCCAACATCGTTTTAAGGAAGCGCTCAAAATGGCCAAGCTCGCAGCACGGGTCGGAGGCGGTAAAAAAGATACACAAGCCTTACTTTTTGATGTGCATATGGAATTGGGGAATTATGAATTGGCAAGAAAATACTTGGACAGCCTTAAAAACATGGCCGACTTTGGTTACCTCATTCGAAATGCGAAATGGAATGATTACAAGGGCAATTTGGATACCACAATACGATTTATGGAAATGGCGCTGGAAAAGGCAGCATCCTCAAAAAATAAAAACCTACAACTTTGGTCTTACACCAACCTGGCCGATTACTACGGGCACGCCGGACGATTGGAAGATTCTTACAAGGGTTATTTAAAAGCCCTTGAAATGGATCCGAGAAATGTCTACGCAAAGAAGGGAATTGCATGGATTGTCTTTTCACATGAAAAAAATGGATCCGAAGCCTTACGCATATTGGATGCCATTAGCGAAAATTACATTGCCCCCGACCATTACTTACTAATGGGCGAAATTGCCGAATTCATGGGTGATACCAAAGGTATGCTTGCCCATAGGAACAATTATAATACCTTGGTGCAAAAACCTGGTTATGGTACTATGTACAATGCCCATAATGTGGATTATTACATTGAGGTTACTAAAAAGTATGATAGTGCATTGCAGCTAGCTTTGCAGGAAATTGAGAACAGACCTACCCCTGAGTCATACGGTTTATTGGCAAAGGCCTACCTCATAATGGGCGAAAATAAGAAGGCTTTGGATGTTGTTGAAAATAAAATAATCGGAAAGACCTATGAGCCTGGTATTTTATTGAACGTTGCACAGGTTTACAAGGCAAACCAACAATACGCTAAGGTCCATGCCTTAAAAACAGAGCTCCAGGAAGCAGTGTACGAACTTGGACCTCGCTCTCAAAAGGAAATTGAAATGTTGTAGGCGCAAAAGACTATTTTAGATTGATTGGTTGTTTTTTGGTAACGCCCTGGACTTGCAGTCCGGGGTGTTTTTGTCTTGTGGCAAATGTAAAACTAGAAATACGTGACCAGGCGTCCTGAGGTCACAGTATGTTCTTCTTGGCAGCCTTCCTTGATTACAATTCGATAAAATTGTCCAATGCTAAGGTCCAATCGTAATCTTTATATACCAAATCCATGTCTTCAACGCTTGGAATGATACCCTGACTTTTCAAGATTTGCTTTGTCCCGTCCTTACCACCAAAATCGCCCCGGAACCAGCTAAAGAGTGAGGTTATGTACACTTTGTTTTCCGAAGCATCAAATTTTGATGAACCCTTTAGGAACATTGCGGTACTCTTGGAGAATTGTTCCTTAAGCTTTGCAGGAGTGTAGATTCCAACGGGTGGGCAGTCTTTGGCCCCGCAATTCAAGGCAAAGTGGATGCGGTAATCTGGACTTTCTACCCTAAGGGTGCGTTCAAATTTGTCAGGGAAGCTCTTTTTAACATAGCCAAATCCAACTTTTGACTTTGACCTACGCAAAATACCATGTTCAATTTTATCGAACGAGATCTCCTTCCCAGCGATGGTAATCTGTTCTTTGGAGAAAAAACTACTCCGATTTTCATAGAGTTCCGGATTTTTGGTCAAAATGATTTGAATAAAGGCGTTATAGGTATTTACCCAAAATGCCAGTTTTTGAGCATCGGTCTTTAAGCCATTCGCCAATTCATCAAAATCAATATTGGCCAATTGTTCCCGTATGGCTTTAGTATCTTCCCCTTTTTTTATCTTTTTCAAAAAAAGTTCTGAGAGCTCGTTGAGATTGGTATGCCTATTTGTTTGTTGGGCGAAACCAAGGGCAAAAAGCAACGAAAACAAAATGGTAAGACCTTTAAATTTCATAGATACTTGTTTTTTAGGCGGGCTACGATGCATATAACTCCATAAAACGCTCACAGGATTTGTCGAAAGAATATTGTGAAACTTTCCTCAAACTATGTGCCTTGAATTTAGCTGGGTCATGAAATAAAACATTTGGATTAATTGAGGTATGTACAAGCCCACTATGAGTTCAGCAGTCTTAGACAATGGTTTTTGACCAAGAAATAAAAATGGATAATTGAAAATTAACGTTATCAATCTCTTTTATTACGGACGTTACAACCCGGATCCGGGTTGGAAAGATTTGAGGAACTTCATAGGGGTTTTCTTGATATGGACTACAAACGATTCTAGGAAAGTAAGGTCAACAGGGTTGCCGTGGTCATAATTTGTGCAAACTCATCTTTTAAACTTGCCAGGGTAATTTGATGCATTAATTCAGCACTGTAAGATGTCCCATCTATACCTATTCCATTAAAACAAGCCGTCGCATCCGAAAGTAAAATGACCTCAAAACCTAGATTTGCCGCCATCCGGACCGAAGTGGAAACACAATGGTTGGTGGTCAGACCCACTATGACCAATGTGTTAATCCCATCCTTTCTTAAGGTGTGTTCCAAATTGGTGCCAATGAACGCACTATTTACATTTTTAGTGAATAGCGGCTCGTTTTCAAAAGGGGTAGCTGTATCTTTTATTTGAAAACCAGGTTTACTACAATGTAAGGGCGAATTTGGATTGGAGGAACTATGCCTCACATGAAAGATAGGACGATGGTCAAGTCGCCATCTTGAAAGAATTTTGGCCATATTTTTCTCCGCGTTGGGATTGTTTCTTTTACCTCCGTAAAAGTCCCAATCATCAAGTCCTTTTTGAACATCGATTAAGAGGAGGGCCTGCTTTTCATCAATCATAAATTCGTATGATTTCGCCATTTCCCATTCCTAGAACACTTCTGGCATAACCATTGATCATTTTGCCCATTGGAATAACATGGTGCCCCGGAAAATAATCCTTGTAATGTTCATAGGCATCCTCTACCAATCCTGAGGACACCACATTGAGCCTTAGCTTGTGTTGTAATTCCAGTGAGGCGGCTTTCACAAAACTATGGATCGCACCATTAACCATGGCAGCACTGGCAGTCATGATAACCGGGTCATCAGCTAAGATACCAGTGGTTAGCGTTATGGAGCCATTTTTGGTCAAATAACGCTGACCAATCCGTACAAGGTTTACTTGGCCCATCAACTTGCTTTTAAGACCAATGTAATAATCTTCCTCAGAAAGTTCGTCAAAGGCTGCCCATTTAGCTTCACCAGCAATATTGACGATGGCATCTACCTCGCCAATTTCTTCCAGTTTACTTTTAATGTCCTTGCTATCGGCAATATCCAAACGATAATCACCTTGATTTCGTCCTGCAACCAACACGTCATGACCTTCTTTGAAAAAATCGGTCACTTTTTTTCCAATGGTACCGTAACCACCTATAATTAGTATTTTCATGTTTCTTAATTAAGGTCCGGTAGCACCTAAGGCATACAATTGATCAAGGGTAGGGGACGCACTCCCCCCTTCAGGTTCCAAGGTAATGCCAAAGGCTTCCGAATTGTTGGGATTTTCAAGCTCAAAAACCTTATTTCCATTCGCTGCAAAGTCTTCCAGGAGCCCTATGCTCGTAGGGGTTAAGGGAGCAAACTTCAATGACCAAACCTGATAGTTGTAGCCTGGTGGCGGCTCTGGAAGGCCTTGCGCGTCTATGAATACTTTGTTCACCTCTTTGTTCCAATAAACTTTGGCATAGGCCTCAGGTGATGCCGCTTGACCTCCAAGGGCTATAACCGAGACACTTTGATCGCGGAGTTGGTTCAGTAGCGCTTCGGTACCGGTTATTTCATTTCTAATGTCCAAAATTTGATCTTCCAAAGAAGTGTTCTCTTTTGTGACTCCCTCAATTTCAGATTGCAGTTTGTCATTTTCCAGATACATCCAAAATAATCCAACTGCAAATACAAGAGAAGCTGCCCAGCCGAGGTAATTTGTCCAAGACGTTGCCTTTCTTTTGATATTGGGCTCAAAAGGAATAACCTCAACCAATTGATTTTTAATGGCATTAAAACTATCTGGTGAAAGTCCGGGCGAAGCTCCTTTTGTCAATTCCAAAACCGCCATTTCGATGGATTCGATTTCCTCTTGTATTTTAGGATATTCAATGGCATAGTGTTGCACTTCCAAGCTTTCCTCTTTGCTTAGGTTACCTGCAACGTATTGTTCCAGAATTCCTGACGCTATGTACTTTTCAACATCCATTATGTCTTCATGTTCTCCCTGATTTGGGAAATACAGCTTCTATTGCGTGTTTTAATGGTTCCTACGGGAATATTCAATTGCTCTGCGGCTTCCTTTTGGGTAAAACCTTTAAAATAGAGCAATTCAATTAATTCGGTGCATTTTTCTTTTAGTCCTTTTAGCAATTTTCTTAGGCCGATAACATCAATTCTTGAATCCATATCATCGTAGGCTTCCAAATTACCTACGAAATAATTGGTAGACAGGTTCTTTTTCCAGTTCTTATGGGACTTTGAACGAAGTTCATCAATTGCAGCGTTTCTGGCAATATTCAATATCCAGGTAAAAAAACGACCTTTTGAAGTATCATAATCATTGGCATTGTTCCAAATTTTTACGAATACATCTTGACAAATTTCTTCGGATCGTTCCGGGTTTTGGACTATGGTATTGATAACTCCAAGAATATTTTCCGCATACATTGTATGTAGCCGCTCAAATGCGGCCACATCTTTTTTTTGGAATTTGCTGATTAAGGTGTCGAGGTTCATAGCAATACATCCAAATATAAGAAATGATTTTAGCTCTTTAAATGGGGAATATAGCGCTAATCAACCTCTGTTTTTAATACTGCCCAAACATTTTCTGTAACGATTTTATGACCTGCGGGAGTAGGGTGGATACCATCTTCAAGATTTAATTTAGGTATTCCTGCTACACCATCCAATAGAAATGGAATTAAAGGAATTTCGTTTTCTCGAGCGAGTTCAGGGAAAATCTTCCGAAACTCAGAGGTGTATTCAGGCCCCATATTGGGCGGGATTTGCATTCCGGCCAAAACAATTTTAGTAGCGCCATTCTTTTTTCGAACCAAATCAATAATGCCTTGAAGATTGGTTTTGGTTTGATCAAGGGGAATACCACGCAAACCGTCGTTTGCCCCGAGTTCCAAAACAAAAACATCTACGTTTTGGGATAATACCCAATCGATTCGATTGAGTCCACCGGAAGTGGTCTCTCCACTAAGGCCGGAATTTATTACGGTATATCCAAGATTAAGGGAATCCAATCGATTTTGAATAAGAGCCGGAAAAGCTTCTTCTAGTTCAATTCCATAACCGGCAGTCAGGCTATCGCCAAAAAAGAGGATGACCTTGTCTTGGGCATTTAAAATATTTGTAGCCTGGGTATTTTCTCCCCCTGCGTTGTTTTGTGGTTCTTGTTTTTGTGCGTCCTTGCAATTTACAAACAGGAAAAGCACAAAAAAATAACGAAACTTTAAGAGGTTGTACATGGTTTAAGCGGGTATAAATCAAAATCATTTACCTATTTTTCGGTCTGAACTCAAAAGCAGTTGAGACAGCTATGTCAAAGATATTAAACGTTGACCACCTTGGAAAAACCTACACCAGTGGTTCAAAAGAGTTGACCGTTTTGGAAGACGTTTCGTTCGCTATTGAGGAGGGAGAGACGTTTGCCATTGTTGGTCCTTCGGGAAGTGGAAAAACTACACTACTTGGTCTATGTGCGGGACTGGATCGCCCCAACAAGGGTATCGTTGAGCTTTGCGGACAGGATTTATCCAAATTGAGCGAAGATGGGTTGGCACGATTACGAAATAAAGAAGTAGGTTTCATATTTCAAAACTTTCAATTGTTACCTACGTTAAGCGCCTTGGAGAATGTGGTGGTTCCTTTAGAACTACAAGGGGAAAGGAACCCTTCCAAAATTGGCAAGGAATTGCTTGAAAAAGTGGGTCTTAAAGACAGGATTGGCCATTATCCCAGCCAGTTATCGGGCGGAGAACAACAACGGGTAGCACTGGCAAGGGCGTTTTCTGGAAAACCTTCCATTCTTTTTGCTGACGAACCCACTGGAAATCTGGATGAAGAAACAGGTGAAAAAGTTGTGCAGTTACTTTTTGAACTTAATAGGGAGGCTAAGACAACCTTGGTTATTGTTACCCATGATATGGAACTTGCGCAAAGAAACCAAAGTATACTTCGCCTCAAGGGAGGAAGGGTATTTTCAAATGAAATGACAAAAGCAGTTTGAATTCAAAAACAAGTACAGCGGCAGGCTGGGGTTGGTTATTGAAAATGGCTTGGCGGGATAGTCGCACCAGCGCCAAAAGGCTATTACTTTTTATGGCATCCATCATATTGGGAATTGCTGCCGTAGTATCCATTCAATCGTTCAGTGACAATCTAAAAGAGAATATTGCTTTGCAGTCCAAGGCCCTGATGGGAGCGGATTTTCTAATTGACAGCAATCAGCCCGCAAATGACAAGGTACTGGCCATCATCGATTCATTGGGTGGTGCAGATGCCAAAGCTGTAAGCTTTCCTTCTATGGCCCTTTTTCCCAAATCTGGTGATGCCAAATTAGTAGGTGTTAAGGGGGTGCAGGGGGATTATCCGTTTTATGGAGATCTGGAGACCAATCCCCCTTCCGCGGCCGGTTCCTATCAAAATCAGGGAGGAGCTCTGGTGGACGCCACATTATTGTTGCAGTACGATATTAAAATTGGTGATAAAATAAAATTGGGAAATACCCTTTTTCCAATTATAGGAGCATTGATTTCTGCTCCGGGTACCGGAGGCATAGGTGCTTCCATTGCTCCCCCGGTTTGGATTCCTGAAAATAAGGTCGAGGAAACCGGCTTAATTCAAACAGGGAGTAGGGTAGGGTATGATTATTACTTTGTCTCAAAACCAGAACAGGATTTAGAAGAATTGGACCGCCTTGTGGACCCTATGTTGGATGTTGAGAATGCAGATTTGGATACCCACCTTTCCACAGGTCAGCGTTTGGGACGTAGTTATGACAATTTTGGTAAGTTCTTAAATTTGGTCGCTTTTATCGCCCTATTGTTGGGTTGCGTAGGGATTGCAAGTAGTGTTCATATCCATGTTCGTGAAAAGCTAAAGTCCGTTGCCATTTTAAAATGTATTGGGGCGACCCGAAAACAAACTTTTTTGGTTTACCTTTTGCAAATAGGTGCCATGGGATTATTGGGTGGCATTGTAGGTGTTCTCACAGGGCTTTTGGTACAGCAGTCATTTCCATTTATCTTACAGGATTTTTTGCCTTTTGACGTTGAAATAGGAATCGCCCCCCAAGCCATATTGGTTGGTTTGTTATTGGGAGTTTTGATGTCGGTTTTGTTTGCATTGATTCCCTTGCTGGGTACTTGGTTTATTTCTCCATTAGAGGTTTTACGGGTTACGGAATCCTCAACCAAAGAAGCGAGAAAACCTAGATTGTTTGTTTTTGGCGGAATCCTTGTGTTTGTGTTTGCCTTTTCCCTATGGCTTCTAAACGATGCCATTTATGCCTTTTATTTCGTT
>JBCBZA010000020.1:0-34583 GCA_039815575.1 Bacteroidota bacterium | reverse complement strand
TCATAATCTGGACTTTGCAACTCGGCAGAAAGCCCCCATTTAAATCGGGAAAGCAGGCGTTGCTCAATATCCTGCATGTCTACTGGGGCCTTATCCGAAGTTAAAATAACCTGCTTTCCATTTTGGTGCAAATGGTTGAAAATGTGAAAGAAAACGTCTTGAGTTCCAGATTTACCGGATAAAAACTGTACATCATCAATAATCAGTACATCAATAAGTTGATAGAAATGAATAAAATCGTTTCTTGTATTCTTTTTAACTGATTCAATATATTGTTGTGTAAACTTTTCAGCTGAGATATAAAGCACTGTCTTTTCCGGATATTTATCCTTTATCTCAACACCTATCGCATGTGCTAAATGGGTCTTTCCCAAACCAACACCACCAAATACCATCAAAGGATTGAAAGAAGTACCTCCTGGTTTATTGGCCACAGCCATACCGGCAGAGCGAGCCAACCTATTGGAATCCCCCTCCAAAAAGTTTTCGAAATTATAACTTGCATTGAGTTGCGACTCAATCTTAATATTTCGGATTCCCGGAATTACAAAGGGATTTTTTAGTTCCGGATTTTTGGAAGTAATGGGCACATCCAATTCTTGGGGTGTCATGGCGGAACGATTGGAACTCGGAATTTTTTCGGTGAAAGATTCCTTATTCCCATACTTGTTCTCCATCTTAATCAGATAAATCAATTTGGCATTAGGTCCCAGTTCCTTTCGTAAAGCCACTTTTAAAAGCTTAACATAATGTTCTTCCAACCATTCATAAAAAAACTTACTGGGCACTTCAATGCTCAGTGCATGATCTGATAGCTTAACAGGTTTAATGGGAAGAAACCAGGTTTTGAATGCCTGCGGTTGGATATTATCCTGAATAAAAGTCAAACAGTTTTTCCAAACGGAAGACGCAGTAACATTCATGCTAAATAGTTCCTTTGTTTGTTGGTTTGATAACCGGTTAAAATCGATCAGTTCTATAGGAGGATTTCCTAGTGTTTAGTGTGCGACAAATATGTGTACAAAAAACTTAAAAAAAAAATCAATTGCCAGTTGAAATTGTACTTTTTTTTTCGCATGTTCAGAACGAAAAGATAAAGCTTATAAATATATCGTTTTTCGTGTGATTTTATGGATTTAAATGAAATTTCTTTCAGAGTGCGCTATGGGGAAACCGACCAAATGGGAATAGTATACCATGTGAAATATGCTGATTATCTGGAGATTGGACGCACAGAGTGGTTGCGTAGCTTTGGAATAACCTACAAGGATATGGAAGATGAAGGAATTATCCTTCCTGTAATCCACCTACAAATTGATTACAAAAAATCTGCCAAATACGACGACCTTCTTACGGTGGAAACCAGGCTAAAAAGCAGACCAATGGTTAAGATTGCATTTGACTATAGGATTTACAATGAAAGTAGGGAATTATTGGCTGAGGCACATACCGTTTTGGCCTTTATGAAAAAGAATACGTTAAAGCCTATGGGATGCCCAGATTACATTCTAGCAAAATTGGATCAGTAATGGGTTATTTTTAATGGATGTATTTTCTTTAGTTCGGTGTGGATGGCATCCGTTTTACTTTTGGGTAACGCAATAATAAAAGAACACATGGCTTCCATTTGTTGTGAAACGATGCGAACGTTCCATTTCTTGAGAACCCGCATTACCTTGTTCAGTATGGAATAATCAAAATACAGTAGCATTTTAGTTTCCATGACCTTACTTTCCATAATTGCTGTTTTGAGGGCCCTATGGGCTGTAGTCCTATAGGCATTGATTAAGCCACTTACCCCTAATTTTGCACCGCCAAAAATTCGAACTACTACCACAAGTATGTTCGTCAGTTCAAAAGATTGGATTTGTCCATAAATGGGCATTCCCGCACTATTTTTAGGTTCACCATCATCATTGGCCCTATACTTTTTTCTTTCAATACCTATCTGCCAAGCATAGCAAAAGTGATTGGCAGCAGGGAACCTTCTTTTTAAGGTATCCAAAATGGGTTTAACGGCCGCTTCCGTGTCTATTGGAAAAGCATAACCAAAAAACTTACTTTTCCGTTCCTTGAACAATACTTCGTCGGAAGGATGGGCAATGGTTTTATATATATCCTTGGATGGGTACATTAAAACAAAGCTACCAAAACAATACTGATGATGGCCAGTGCTACGCCCAACCAGTTTTTTGGACCTAAGTGTTCTTTAAATAGGACAATGCCAAGTAGGGTGGAAAATAGCACTATAGCCACATTATTAATGGTAAATATGGAAGAACTGTTTAGCGAATCACTATCTAAAGCACGAAGCAAAAAGAAAATGGAGAAATAATTCGGTACACCCAAACCTATTCCACCCAAGATGCTTTTTAGGTTAAATGGAATTGGTTGGCGCAGTCGGGTCAATCCTAAAAATGTAAACCCTGAAAGGGCTGCTGCACCGAAGACAGTTGAAGAAAAAATAGGATATTCACTATCCTCCAGATAACCCTCCTGTATAAATTTGATACTGGTGTCAATGACACCAGAGCCAAGGAACACCATTAGGGGAAGCCACAAATGCTTTTTATTTAGTTTTATGTTTTGCTGGGAAGAGGCCAAATAAACCGCGGCCAGCGCCAGTAATATTCCCAAAATCTGAAAAAATGACAAAACATCCTGATAATATAAAACAGCAAACAGTACAGGAATGACCAAAGACATTTTGGTCGCCACAGAGGTAACGCCAACACCATTAATTTGGGAAGATTTGGCCATAACGGTGAATATGACAATAAAAAATGTCCCAAGAAGAACGGTGGCCGAAAACCAAGGTTGGGTACTGAGTTCCGAAAGGCTAATGGTATGCGGATAAAATAGCAATCCACAAGTACATGCCATCACATAATTGGTAACAATAGCCAAAACGGTGTTTATCTTATAAACGGAAAAGAGCTTAAATACTACAAAGATGAAGCTGGAACATAGGACACTTAAGGTCAAATCCAGCATTACAGGCGACTTTTTAATTGGGTGATGTCCTCTTTGCCAACAATTAAATTCCAGGTTTTGATACCCAAGTGTTGTGCCGCATCCGTATTCTCCTTGGTATCGTCGATGAATAAAGTTTCTTCGGGTATGAGGTTATTTTCCCCTAAAACTTGTTGAAATATGTCCAAATTTGGTTTTCGTTTTCCCATTTCGTAGGAAAGGTAAAAGACCTCAAAAGCGTTTTCAAAGCGAGTAAAGCGTTCCCCCATTTTTTGCCTTTCGCTTTCAATATGTATTTCGTTGGTATTGCTCAACAAAAACAGTCTGTACTTATTTTCAGTGGCCAAGTCTTCCAAAAACTGCAACCGTTCTTCCGGAAAGTCCAATAAGATGGCATTCCAAGCATCGATAATATTCTGTTCTGTAGCCTTGGGGAAAATAGCTCTAGTTTGTTCCAAAAAGTGTTCAGAGGCAATGTGACCCATTTCATAATCCTTGAAAATTTTATCCAATTGGGGAGTGATTTCGGTAAATCCATATTTCTGCATGACCCTTCCTGTGGCTGGTTTGTCCAAATTGATGAAAACATCACCGAAATCAAATATTATATTTTTAATCATGGCTCAAAATGGTTAAGGTATCTTCAAAAATAGAGGTTTTAAAAACTGGATTTCCAGTAAGTAGTGGGGATTTGGTTCCAGATCCGAAAACCGTTGTCCCAGTAAAAATTCGCGCCTCATCCCACAAATCCCCGTCAATAAAAGATTGTAAGGTTTTTGTACCTCCCTCGATAATCACGGAAGTGATTTGGTGACGATATAAAACCTCACAAATTTTAGCAGGTAGGTCTCGGTCAAAATTTATGGTTTCGATGGTAACTTCCTTAGGCAGTGATCCTGTTTTTTGTTCAGTGAGTACTATGGTTTTTGAACTTCCATCCCAAACATGGGAGGTTTTCGGGATTTTTAATGTCCTATCCAAAACAATACGCACTGGATTACTTCCTGTCCAATGTCGTACATCCAATCTAGGATTGTCATGGATTACCGTTTGGGTGCCAGCCAGAACGGACTGTTCTTCACTGCGCCATTGATGCACTAGTTGGCGAGAGTACGTATTGGTAATCCAATACGGTTGGGCATTAGTGTTCCTTTTGGATAGGTCTGGGGCAATGTAGCCATCTGCACTTTCGGCCCATTTTAGAATAATGTACGGTCGCTTTTTTTCTTGGAACGTCAGGAAACGTATATGATGGTCACGACACTGCTTTTCTTCGATGCCCATTGTAATCTCTACTCCTGCCGATTTTAGTCTTGCTATTCCTTTTCCCGCCACTTTATGATGGGGATCCTTTAGTCCAATAACCACTCTAGGAATTTTCTTTTTAATGATCAAATCGCTACAAGGCGGTGTCTTTCCGAAATGGGAGCAAGGCTCAAGGGTCACATAAAGGGTGGCTTTCTCAAGTAATGAAGGATCCATAACGGATTGAATGGCATTGACCTCGGCGTGTGGCCCACCATAGGGGTTGGTGTATCCCTCACCAATTATCGAATCTTTATGAACGATGCAACAGCCCACCGCAGGATTTGGCGCAGCTGATCCCAGAGCATTTTTCCCCAACTCAATGGCCCTAAGCATGTATTTTTGGTCTATATTCACTTGATAAAAATACCATTTATAAAAGCAATTAAACCGTTTGGAAATTCGAAAAATAAGGGAAACGGACAATCAACAAGTTGCCTTTCTTATCCGCAGTATTTTGGAGGGTATGAAAGTTCCAAAAAAGGGTACTGCCTATGCGGATGCTGCATTGGATGACATGTATCGCTCCTATCAAAAACCGAAATCCATTTTCTACGTGGTTGATTTGCAAGGTGAAATCATTGCGTGTGGGGGAATTGCCCCTTTGGAGCATTACGAAGGGCATCTATGTGAATTACAAAAAATGTATGTTTCCACGGTTCATCGTGGTAAAGGTCTTGCACAAAAGATAATGTTGGCCTGCCTAGGTGCTGCTTTGAATTTTGGTTTCGAAGGATGCTATTTAGAAACATTGCCCTTTATGGAGGTGGCGCAAATGCTCTATCAGAAAAACGGTTTCAAATACCTCAAGGAACCCTTAGGCAATACGGGACATACCGCTTGCACGGTTCGAATGCTGAAAGAATTTTAAGCGATGTACCTTAAAGAGATTAAAACCATATTCCGTAACGAACTGCATGGCTTATACCCTAGGGATGAGGTGGATAGCTTTTTTTACCTGTTTATGGAACACTATTTGGGACTAGAGCGCTTTGGATTGGTTCTGCAACCAAATCTTGTCGTCTCAAAAAAAGAGGAGCAACCGTTTTTTGAAGGGCTTGCACGCTTAAAAAAAGAAGAGCCCATCCAATACGTTTTGGGGGAAGCCTATTTTATGGAGCTAAAGTTTAGGGTCAACCCCAACGTTTTGATACCTAGGCCAGAAACAGAAGAGTTGGTGGGTTGGATAATTGAAGAAATCGGAAATCGGAATTCGGCAATTAGAATTTTGGATATTGGTACGGGCAGTGGCGCTATTGCCATTGCTTTGGCCAAATCCCTCCCCAATGTCACGATTTTAGGGTTGGATGTTTCCAATAAAGCCTTGGAGGTGGCAAGGAAAAATGCTGAATTGAACAAGGCGGAGGTAAAGTTCATCCATGCAGATATTTTGGACGTTAACCTTGAACTGGAGTTTGAATTTGATTGTATCGTTTCCAATCCCCCCTATGTTCGGGAAATGGAAAAAAAGGGGATGGGCAATAATGTCAAAAATTATGAACCGGAAGCTGCCTTGTTTGTAAGCGATGTTGACCCTTTAAAATTTTACAAAGCCATTTCAGCATTTTCACTAAGACACTTAAGGCCAAAAGGGAGCTTATTTTTTGAGGTCAATCAATATCTGTCCAAAGAAACAGAAGATGTGTTGGTGAATAACCATTTTGATGAGCTGGAATTGCGGAAGGATATTTTCGGTAATTTCCGAATGTTAAAAGGAACCAAACCTTAAATACCCATGATATTGAAAAGCATTGCCATATTCTGTGGAAGCAGCTCAGGCACCGACAAAAAAATTGTCCAAGCGGCATACAAAACAGGAACTTACCTTGCCCAGAAACGAATGACCTTGGTATATGGAGGGGGCAAGGTAGGGCTCATGGGTGAAGTTGCACAAGGTGCGTTGGACAAAAAAGGTCAGGTAATTGGAATTATTCCACACTTTTTGAAACAAAAGGAAATCCATCACACAGGACTTACAAAGTTGCTAATAGTAGATACAATGCATGAGCGAAAATTACAGATGCATGAGCTTTCAGATGGTGTAATTATGCTCCCTGGTGGCTTTGGGACCTTCGAAGAGTTTTTCGAGATGTTAACATGGGCGCAGCTTGGTTTACATCAAAAACCGATAGGCATATTAAATGTGAATGGGTTTTACAATCCACTGATCAAGATGTTCGATCAAATGGTGGCAAATCAATTTTTAAAGTCGGAAAGTAAAGACATGGTACTGGTAGATGACTCCATAGATGGCCTTTTGGAAAAGATGGGGGGTTATTCGGGCCATGGCATTCCCAAATGGATTGATAGGTCTCAAACATAAGTCAAGGATAAAAATGACAATGGAAACGAAACAAAAAATAGAAGGGTTGCGCAAGGAACTTCGGGAGCATAATTATAAGTATTATGTATTGGACAATCCCATGATTTCCGATTATGAGTTCGATATGAAGTTGAAGGAGTTACAAGCTCTGGAGAAGCAACATCCCGAATTTTATGATCCAACTTCGCCCACATTGCGTGTAGGAGGTGGGGTAACCAAGAATTTTGAAACCATTAGGCATGAGCATCGAATGTATTCCTTGGACAATTCCTACAATAAGCAGGATTTGGATGATTGGGAAAAACGCATTCAACGTATTTTGGGTGATGTTCCAGTAGAATATACCTGCGAGTTAAAGTATGATGGGGCCTCTATTAGTTTGACCTATGAAGATGGAAAATTGGTACGTGCCGTGACAAGGGGAGACGGCTTTCAAGGGGATGAGGTCACTACCAATATCAAAACCATTAAATCGGTACCCTTGCAGCTTAAGGGTGACTATCCACCCAAATTTGATATTCGTGGAGAGATTATTTTGACCCTGGACGGTTTTGCCAAAATGAACCAAGAACGTATGGCCAAAGGGGAAGAACCTTATATGAATCCAAGGAATACCGCATCAGGAAGCCTTAAATTACAAGATAGTTCCTTGGTGGCCCAACGCCCCTTGGAGTGCCTGCTTTACAGTATTGTAGGCACAAATTTGAATATTGAGAGTCAATTTGAAATGTTGGAAAAAGCACGTAGGTGGGGCTTTAAGGTACCTACCGTGGCAGCCCTGTGCAAGTCTACCGATGAGGTACTAAAATTTGTGGAATATTGGGATGTGCACCGCCATGATTTGCCCTATGAAACTGATGGGGTGGTAGTCAAGGTAAATGGTCTCCGTTATCAAGACGAATTGGGTCATACGGCCAAGGCCCCAAGATGGGCTATGGCCTATAAGTTCAAGGCGGAACAGGTTTCGACGGTATTGAGTGAAATCACGTATCAGGTAGGTCGAACGGGGGCAATTACCCCGGTCGCTAACCTACAACCCGTGCTATTGGCAGGTACCACAGTAAAAAGGGCATCGCTACATAATGCCGACCAGATTGCCAAATTGGATGTACGGGAAGGGGATACCGTTTTTGTGGAAAAAGGGGGGGAGATTATTCCAAAGATCATTTCGGTAGATTTGACCAAAAGACCCTTAAAACTCCTACCAACCCAATATATAACACATTGTCCCGAGTGTGCTACCAAGTTAATTCGAAAGGACGGGGAGGCTCAGCATTTTTGCCCTGACGAAACGGGGTGTCCTCCACAAATAACAGGGCGTATTCAGCATTTTATTTCGAGAAAGGCCATGGATATTGAAGGCCTGGGAGGGGAGACGGTTGAACTACTTTTTAAAGAGGGTTTAATTCAGAACTACGCTGATCTGTATGTATTAACCAAAGAACAGATTATGCCCTTGGAACGCATGGCCGAAAAATCGGCTGAGAATTTGGTGAATGGGGTGGTCGCTTCAAAACAGATTCCTTTTGAAAGGGTATTGTTTGCACTTGGTATTAGATATGTTGGGGAAACTGTAGCCAAAAAGTTGACCAAGGCCTATAAAAATATTGATGCCTTGATGGCGGCCACGGAGGAAGAACTGTTGGCCGTGGACGAAATTGGAGGACGCATTGCGGAGAGCGTTATACAGTTCTTCACAGAAGAAAAAAACCTTGAGATTGTAGAACGCCTAAAATCACATGGTCTTCAATTTTCCCTATCTGAAGAGCAACTACAAAACCAATCCGATAAGTTAAAAGGTAAAACCTTTGTAGTCTCTGGTGTATTTGAAACCTTGGAACGGAACGAACTTAAAAAGTTGATTGAGGACAATGGGGGCAAAGTGTCCTCTTCCATTTCGTCAAAAACGTCCTTTTTGGTGGCTGGTGACAAAATGGGACCCAGTAAGCGAACAAAAGCAGAAAACTTGGGAGTGCCCATTATTTCAGAACATGATTTTCTGGAAATGGTTTAATTTATAAAGTATTTGGCATGTAAATTCACCGGTAAACATCAATCCAGCGCTCCACCCGCTCTTTGGCATTCTCCCTTATGTTCCCATAATAAAAATTAATATCGGCAATATGATAATTCTTTCGACGTAGCAAAAAACTCCAGGGAAATCGAGGTTTCGTTGCCCATAAAATACCATTGCGTACTTGTGCATCCACTCGTTTGTAGAGTATTTTATCAAAATTTCGTAGAACAGCCCCTTTGTTTTTACTTTTAGCAACATAGGTGGTGTCTATCTTCCAACTCAATGGATTGGTCACCAATATAGAATCTCCCAATGGCCTATTCTCGGGGATGAAATCCCGTTTAAAGGTGCGCCAAGAAATGCTACAATTCAAATCATCGGGATTCAGACAGGGTCGGATGGATTTAAAATAGGTTTTTGGAACCGGTAGTCCAATCAGGTAGGCCGCCACCAATTTGGACTGAAGTGATTTTCCGTCGATAAATTCACGAATTAAAGGACCACCGTGGGTGGTACCTTGACTGTGGGAGGCTATAATGAAGGGGCGCCCATGATTGTAATAGGTAAGATAATGTTCAAAAGCATTTTTGATATCAGAATAGGCCAGCGCAAACGCTTTCTTAGCCGAAGCGGTATCAGCAGTGGAATAACTCCTTAGATGTGCTTGTCGGTACCTGGGGGCAAAAATCCTACCCGCGGCATTAAATGCACTGGCTTGAAACAGGATGGTGCTGTTGTCTACCTTCTTATTCAGTTCTTGATCATCAATATTTGGATTCCAAGGCAGTCTATCGTCTTTCTCGGAATAAATGGTTGGGTGGATAAAAAAGACATCGGCTTCCAAATTGTTTTTGGCAAGTAGTTCCGTGCCGGGAATTCTGTCAGCATTATCCTTTTTATCAGGATGGGCGGCCCAATATCCCAAATTATTATAATCAATAGCTTTAAAAGGTGCAGTATCATCAAAGGGTACTTGCGGATAAAGGGAGAGGCTGAAATGGAAGAGGAGCAGGGTACCTACAGCTAATTTTAGGTGTTGTGTCATTGAAGCTAAATTAACAAGATTTGAATGGAATCCCAGTTTTTGAATCTTCATTGTCAAGTTCATTAAATCATGCTTCTCTCAAAAAATGAGTATTGACAGCAAAACTTTTGGCATGGTTAAACCGCAATACTGATACCATCACCAACTGCCTTTTTATCAGAATCAAAATGAAAGTCCACCCGTCCCAAATTAATACCATAGCAGCCCACTTGATTGACCAAAACCGTCTTATCAAAGGCGTTCTGAACTAAAGTGGGTTTTTCTAAAAAGGTATGTGTATGCCCACCAATGATTAAATCAGTGTGTCGTGTGACTGCTGCTAAGCCCAAATCTGAAGGGATGTCCTTGTTTTGGTATTCGTATCCCATGTGGGACAAACAGATGACCACATCGCAATGCTCGTTCTCATGTAAGTTCCGTTCCATGTCCTGGGCAATTTCATAAGGATGTAGATATACCGTTTCCTTATATAGTTTTTTATTAACAAGCCCCTGAAGCTTAATGCCCAGTCCATACACCCCTATTCTTAAGTCATTGACAATAAATATTTTATACGGGTCAACGAGACCGTTCATTACTGTTTTACTAAAATCATAATTGGCACTTAAAAAGGAAAATTGGGCATGGGGCATTTGGGCCAATAAACCAGTTATACCGTTATCAAAATCATGGTTGCCAATGGTGGCCGCATCATACTTGAGCATGCTCATCAACTTAAACTCCAACTCGCCCCCGTAGAAATTAAAGTAAGGGGTTCCCTGGAAAATATCGCCAGCATCAAACAATAGGGTATTGGGATTTTCCTTTCTGATCTGCGCTACCAAAGCCGCCCTCCTTGCTACACCACCTTGGTTGGAGTATCGATTGTGGGTACTGGGAAAAGGGTCAATGTGGCTGTGGACATCGTTGGTGTGTAAAATTGTTAGCTTTTTTTTGGTATTGCGTTGACAGGCATTGAAAGTCATGCCGCCGCACCCTACTAATGTAGTGGCTGCCAATGAGTTGTTTAAAAACCTTCTTCGGTGCATTAGTTCAATTTTATAAAACGGTCATCTACTTTGGCCTTTATGGTATCCACTTTTTTGAAGTAGTCAATGATGGCATTGCGAATCAGGTAGTCCATGTTGACAGATCCCTTCATCCCTTTGAAAAAAGTCATATCATCACCACCTGTGACCAAATAATTTGAGGTGCCCACATGATAGGTTCGATTCACATCAAATGGTTTTCCATTGATTTTTAATTGATGCAATGTGTTATTCCCATTCAATATAATTTGTGCGTGCGAAATGGGATGCGGGCGGTTTGATTTTATCAGGTAATCCACTAGTTGTAAAACAAACTTGCCTGGCAATTCCACGACAACAATGTTATTTTCGAAAGGCATAATTTCATAAGCGGTCCGGGCGTTGACCGTTCCTTTTGGGATGTCTGCCCTAATCCCGCCATGGTTTAATAGGACAAAATCCATATCTTTTCCAGTTCTGGCCTTATAAATAGGATTGGCTTGGCCGTAAAGGACATCGGCCATAAAATTTCCAGCTGAAGTATTGTATTTCCCATCTCCTTTGGTCAATGCGATTGGGGCATAGGCCAAACTACTATCCAATACCTGTTCTATTCTCTTTCTGAAAGGGGTAATATAGGCGGCTATGGAATCCACCTCGGAAATATGCTCATCTATGGGTAGTTCCTCAGCCTCTATAAATACCAGTGTTTCCTTATCACCTTTACAGCAAGTAAAGAAAAGTAGACTAACAATGGCCAATAACCGCAGGGTTTCTGAATTCATTATGTCCTAGAATTTAAAACAAGGTTTTGCATATACGTTTAGTCTTTCCTAGGGTTCCAAAAATTTAAAAGGGTCAAGACTCCAAAGATAAATTATTGCTTGGCAATAGCTTTAAAAAATGCATTTCATTAGCTGTTCAATATGAAATATAATAGCAAAATGTTGTATTTATAACAAATTGTGATTTTTATAAAAATTTGCTTTGAATTAGTTTTGACCTTCGGATGAAATGGTATTTCCTACATTTGTAGAAATGCAATGTTCGAATGGTTTTTAAAGCGATACAGGATAAATTCAAAGCAAAATCGGGCTATAAATATCTTGAGGATGAGCTTAAGAAAAGTAGGCCAGTTCTTGATAAGAAGGGAGTTTCCAGTATTGCGTGCATCGTGGACATGGACAGGTTTGGCAATGCCGAGGCTTTTCAGTCATTACGTCAACAAATGGGATTGAAGCCCAACGCAGTTCATGTAATGGGCTACAAAAGGGGACAGGACAAACATGGGATGTTTTCCATTCCCTTTTGCACGGATAAGGATTTAGGTTGGAATGGCTCTGTAGAGAATGGGGATTTTTCAGAGTTTTCAGGAAGGGAATACGATGTACTGATCAACTATTTTACCGAGGATAGGTTGCTATTAAAATTGATGTCCACGAAAGTAAATGCGCGCATCCGTGTTGGCTTGAAGGAAGCTGATAACGATATGAACGATTTAATTTTTGATTGTAAGTTGAGTGATTTCAATACCTTTCAAGCAGAGTTGGAAAAATATTTAAGGATTTTAAACGAACTAGAGTAATGGAGCATTTTGTGGGTACTGGTGTGGCCTTGGTAACACCGTTTAGGGATGATTTGTCCATAGATACCAAAGCTTTGCAGGAAATTGTGGAATACAATATTGCTGGCGGCGTGGATTATTTGGTGGCTTTGGGCACCACGGCCGAATCGGTAACCTTAACAAAAAATGAAAAACGGTTGGTGATGCAGACCATTTCATTGGCCAATGCAGGACGCCTACCCTTGGTGGTTGGTGTAGGAGGTAACAATACCATGGCATTGGTCAACGAACTTCAAACCATGGATTTTATGGATTTTGAAGCTGTACTTTCCGTATCCCCGGCCTATAATAAACCTACCCAAGAGGGGATATACCAACATTTCAAAGCCATTTCGGAAGCATCACCATGGCCCATTATTTTGTACAATGTTCCCTCAAGGACCGGAAGTAATATGTTGCCTTCCACAACCATACGCCTGGCGCGTGATTTCGATAATATCGTTGGAATCAAAGAAGCATGTGCGGATCAAATCCAAATTGATCAGCTCATGCAGCAAAAACCAAATGGATTTCATATTATTTCAGGAGATGATTTTACTGCCCTATCCACGGTGTTGGCGGGGGGTTCTGGGGTCATTTCCGTTTTAGGCCAAGGGTTGCCCAAGGCGTTCTCTAAAATGATTTATCTTGGTTTGCAGGGCGATTCTGAACCTGCTTATGAAATACATCAATCGTTGTTGGATGGGATGCATTTAATATTCGAAGAAGGGAACCCAGCAGGCATAAAATCCGTTTTTGAGCATTTAAAGTTTTCCCACGCCAGTGTGCGCCTGCCATTGGTTGAAGCGAGTACTTCGTTAAAACAAAAGATTGGCCAATTCATGCAAAACCTGGAATTGGTTGAAGTATAAGAAGTTAAATTTTGCCCAAAAATAGCGGACTTGTTTTTCAGGACTGATTTTTATTGGCAAATTGGGTTTTACTAATCGAGGGATAATTACTAATTTTGCCGAATGTTTTTGAAAATGAGGTTGTTTTATTTCCTAGTCCTGCTTTCCCTAGTCTTTTTTTCATCATGTAATGAATACCAAAAGGTACTTAAGAATGAAGACGTAAAGGCGAAATATGATTTAGCGGAACGCTATTATAATGAAGGCGATTTTAAAAGATCTAATCGATTGTTCGAGCAAATTGCTCCTAGGTATGTGGGAAAGCCGCAGGGGGAGCGTGTAATGTTCTTCTTTGCAGATTCTTATTTTAAAACAGGACAGTATTATCTTTCGGGCTATCAATTTGAACGTTTCATCAAATCGTATTCGAATAGCGATAAAATACAGGAAGCCATTTTCTTGGAAGCAAAAAGTTACTACCAGCTTTCGCCCAAGTATTCTTTAGATCAAACCGACACGTACAAGGCATTGGCCAAACTTCAAAATTTTATCAATACGTATCCTGAATCGGAATTCTTTGCGGAAGCCAATGAAATGGCCCAAGAATTGACCTTGAAAAATCAAAAGAAGGAATTTGAGATAGCAAAGCAATTTGATAAACTGGGGGAATTCAATTTTCCCATTTTAGTTTCCTCAATTCAAGCCTTTAACAATTTTGTAGCCGATAACCCTGGTTCAATTTATCGGGAAGATGCATTCTTCTACCGTTTGAAATCAGAAATGTCTTTAGCGGATAATAGCATTTTCACTAGAAAGGAAGAACGCTATCGCGAAGCTTTAAAGTACTATAATGCTCTGATGAAATCCTATCCTGATACCAAATACAAAAAAGAGGCAGAGGATTTTTATGAGAAGATCCAAGAAGAATTAGAAATACCCATTGAGGCAACAGCTAAATAATTTAGAGATTACCATGAAGGATTTAAAAAATACTACCGCGCCAATTTCAACCGTAACGCATGACCGTAATGAGTTTGACGAACAAACGGACAATATTTATGAGGCAATTTCCATTGCTGCGAAAAGGGCCATCCAAATAAATTCTGAAATAAAAAAGGAATTGTTGGAAAAGTTGGAAGAGTTCGCAACCTATAGCGATAGCCTGGAGGAAGTTTTTGAAAACAAGGAACAGATTGAAGTTTCCAAGTTTTACGAAAAACTGCCTAAGCCCCATGCACTTGCCGTGCAGGAGTGGTTGGAAGACAAAATATATCACAGAAACACAGAGAGGGACGAATAGATGCTGAGCGGAAAAAACATCCTTTTGGGCATTACCGGGGGGATTGCTGCTTATAAAACATCATTCTTAGTCCGATTACTTATAAAAGCTGGTGCTTCGGTCAAGGTAGTAATGACCCAAAGTGCCAGCTCTTTTGTTAGCCCGTTAACACTTTCAACGCTTTCCAAAAATCCAGTGCTTTTGGATTTTATCAACGAGGAAGATGGAAGCCTATCTTGGAACAACCATGTGGAACTAGGGCTGTGGGCGGATTACATGATTATCGCACCGGTCACGGCAAATACCTTATCCAAAATGGCCAATGGTACTTGTGATAATTTGTTGTTAGCTACGTATCTTTCCGCTAAATGCCCGGTATTCTTTGCACCGGCTATGGATTTGGACATGTACAAACACCCATCGACCAAAAATTCTTTTGAGAAGTTAATGTCCTTTGGAAATATTATGATTCCGGCCGAATCTGGTGAACTGGCCAGCGGTTTAAGTGGTGAAGGAAGAATGTCGGAACCGGAAAATATCGTGGAGTTTTTGGAAAATCACTTTAGAAAGGGTTTGCCGTTAGATGGGAAAAGCGTCTTAATCACTGCTGGTCCGACCCATGAGGCCATAGACCCTGTCCGATTTTTAGGAAATCGCTCAACAGGAACCATGGGCTTTGAATTGGCCAAGAAAGCTGAAGAACTTGGTGCTGAAGTAGTCTTGGTCTCTGGACCAACGACCTTAACAATAGATTCCCATAACATTAACGTACAACAGGTTTCAACGGCAGACCAAATGTATTTGGAGGTACACAAACACTATTCCAATAGCGATATTGTCATAGGGGCGGCAGCTGTTGCGGATTATAGGCCTAAGGTCACTTCCAAGCAAAAGATAAAAAAGAGAGATGATGATGCGATGATAATTGAACTGGAGCGTACGAAAGACATATTAAAATCTTTGGGAGAGGAAAAGCAGCATCAGTTTTTGGTTGGGTTTGCGTTGGAAACGGAGAACGAAATGGAACATGCCAAAGCTAAACTTGCCCGGAAGAATCTTGATGCCATTGTCTTGAATTCGTTGAATGATAAAGGTGCGGGATTTGGTACCTCTACCAATAAAATCACTTTTTTGGATAAGAATTCGGTGTCCAAAACGTTTGATGTTAAAGAAAAGTCCGAAGTGGCTTCGGACATCTGGGAAGAAATCATACAAAGAATTCATGCCTAAACACCTTACCTTTATTTTATTCCTTATGGGATGTGTTATCACATTCGCCCAAGAAATGAATGTTGTGGTAACGGTGAACTCGGATCAGGTTGGGCAAACCAACCAGCAAATATTTAAAACCCTTGAGCGTTCCTTAAGCGATTTTATCAATAAAAGCAAATGGACGGACCGGGTATATGGGGAAAATGAAAAGGTAAATGCCCAAATGTTTATTACGGTGACCCAGTATGAATCGGATAGATTCGAAGCCAATTTACAGATTCAGTCTTCCAGACCCGTATACAACACCTCCTATGAAACCACGGTTTTTAATTACAAAGACAATGATTTGGACTTTCAATATCAGGAATTTGAACCCTTGGTTTATAATCCAAATTCTTTCGATTCCAACTTAGTGGGAGTAGTAGCATATTATGTCTATATCATCTTGGGGTTGGATGGGGACACCTTTGCCTTACAGGGCGGGGATGAGTACTATAGGTTGGCGCAGAATATTGTTACCCAAGCACAGGGCACCAATTTTTCTGGTTGGGCCCAAGAGACTGGGGAACGCACGCGCTTCGAATTGGTAGATAACCTATTGTCCAACACATTTCGGGAGTACCGCATAGCCATGTACAACTACCATCGCAAGGGCTTAGACGTTCTGGGGGACAATAACAGTACTGGAAAACAAGTGATTGCGGGCAGCCTTCGCCTGTTCGAAACCCTAATAAAACGAAGACCCAATGCTTTTTTAATTCAAACCTTTTTTGATGCGAAGGCAGAGGAAATTCAAAATATCTTTTCTGATGGTCCAAAGGTGGACATAGTCAAACTCAAAGAGAATTTGAACAGGGTAGCTCCCTTCTATTCCAGCACCTGGAACGAAATCACCTATTGAAACCCAATTTTATGTGTTTCAATACATCCCAACCAATCGATTTATAACACGTTTTCTTTTAGAAGGCTACAGATTATCTTTTAAAGAACCGCTGTCAAGGTTTCATCCTTATCTTTGCTAGCCTAATTTACAATTGGTGCTCACACAACTGTCCATAAAAAACTATGCCTTAATTGATGACCTTAGCATGTCTTTTGATGAGGGATTTACTACAATTACCGGAGAGACGGGAGCCGGTAAATCCATTCTTTTGGGAGCCCTTTCCCTGGTTCTTGGAAAACGGGCTGATTTATCATCATTAAAGGACAGAACATCCAAATGTGCCATTGAAGCTGAATTTTCCGTTGCACCCTATGGTTTGGAGGCATTCTTTAAAAAACATGATTTAGATTATGGGTACCAATCTTTTCTAAGAAGGGAAATCTTGCCTAGTGGAAAGTCAAGGGCCTTTATTAATGATACTCCGGTCACTTTGGACATCTTGTCATCTTTGGGAAATAGATTGGTGGATATTCATTCCCAACACCAAACCCTTCAGATGACTGAAAATTCGTTTCAATTTAGGGTTTTGGACGCTTTGGCAGGGAATTCATCATTGCTTGAAGACTACAGAACAGGGCTCCAGGAATACATTTCAAAAAGGAAGGAGCTGGAACGTTTGGTTTTGCAGAAGAATCAAACCGAAAAAGAATTGGATTACAACAGTTTTTTACTTCACGAACTGGAAAAAGCACCTTTACAGGAAGGTGTTTTAGAGGAACTGGAATCAGAATATGCCGAATTGAACAATATTGAAATTTTAATGGCTAACTTATCCAGTGCCCACCGGTTGTTGAGCAATGAACAAATAGGCATTCTGGATACCATGGCACAATTAAAACAGCTTCTTCAGAAGTTGGGAGGTTTTGGTAAAACGTATGACGCTTTGAACGAACGCATGCAATCCGTTACCATTGAACTTACGGATTTGGCTGGTGAAATTGAGGGAATATCTGAATCCATAGAACCCAATCCAGAACGTTTGGAAGAGGTGAATGCGCAATTACAAATGCTCCATGATCTATTCAAAAAGCATCAAGTTGGTTCCATTGAAGAATTGATTGTCCTACAAGAGGCCCTTTCTGAAAAAGTAGGTATTTCCTTAAATATTGACACTGCCATACAAAATTTGGAGGCTGAGCTTGATAGGGGAAAGAAGGAACTGTATACCATTGGAAATGAAATAAGTAAAAAAAGGGAGGGGATAACGCCTAAATTAAAGGAAGAATTAACTTCCATAATTTCCAATTTGGGTATGCAGGCAGCTTCTTTTAAGATCGAAATCAGTAGGACCAATGATTTTAAGAGTAATGGCCTTGATGATTTAACATTTCAATTTGCTGCCAATAAGGGATCGGATTTTGGGGAATTAAAGAAAGTTGCCTCGGGTGGGGAGCTTTCTCGTATCATGTTGGCCATAAAGGCTATTTTGGCTTCTTACGAAAAACTACCTACACTGATTTTTGACGAAATAGATACGGGTGTATCCGGTGAAATTTCCAATAGGATGGGAGCTATTATGAAAGAAATGGGCGAGACCATGCAATTGTTCTCCATAACCCATTTGCCACAGGTAGCTTCAAAGGGGACACATCAATTTAAGGTCTTTAAGGAGGAAAACGAAAGTACTACTTCTACCAAGATGAAACGCCTCACTAGGGAGGACCGTATTAAAGAACTGGCAGAAATGTTGGGGGGAAAGGCATTCCCGGACTCTGCTATTTCCCATGCCAAGCAACTTTTAATGCATGACTAAACCTGTTTTGAGGTTTGTTCCTTTGGTCTTTTAACAACTATTGAAATCCATATCTTTGTTCCCATCAAAACCAATGAATAATGAGTTATAACTTATTAAAAGGAAAAAAAGGAATCATTTTTGGCGCCTTAGATGAACATTCCATTGCTTGGAAAACAGCCGAACGCGTACATGAGGAAGGAGGGCAATTTGTCTTGACAAATGCCCCAATCGCCATGAGAATGGGACAGATCAAGGTTTTGGCGGAAAAAACAGGTTCTGAAATTATTCCTGCCGATGCCACAAATGAGGAGGACCTGGAAAATTTGGTTTCTAAATCCATGGAAATTTTAGGAGGTAAACTGGATTTTGTTCTTCATTCGATTGGTATGTCAGTAAATGTTAGAAAAGGTAGGCATTACACCGATGAGAAATATGATTTTACCACCAAGGGATGGGACGTTTCTGCACTCTCTTTTCATAAAGTGATGCAATCCCTTTATAAGACTGATGCCATGAACGAGTGGGGCAGTATTGTGGCGTTGACCTATATGGCGGCCCAGCGGACCTTTCCCGATTATAACGACATGGCTGATAATAAGGCATACCTGGAATCCGTTGCTAGGAGCTTTGGCTATTTCTTTGGAAAGGAAAAGAATGTGCGGGTCAATACTATTTCACAATCGCCTACACCTACAACAGCAGGACAAGGGGTAAAGGGCTTTGATGGCTTTATCTCCTATGCTGAAAAAATGTCGCCCTTGGGGAATGCCACTGCCGATGATTGTGCAAACTATACGGTGAGCCTTTTTTCAGATTTGACCAAGAAGGTGACAATGCAGAACCTTTTTCACGATGGTGGCTTCTCAAATACAGGAGTCAGTCAAGAGGTCATCGATGTATTTAGCGAGTAAAAAGTTGATACCATTTTATAGGGCCACCTGTCTTTGATAGGTGGCCTTTTGTCTAATTATATGGAACAGTTGTCATTTTCTTTTGTCGTTCCCGTTTTCAATCGACCAGATGAAATCAAAGAACTTTTGGATAGTATGGTACGGCTTGATTTTGACCAAGCTTTTGAGATCGTTATCGTTGAGGATGGTTCCGAAGAAGATGCCAAATCGGTACTAGAAGGCCTTTCAAGACAATTGGATATTGCCTATTATAAAAAGGAAAATACAGGTCCAGGTGATAGTAGGAACTATGGGATGAAAAAGGCCAAAGGAAACTATTTTATCATTCTTGATTCTGATTGCTTGCTTCCCAGCCACTACTTAAAAGAAGTGGAAAAGCAATTGTCAAAGGATTTTGTTCATTGCTTTGGTGGGCCAGATGCTGCCCATGCTTCTTTTTCGGATATTCAGAAAGCCATTGATTTTGTAATGACCTCAGTGCTGACAACAGGAGGTATTCGCGGCAATAAGAGAGGCGTAGATCGGTTCCAACCTAGAAGTTTTAATATGGGAATTTCAAGGGAAGCTTTTAAAAAGACGGGCGGCTTTGGAAACATTCATCCAGGGGAAGATCCTGATTTAACCTTTAGGATTTGGGAACAGGGCTACAAAACGAGGCTTCTTGACCAGGCGTTTGTCTATCATAAAAGAAGAATTGATTGGAAAAAATTTTACACTCAGGTTAAAAAGTTTGGAATGGTGAGGCCTATATTGAATAAATGGCATCCACGGACCTCAAAACTGACCTATTGGTTTCCAACCCTTTTTTGCATTGGTTTTGCATCAAGTCTGATGATGTTTCCATTTAATATGAAGTGGCCTTTGATACTCTTTATGGCTTACATTTTTTTGATTTTCATATCAGCACTTACCCTCAGAAAGAGCTTAAAGGTGGCTCTTTATGCAATTTTTGCTTTATTCATTCAGTTTTCTGGTTATGGATATGGTTTTTTAAAGTCTTCTATCTTGGTTAATTTTAGTGGTCTGGAACCAGAATCTTTATTTCCTAAATTATTTTTTAAACGGACATGAGTAGCCTAAAAAAGATCTTTGAAAAAGTAAACAGCAGGAAGGTAAAAGTCTTTCTATTGTTCCTTTTATGCGCTTTTTTAGCCTGGGCAGTCAGTACGTTGTCCGAAGAATATGAGTCAAGGGCCAATTTTGAAATAGCCTATAAGAACCTACCGGATAGTTTACTTTCTATGCAAAGCACTGAACGAAACATCTCTGCTAAAATTGAAGCCAGCGGATTTCAATTTTTAGGCTATGCCATAAACCCCAAAACCATTCAACTCGATGTTCGAAATGTGTTGGAACAAGACGGGGATTATTTTCTTACGGCCAGTACGGTCAAAAGTCAATTGGAGAATCAATTGCCCAACAGCATTTCCCTAATTGAACTTGATGAGCCTATATATTGGACGGACCTGTATTTGGTGGATACGAAAACGATTCCGATAAGGCCTAGAATTGAACTGAAATTGACCCAAAATCATTTGCTGGAGGGCAAATTGGCCCTGGTGCCGGATTCCGTTCAGATTAAAGGACCTAAAAAAGACATTGAGAATATTGAAAGTGTTCCTACACTTCCCCTTGTCCTCGATGACGTTTCATCAAACTTTTCACAGCAGCTGGGTCTACAATCTTTGGATTCCCTGGCCAATGTAGTACTGAATGTACAGGAGGTGAACATTTCGGGAAAGGTGGTTCGGTTTTCCGAAAAAGAATTTGATGTAACCATAAATACCATAAATGTTCCTGAAGGATATCGACTTAGAATGTTTCCGGACCATGTACAACTGATATGCAAAGCGGGGATTGAGAGACTAAAAGAACTCAAGACTTCTGACTTTGAGGTCTTCGTGGACTATACTTCCGTTATTGGGGACAACTACCTTTTTGTGCAACTTTTAGAGGAACCTGAAGACGTTTTTTCGGTACGATTGTTGAAGGATCGAGTGGAATTTGTTTTAGAAAAAATATGATAGTTGGATTGACGGGAGGAATAGGGAGCGGAAAGAGCACCGTGGCCAATTTTTTTAGGGAACTACAAGTGCCAGTTTATGACTCTGATTTAGAAGCAAAGTTGTTGATGGTTGAATCAGAGGTAGTTAGGAAGGAACTTCTACAATTATTTGGTGAGGAGGTTTATAGGGGGGGAACGTTAAACAAAACCTTTATTTCTGAAATCGTATTTAAGGATAATGATGTATTGAAGCAATTGAACCAAATTGTACACCCCGCTGTTAGAAAGCATTTCGAACAATGGGTTGCCGAACAAAACGCTCCTTATGTCATTCAGGAGACCGCATTGGTTTTTGAGAACAGTATGCAAAATAACTATGATGTCATTATTGTTGTAGTAGCTTCGGAATATTCTAGAATACAGCGTGTTATAAATAGAGATGGTCTTTCTAAGGCACAAGTTCAAGCGCGAATAAAAAATCAATTGCCGGATAGGGACAAAGTAATTCATGCAGATTATACGATTGAGAACGTTGACTTAGGAAAAACAAAGGAAGAGGTGGGCCGTATTCATGAACAGCTACTTATTGAAACCTCCTCATAGCTATCATTTTAACATTTTTGTTAATGATAGGTTAAACGACAAAGGCACTGAATGTTAAATTTCTAATTTTGAGCAAATGAACAAGAGACGATTCGTTCTTCTGGTCATTTTGATGAGTCTCTCGCTTGTTGGCATCATTTCTGTTCAAGTATATTGGATTCAAAAATCAGTAGACGACAAGCAAGAGCAGTTTTCAAATACGGTCGAGGATGTATTGGATAAAGTGGCTGATAGGGTCGAAAGTAGGGAACGCAAGGACTACATGGACCGTTTGGCGGAATTGGTAGACAGCGTTGAACAACCTAAATCAGCACATTTACGAAATATATTTTTTGTTGACCGGGATTTGAATTCTGATGAAATCAAGTTTTATTCCCATGGTATATTGGAAGAAAGCTATGATATCTCATCGATGTTCTTTGACAATGCTTTTGATGATTCAACAACGATTAGGAATTTTACCAGCCGGCGAACATCTGCCATATATAAGGAGGATTTTGGCTTGGACGGTAAACGTTATGCGTTGACTCCCATTCAAAGAGTTGAAAAAATAGGTGGACTGGAAGCAAGTGTCCGGGCCGCTTATGAAGACGTTTTTATGGAAGCCGCGAAGACCGTACCTATTCATGAGCGGGTTTCAAGACAGGAAATTGAATTATTGCTGAACAGGGAGCTGGAGAATAGAGGTGTGGCTATTGATTATGAATACGGTATCTATAGCCGTGGTTTTCCTACCAAGGTGAAATCAAAAAGATTTCGATTTGATAAAGGAACCATATATGAAACTCCTATTTTTCGGGATAGCGAAGGGCAGACCAATTTTTCCTTACTCCTGAATTTTCCAGAAAAGAAAAAATTTCTATTGAGCAGTATCATGACCATGGCAATATTGTCCCTTCTATTTACTTTGGTCATCGTTGTAGCCTATTCGAGCGCCATTTACCAACTCATTCAGCAAAAACAGATTTCTGAAATAAAATCAGACTTCATCAATAATATGACACATGAGTTTAAAACGCCTATTGCAACCATAAATCTGGCGGTTGAGGCGATTAGAAACCCTAAATCCATAGATGATAAGAACAAGGTGATGCGCTATTTAGGGATGATTCGCGATGAGAACAAGCGCATGCATGCCCAAGTAGAGAATGTGCTGCGCATTTCAAAACTTGAAAAGAATCAGTTGGACATCAGTAAGGACCGCGTGGATGTCCACGACGTTATCATTGACGCAATGACCCATGTAGAACTTATCGTTCAAGATAGGGCGGGATATATCAATACCCACCTTGATGCCCAACGATCGGAAGTTTTGGCCAACGATGTGCATTTCACCAACGTCATTGTAAACATGTTGGATAATGCCATTAAATATTCCCCTGAATCACCCAAAATTGACGTTTTTACGGAGGTAGCTAAAAACTACATAGTAATTAAAATACAGGATCAAGGGGCAGGGATGGGCAAAGTGGTCCAGAAAAGAATTTTTGAAAAATTTTATCGGGAACATACCGGTAATATACATAATGTAAAAGGCCATGGATTAGGATTGGCTTATGTAAAAAAAATAGTAGATGATCACCAAGGTGAAATTTTTGTGGAAAGTGAAAAAGGAAAAGGCAGCACTTTTTACATCAAATTGCCTTTAATTTAAAATTGTATGGAGACAGAGAATAAAAAAATATTGTTGGTTGAAGACGATCCCAATTTCGGGATTGTACTCAAGGATTACCTTCAGATGAATGATTTTGATGTTGTTTTGGCCAAGAATGGTATGGAAGGTTTTGAAAAGTTTAAAAAAGACAACTTTGACGTATGTATTCTTGATGTTATGATGCCCTATAAAGATGGTTTCACACTCGCCAAGGAGATACGTGAAAAGAACGAAAATGTGCCAATCATTTTCCTGACGGCAAAAACAATGAAAGAGGATGTACTTAAGGGGTACAAGGCTGGGGCCGATGATTATTTGAACAAACCTTTTGATTCTGAAGTGTTGTTGATGAAGCTTAAAGCTATTCTTCAGAGAAAAGCCTCTAATTCACTAGCTGACAGCAAGCAATTTGAATTTGAAATAGGAAATTTTCATCTAAATTCCAAACTACGGTTTTTAAAATACAAAGAGGAGGAGCCTATAAAATTATCTCCTAAAGAGAATGAGCTGTTGCGTCTTTTGGCTTTACATGAGAACGATTTAATGCCCAGGGAATTGGCCTTGACCAAAATTTGGCGGGACGATAATTATTTTACTTCGCGCAGTATGGATGTATACATAGCAAAACTGCGGAAGTACCTAAAGCGTGATGATGTGGTTGAAATATTGAATATCCATGGCGAAGGCTTTAGATTGGTCGTAAAGACCGAAGGGGAGACCATGTAGGGTTTTCTAAAATATAGGATACGGAAACCGTCCAAAGGGCGGTTTTTTTATGTCTTGGAATGACCGCCCTGTGCGGGTTTTATTTATATCTGACTAAGTATATCCTCGATGATTTTGGTGGGAGTATCCGCAATGGAGGCTATAATGGCGTGTTGCGGCACTTCAAGCGTTTCAAATTGGGATTGTAATAATTGTGAAGTCATAAAATGCCCTTTTCGCTGTTCCAACCGGGATTGAATTAATTCAAAGCTTCCGTCCAAGAAAATAAAATGCAAGTCCCTATGGAGATTATTCCTTAAGATGGTCCTATAGGATTTTTTTAAGGCAGAACAGGCAACAATAGCCCCACTATCTTCTTTTGATTTTAATAAATAGTTTAAAGCTACCAACCAATCATGGCGATCATTATCGTTTAGGGCCTTTCCTGAAGCCATTTTGGAGATGTTGGCTTCAGGATGAAAATCGTCCCCATCAAAAAAAGGAACATCCAATGTTTTTGACAACAGCTTACCAATGGTGGTCTTACCTGTTCCGGAAACTCCCATGACCACAAAAAGATTATTTTTTGGCATGTAATAGGTTTTTGATTCTCCCTTCAATGGGATCAATAAATTCCCCTTTGGTCAAGTTATGGTCCAACCAAAGGACATCCTTATTTTTTCTATACCAAGTCAACTGCCGTTTGGCAAATCTTCGGGTATTTTTTTTAATCTCCTCAATGGCAATTTCAAGACTTATTTTCCCTTCAAAGTGATTAAACAACTCTTTATAACCCACTGTATTTAATGCATTTAGATGCCTATGTGGGTACAATGCCCTGGCTTCTTCCAGTAGTCCATTTTCCAGCATTTGGTCCACACGTTTATTTATCCGGTCATAGATAATTGCTCTTTCTGCGTGCAATCCGACCAAAACAAATTTAAAATCGCGAGCTTTCTTTTTGGAACCTAGAAAGGAAGAGTACGGTTTTCCTGAAGAAATACAAATTTCTAAGGCTCTAATGAGCCGATGGGGATTACCTAAATCCACTTGGGAATAATATTTGGCATCCAATGCTTTCAATTGTTCTTGCAAAGCCTCAATTCCTTTTTTCTCAAGAACGCCATTCAATTCTTCCCTAATTTCCGTTGGAACATGTGGAAAATCATCAAGGCCATAAAGTAAGGCGTCCATATAAAGGCCACTGCCCCCAACCAAAACACCGATATCCCTGCTTTTAAAGTAGGTCGTTAACCTCTCTCTGGCCTCCCTCTCAAAATCACCAACGGAATAGGTGTCGAATATACTGATGTGTTGAATAAAGTGGTGCGCAGTAGTTTTTAATTCCAAGGGGGACGGTACTGCGGTCCCAATATGCATCTCTTTAAAGAACTGTCTTGAGTCTGCTGAAAAAACATCGGTATTAAAGTGTTTTGCCAGTATAATGGAACTATTGGTTTTCCCAATGGCAGTGGGGCCAACAAGCGCAATTAAAACTTTCGTCATGAATTGATTTCCTCTAACTTCTCACCACATTTCCTACAATAAACGGCATCTTCGCGGAGCACTTCGGTAGCGCAATTTGCACAAGAACGTCCTTCATCCTGTTGTATTCTTTCCTTTGCCGAAGCATATTCTGCAGAAACGATTCCTGTAGGAACGGCAATAATCCCATAACCGATGATCATGATAAAAGTGGCCAGAAACTGTCCAAAACCGGTCTCGGGAGAAATGTCGCCATACCCAACTGTGGTCAAGGTAACTATGGTCCAATATACACTATGCGGTATGCTATTGAAACCGTGTTCCGGACCTTCAATCAAATACATTACCGTACCTAACAAAATGGAAACAACGAGCACGAAAAATATGAAAATTGAAATTTTAGTTCTACTGGCATTTAAGGCCCTTATGAGGTTATTTGATGCCCCCGTATAGCGGACTAATTTTAGTATTCGGAAAACCCGTAGTAACCGCAAGGCCCTGAAGGCGGTAAAGTATTGGGTGCCCACAAAAAAGAAGGAAAGATATTTTGGGATGGTGGAAAGGAGATCCACCATTCCAAAAAAACTAAAAATATAATTTCGTGGCCTTTTTATGCAAATGATGCGCAATATGTATTCCAGGGTGAATAAGATAGTGACCACCCATTCCGAAATATTGAAAAACTCATGATATTTTTCGTCATAGCGGGGTACGCTTTCCAGCATGACGACAACAACACTATAAACGATGACAATTAAAAGGATGATGTCAAACCACCTACCTGCTGGTGTGCGGGTGCCATAGATGACCTCATGAAGGGTTGCCCTCCAGCTCCTATTTGGTTTGTTGTACTTCAAAGATGCCTACGATTCCAATTCAACCATTTTAATTTTGTGTTGCCGTAAGTAGGATTCGATAATAAATATGGTGTCCAGGTCTTGCTCCATTGGTGTGATTATGGATTCCAAGATAGGAATATTATTGATTTGATAATTGAGATGGGCATATCCAAAACCCTGGAAAATCCCATCTTTTATCAGAAAAACACTTTTTTCACCCAGTTCCCTCCCGCGATCTAAAAGTGCTACATCCCTGTTTTGAAGGCTATATTTACTTTCAATTTCAGAAATAATACCATCTATCCCATCGCCATGGGGCAAAAGATTAACGCCATGATCTTCCATAACCTTATTGATGAAGTTCTTAGAGGCCTTTAAGGAATTAAAACTGCTTAGTCGTCTTGCCTGTCCATTGGACCGTTCTGCTTTCAACTGAAGTTCTCCTTTAGAATTTTTATGAATATATACCCCATGGGTGGAGGTTTGGGGTTTTATTTTTTTATTATGCCTTGGGGTATTGCTTTTTAGTTCAAATCCCTCCTTTAAAATTGCGGCTAGCTTACTTCCAGTACGTTCAAAAGTTACTTTTCTTGTTTCCTTTTGAAGTGTCCTACCTAATTTTCCATCATTGGTAAAGTGTTGGTTGACCCTTTTCCTGATATTCTTGGTTTTGGCCAGAAAAATAATCTCTCCGTCTTTGTTGTGCATATAATATACCCCAATTTCCGAAGGTAGACCTTCTACAATATCCAATTGCCTTTCAGTAAGTTTCCCTAGGGTTTCTGCCCTAATCACTTCTTTCACAATTGATTTATCCGTATCCTTTACCAATAGAAGCTTAAAGAGTTTTAATGTGGCCAAGGCATCCCCATTGGCTCTGTGTCTGTCACTTACTGGAATGCCAAGTGAACGTACCAACTTTCCCAAACTATGGGATGCTGCATCTGGGAGTAATTTTTTGGATAAGTCTACCGTACAAAGCGTCTTTCGCTCAAAATTGTATCCCAATCTTCGAAATTCCGTACGTAGAATACGATAGTCGAATTGCGCATTATGCGCCACCAAAACGGCATCTTGGGTTATCTCAATGATTCTTTTGGCGACCTCATGGAATTTTGGGGCCGAACGGAGCATTTTAGTATTGATGCCCGTGAGTTTGATCACAAAGGGCTGTATATCGCGTTCTGGATTAACCAAACTCATGAATTGATCTGTCACCTTTTCACCGTCAAAACGATAAATGGCAATTTCCATGATACCTTCTTCATTATACTTTCCGCCAGTACTTTCAATGTCTAGAATGGCATACATCCACTGATTTTAAGAATAGTTGCGTGCTCCAAAGATACTACTTCCAATACGCACCATGGTACTGCCCTCCTCAATGGCAATACCATAATCTCCGCTCATTCCCATAGAAAGTATTTCAATTCCATCAAGCTTTTTTCGCAATGCTTCGAAGGTGGTTTTTAAATATTGGAATTCATTTTTGATCCTAAGGGCATCTTCGGTAAAAGTGGCCATGCCCATAAGCCCCTTGATTTTAATATGGTTAAGTTCGCGGAATTCACTGGATGCGATCAATTCCTCCAATTCCTCAGGATTGAGTCCAAATTTGGTTTCTTCTTTCGCAATATGCATTTGCAAGAGGCAAGCAATAACCCTGTTATGTTTTTGGGCCTGTTTATTAATTTCTTTGAGCAATTTTAGGCTATCTACTCCATGGACAAGCGAAACGTATTCGGCCATATATTTTACCTTGTTGCGCTGAACATGTCCAATCATATGCCATTCAATGTCCTTAGGGAGCAGCTCCCATTTTTGTGTCATTTCCTGAATTTTGTTCTCCCCGAAAACCCGTTGACCAGCCTCGTAAGCTTCCCTAATGGTTTCAATGGGTTTGGTTTTGGAAACGGCAACCAAAGTAATGCCTTTAGGAAGGGTCACTTTTATTTTTTCCAGATTTTCTTTAATCCACATAAAGCATCGGTTTAAATCTCATAAATGGTAAGGCCACTTCGCAATTTAGGCTCGATATAGGTGCTTTTTGGTGGCATCACTAAATGGGCGTCCGCTATCGCCTTCACCTCATCCATGGTAATGGGTACCAAACTAAAACCTACGGTAAACTCGCCTTTATCAATACTTTCTTTCATTTTAATAAGGTTATGCTTGCCATAGCCATAGGAAATACGCCTGTCATTGCGTAAATCATGAATGCCTAAAATGGGTTCTAAAATAGTCTTGTACAGTATTTGCGTGTCCAGTTCACTTAGGGCATCCGTGAATTGATACACTTGCTTTCTAAGATAAAGGGAATAAAATTCCCCATCCAGGTACATGCCAAAGTGATGTTTTTTAGTCGGGCGGTACAAACCATCGTCCTTTTTTTCAATTCTGAAATAGGCGTCCAGTTTTATCAAGAATTCTTCCTTGGCCAATCCGTTTAGATCCTTGACCATTCTGTTGAACTCGTATATCTTGATTTCATTCTCAGGAATTAAATAGCTCAAAAAGTAATTATACGGCTCTTTCCCTGTATGTTGCTTAGTTTCATTTGCCAGGTCTTTCCCCAAAAGATGGGATGAAGCACTCCTGTGATGTCCATCGGCAATGTAAACACTATCGATAGTGGAAAATGATTTCTGAAGATGTAAAATAGTAGGCGCATCCTTTATGCGCCACAATTGATGTCTTTTTTTATCAGGGGTAGTAAAATCATATTCTGGGGTTTTCGCAACTTCCTTGGAAATAATTTCTTCAATTGCAGTATTCTGTGGGTAGGTAATTAAAACAGGTTCGGCATTAAAGCCAACGGTTTTCAGATAATTGGCAAAAAGCAATTCCCTTTCATGTATGGTATCCTCGTGCTTTTTGATGACATCACTTCCATAATCCAAAATACTTGTGGCACAAAAAATACCCAAGGTCTTAAAATCGGCCTTTTGGATTTGATAGAGATAGAAACTATCGGTGTCATCTTTTACCAAAATCTGTTCTTCCAAAAATTCCAAATAACGGTTTCGAATCAAGGTAAATCGCTCCTCACCAACAATGGTTTTTTGATACTTATAGCCAGGATTGATAATATGAAGAAAGGAAAATGGGTTGTATTTCAGGTGATAGTTCCGTTCTTTTTTGTCATACTCTTCATAAGAACGGGAAGCCACAAATGCTACTTTGTCCTTTGCTGGGCGTATGGCCCTAAATGGTTTTATAATAGCCATATTCTAGGCAAATTGATTGGATACTTTTTCAGCCTTTTTGGATCCGGAATAATCATAAAAGCCTTCCCCGGATTTAACCCCTAATTTTCCGGCGGCCACCATATTGACCAAAAGGGGACAGGCTGCATATTTCGGATTTTTAAAGCCATCATACATTACATTTAATATTGATAAGCATACGTCAAGACCAATAAAGTCAGCTAATTGAAGAGGTCCCATGGGGTGTGCCATGCCCAATTTCATTACCGTGTCAATCTCTAGTACCCCTCCAACACCGTTGTAGAGGGTTTCAATGGCTTCATTGATCATGGGCATTAATATGCGATTGGCAACAAAACCCGGATAATCGTTTACTTCCGTGGGTGTTTTGCCAAGTTTTAGTGATAATTCCATTATTGTTTTTGTGACCTGATCAGATGTATTGTAACCGCGAATGATCTCAACCAATTTCATAATGGGCACAGGATTCATAAAATGCATCCCTATTACGTTCTCCGGGCGTTGGGTCACTGCAGCAATCTGGGTAATGGAAATGGAGGATGTGTTGCTGGCTAAAATGGCATTTCCGGGAGAAAAAGTATCAAGCTCCTTGAATATCTTAAGTTTTAAATCCAAATTTTCGGTGGCGGCTTCAACCACCAAATCCGAATTGCCGACACCATTTTCAAGATTGGTAAAAGTGGTGATGTTATCTAGCGTGGATGACTTATCATCCTCTGTGATGCGTTCCTTGGCCAACATACGGTCCAAGTTTTTGGTAATAGTGCTTATACCTTTTTCCAAAGATACCTCTGATATGTCTACCAAATTGGCCTTGTATCCCTTATATGCAAAGACATGGGCAATACCATTGCCCATGGTTCCTGCTCCAATGACTGCAATGTTCTTCATAGTACTTGGATTTTAAAATGATGCAATAATGTTATGTGCCACACGTAAAGCTTCAGTGCCTTGTTCAAGGGACACGATGGGTTCAGTACTGTGGTTTATGGAATGGGCAAAGGTCTCCAGCTCATCCAAAATAGCGTTATTCGGTTCTATCTCCGGATTTTCAAAATAAATTTGTTTTTTCTCGCCCTCGGCATTTTGCAAAATCATATCGAAGTCCCCTAGTTTTTCAGGAGCATCCTTCATCTTGACAACCTCTACCTTCTTATCCAAAAAGTCGACCGAGATATAGGCGTCGCGCTGAAAAAATCGGGATTTTCGCATGTTCTTTAACGAAATCCTGCTTGAAGTGAGGTTGGCCACGCATCCATTTTCAAATTCCAATCGCGCATTGGCGATATCCGGCGAATTGCTGATTACCGATACACCACTGGCATTTATCCGCTTAACGGTAGAGGGGACGACACTTAAAATAGCGTCAATATCATGAATCATTAAATCCAATACAACTGGTACATCGGTACCTCTGGGATTGAACTCGGCCAATCGATGGGTCTCGATAAACATGGGATCCACAATTTTGTTTTTTACCGCCAAAAAGGCCGGATTAAAACGCTCCACATGGCCCACCTGACCTTTTACCCCAAATTTATTTTTGAGTTCGATCAATTCCTCAGCCTCTTCCAAGGTATTGGTAATTGGTTTTTCAATAAAAATGTGCTTTCCCTTTTCTATGGATTTTTTGGCACATTCATAATGGGAAAGAGTAGGGGTAACTATATCCACCACATCCACTGCATCAATTAAATCGTTTATGTTTTCAAAGTAAGGATACCCAAATTCCTCTTGAACATTTTTGGCATTCATCTCATCTGGGTCATGAAAACCTATCAGTTTGTAGGCTTCGGATTGATTTAACAATCTAAGGTGAATTTTCCCCAAGTGTCCGGCTCCAAGGACGCCAACTTTTAACATGTAGTTTGTTTTTTCAAAAATACGGAGATAAAAAAAAGTGTGCTACTTTTTTGAGGGTTGCGTAATTTCGTATACCAAACCAAAAGACATGCAGGATACCTTTAAACATAAGGGGATGCGGAATCAATTGGTCAAGACTTTGACCAAGAAGGGGATAGCGGATATCAAGGTATTAGAAGCTATAAAAAGCGTTCCAAGACATTTGTTTTTGAACAGTGGTTTTGAAGATCATGCCTATCAAGATAAGGCCTTCCCCATTGGGGCCAGTCAAACTATCTCACAGCCATATACCGTAGCCTTTCAGACAGAATTGCTACAGCTTAAACCCAACGCCAAAGTATTGGAAATAGGAACGGGGAGTGGGTATCAAACCGCCATTCTGTTACACCTCAAAGCAAAGGTATACACGATTGAGCGCCAAAACGAACTTTTTAAAGCCACAAAACTTTTTTTTGATAAAATGGGGTATAGACCCAAAAAGGTGGTGTTTGGGGATGGTTATAAAGGTTTGGAGGGAGATGCTCCGTTTGATGGTATTGTTGTGACGGCGGGCGCTCCAGAAACGCCAAAAGCCTTGTTGGCACAGTTGCGGATAGGGGGACGAATGGTTATCCCTGTTGGTCTTGAAGAGCAGGAAATGACTTTATATCTTAGAAAATCTGAAAAAGAGTTTGAGAAAAAGACCTTTGGAAGTTTTCGCTTTGTGCCTATGTTGGAAGACAAGAATTAAAACTGTAAACCTATATTGAGACCATTTTCGGTAGTCCCTTCAAAATGACTCTGAACGAATCCAATTCGGAAAAACCGAAACTTTTTCCATCCCAAATTACCCAAAGAAACACCCCATTCATAATAAGGGCTATTATTGCTGGTGGCTAGTGAATTACCATTAATGATTAAGTGGGACTTCAATTTTTTCAATAGTGGTATTTTCCCCATGATGTACCCCTGAAAATTATGTTCCAAGTGTCCCTCAACATAGCTTTTATTGGTACTTAGGTCGTAATAGGGCAATAGAAAAAATGAATTGAGGTAATTACCACGCGTTATACGCGTTCTATTTCCGTTAAAATGTTGATAATCTACAAAGGAAATGTTATCTGCTTCCAAGAACGTACCTGCCTTTAAGTTGTAATGGAACCTACCTTTATCTACTATTGAAAAATCTTGTGCCAATCGGATTTTGAACTGGTCAAAGTGATTAGTATCATCACTCCCAGCGAAGCCTTTTTCATATCCAATGAAGAGCGTGGGGTATCTATCCTCTGAGTAATTGAACTTTCCGTCAGGATAGCTGAGGTATTTCTGCCCAAACCGAATGCGAGTGGTAAGCGACAATTTTAGGATATCATGCCGAGTGATTGCCGCATTATCAAAATCCTGCGGGTCCAATGGATTGTTTGAAGTAAAGGGATTATCCCCATTGATGAGAACAAAGTCTGTAGTGTTAAAAAGGGGATTCCTTTCTTCGTAACCCAAGGTGGCATACATATAAACGCCATTAATAAGTTCTTGTGAGTAAAAAAGCTCTGTGAAATTTCGCTCATAGAATTTTGCAAAGTTGTTTTCCAAAAACAGGGAAAGCGTAGTGTTTCCAATAGGGGAAATAGGGTTGTTGTTGTTGAATTGAAGTACTTCGTTGCCACCACTTAACTTTAAAAAAGGCCTGGAGAAATTATTGAAACGATAGGAAATTGATCCCTGGGGTCGAAAACGCTTATCAGAAAGCCCATAGTCAAGTTTTGTGTTGATGTTAAGCCGTGTGCCCTTTTCTTTATTTCTTTTAAGATAATCAAGTTCCACAGCACCACGAAAACCCTGTACCGTGTTAAAGGAAAGGTTGGCCAATGGAGAAGTAAAGGTGTAGTACTTGTCTTTGAACGTATTCGTATAAGTATAGCCAAAGAATAGGGAGCCTAGGTTAAATCTATTTCCTTTGGCATCAACGGAATCCAAATATTTTTGGGATTTCCTGATTACCTGGAGACTGTCCTTTCTCCCATAATCCGAGCGCTCCTCCGTAGTTAATGGTACGGGACGAATAGCCTCCCAAAAAATGGAATCCTTTTTATTGGCGCTATCTTCAAACGAAACAACTTCATTGGTAAACGCTTTTTTAGAAAAGGAGGGATTTAAATCATAATTTTTATAGCCAGCAGTAAACCTTCCATTCCCCTTGAAGCCAAAGAGACTGTATTGAAAATCGATGCGTTGTAGGGTTTTTAACCATGAATTTTGTGATGGGATATAATTGAAATCCTGTTTTAGATAAATGGTGTCTGCAGGCAAAATTCGGGTTTGTTCTCCAGTAACACTAAAGTTGAGGGCATAAATGGCCCATGTGTCCTCTACGATAAAAAGCGCTCCTGAAAATACCCGATCATCCGATCTACGTGGAACGACCCTTATTTTGTTGATCAGTCTATTTCCCTCATCATAAAATGTCCCTTCCAGACGATACCTGTAGTAGGAAAAAGCATTATCGGCAATGGGTGAGATAAGCTCATTGCCAAAAGTGATGGTATTGTTGTAGAATGAAAAGTTGACGTCAGAAGCGTTGTTAAAGCTAAATCCGTTATCATCCCCACTTACTTTCGAGGCCAAAATACGCTCCTTAAACGCCCTTTTGCTTTTAGAAATTTCTGAGAGGGTTTCAGATAAATAAATGATGCCCGACCTGGTAGAATCCAGGCCACCACCAAAATCCCCTAAATCCTGTCCTAAAATCCGCTCAGGTGCCTCTTTGATTCGTATGAGTCCTTTAGAATAAAAATCGGCGGTATAAGCCAATAATTCGGATTTGTATTTTTTTCTGTTGGCTATGGCATTGCGAATTACGCGATTGGCTGGGTTTTCTTCCGCTTTCACCGTAATCTCATCCAAGCTAAGGACCTGTTCTTTCAGGGTAATATTCAATTTATAGGGAAATTCACCTACGATAATCTGTTCCTTTTTGGTTTCATAGCCCAAATATTTGAAGACGACCGTATAGGTTCCC
>JBCBZA010000124.1:0-11870 GCA_039815575.1 Bacteroidota bacterium | reverse complement strand
GATTTTCACTGGGCGCCAACCACTCCTTTTCAGAACCCCAGTAGGTGTCCCTTTCCGGGTGCCAGATATCCTCTCTTCCAAATCCGAAACCGAACATTTTTAGACCCATACTTTCGTAGGCTATATTACCAGCTAAAATGAGCAAATCCGCCCAGCTCACGGTATTTCCATATTTCTTCTTAATGGGCCATAAAAGACGACGCGCCTTGTCCAAGCTCGCATTGTCAGGCCAAGAATTTAAGGGTGCAAAACGTTGGTTTCCCGTACCTCCACCACCTCTACCATCAGAGGTACGATACGAACCGGCAGCATGCCAAGCCATTCTAATGAACAGTCCTCCATAGTGCCCCCAATCTGCTGGCCACCAATCCTGACTATCAGTCATTAACTCATGAAGGTCTTTCTTAAGACCTTCAACGTCTAACTTTTTTAGTTCTTCTTGATAATCAAATTCTTCACCCAACGGATTGGTCTTGGTATCATGTTGGTGCAGAATATCTAAGTTCAAGGTGTTTGGCCACCAACCGGTCACACTGGTCTCAGCAATCGTTGTGTTGGCCCCGTTCAAAAAGGGGCATTGGCTTGGGTCGCCATTTTTGTGATTATCCATTTGATTTAAATTTTATTGTGTTCTCAAAAAAGTACACCGCAAGATAAAAAGCTGGGAGAGTAGAATTAGCGAGGGATAATCTTTTTGATTTATTAAATAATAAGCTTCCTCTATTGAAATAGTGATTTTAATTATTATTATTTATATTCATTCTAAATAAATGGATTTAGCGCTTTGACGACACCATATAGCGAGAAAATTTTCATGCCGTACTTATGATAGAAGAGGTTATAAAAAAAGTCACTCCAAGTTGGCCCAATAATGAAATTCAAAATCGCCCGATGAACTATGGAAACCGAGATGGTCCAAATGCTCACATCACAATATCATTTCTCCACTGATATGGAGCCGGAATTCCATCATCGTCAATCAATTGGCGAATATCAATTTCTATTCCTCGGCTCAAATCCGTGATGGGCACATCATTTGGCCCGCCTTCAAACGGATTCTCAGTATTCTCCCCTATGGCTTCCATGGTATGAAAGACCCACGAAATCAATGCGCTGAAGGGAATAGAAAACCAAACAAAGTGCCTCCCAATAAAGAGCTGTAGGTTTTGGGTGAACTCAAAATAAGCCGGATTGGTTTGCAGATATTCAACAATACGATTACCTATGCCTTCAAACTCTTCCATAATTCCAAAGGGCAGCAATAAAATAAAAATCCAAACAAAGATGTAGTTTAGAGTAGCAAATTGACGCGGATAGGGAAAATTCTTGATACGTTCGCTCTTGCCCTGAAGTGTATAAAATTCGGTGAGCATCGACATCATCTCCATATGCCGAAAATCCTCAATATGTCCTTCATTCATTAGTTCACCCAGGCGTCGTGATTGAATGCCCAGCAGTTGCGAAGCTTGATTTCCCTTGGCAAAAATCCCATCCATTTCCTCTTTTGAAATATAAGGAGCAATCACTTCCTCAATAGCTTGGGTATCTTCGTAAACGGTATACCGCTTTGCCCGGAACTCCCTATTGGATTTTCCTTCCTTTAAGTGCGTTTCCCACGGTTTGTCTTTCCTGAGTTGATAGCGTAATGCAGTTAACCAAGCTACATGGCGATGTACCAATTCCCTCTTGATCGCCATGAGCTCTTTCTCATTTTTTGGATGCTTGGTATCTCTATTAGTAATAAAATCTTTTACCATAATGGTCCAAGACCGCGAAGCATTTACAATACCTCCCCATATTTTTCTCGCTTCCCACAATCGATCATAGGAGGCATTGTTCTTAAAACTGACAATAAATGCAACGGCTGTGCCCAAAACGCTCAACGGAAGCCATGGTACGTGTAACCATTTCCATCGAAATATCTCAAACAAAAACACCGGAATAGCCGCGAGCACTAAGAAAAGGAAGATATGTCTACGTGTCCATCGGATTACCCCTCTGACAGGAAATATTCGTTTTGTATACATGGTCTAACACAGTTTTTGAGCAACGATGTAAAATAAGCAATTCCCCGGACTAGTGCACCCTGACCATTACAATCTAGAAAAAACAATCAATCCAAGACCAAGAATAAAAAGTAAAAACATTAAACCAATTAATGCATTTGTTCCTTTTCGAGCTTCCTTGAATTCTTTCCAGACAAAAACGCCCCATGCAGCCGCTACCATAGTAGCACCTTGACCAAGACCATAGGAGATGGCAAAACCGGCTTTCTCTGAGGCAATCATACTTAACGACATTCCAACACCCCAAATGATTCCGCCTAGAATACCTATGAGATGCAGTTTTGGGGTTCCCTGTTTAAAATAGTCTTTGTAAGTCGCTTTTGCCCCATCAATGGGTTTGTACATAAACCAACTGTTCCATAAAAAATTGGAAGCAAAAATGCCCAGGGAAAAAACAAAAACAGCACTATAAGGGGTAAAAAGTCCAACTTTGGGATATATAAAATCAGTCGAAACCGAAGCCGCCACAAATCGAAAAAAGAAACCCATTAGTACCCCGCCCGCTATGGAAAGCAGCAATCCTTTTACAACTGAAGCCGTTTTTTGATTAGGTAATCTCCTGTAGATTAAGGCATCCAAAACAATAGCAACAGTTACTAACCCAACACCTAAAAAAAGTAACCATGGATTACCTATAGGGTTCGCGCTGTAATTCACTATAACCCCAAGGACTAGGGCAATTCCAATGCCTATGGGGAAGGCCACCGCCATACCTGCAACGGAAATAGCAGCAACGATTAACAGATTTGCAATATTAAAAACTACCCCTCCTAAAAATGCGGAAATATAGGAATCTCGACTTCCTTGGCCCAAATCTTCCAAAAATCCCCTACCAAACTCCCCATTGCTCCCCAAGGTCAATCCAAAAAACAAAGTGAGTAACACAATTCCGATGACATAATCCCAATAAAAGAGTGGGAAAGCCCAAGATTTGGAGGCCAATTTTTGGGTATTGGCCCAAGAGCCCCAGCATAGCATGGTGATCACACAAAGAAAAACGGCAAAGGCATAGGTGGCTGGTATAAACATATCTAATCTATTTTATTGGTGGGTATTTCAATAGCTGTTCTGAAGGGAGCTGAGGTCTGTGCCCCTAAAATTCCAACAGCATATCCGGCGGCTCTATTGGCAAATTCAATGGCGGATTTTAGTAACATACCCTCGGCTAAGGCAACAACTAAAGCACCATTAAACGTATCCCCTGCTGCCGTCGTATCGACCACCTTTACTTTTTGAGATGGTACCAATTCATCCAAATCATCCGAAAGTACATAGGCCCCTTGACCGCCCATGGTAATAATGACAATAGCAACACCTTTCTGTCGTAAAACTTTAGCCGCAGTTCTAGCAGAGTTCTCATCTATGACTTTTACGCCACTCAATAGCTCCGCTTCAATTTCATTCGGGGTTATGATATATAATGAGGCCAACAAATCATTGGAAAGTTGTTGGGCAGGTGCTGGATTCAAGATGAGTTTTAAATCATGTTCTTGAACCAACTTTCCCAAATATTCTACGGTTGGTAAGGGAGACTCCAGTTGGGTCAAAACAAAGGCGCTTTTCTTCAATTCCTCCAAGGCAGGCGTGATATGATTGCTGTACAAAGTTCCATTGGCCCCCAAAGCCACAGAAATGGAATTCTCTCCTTCTTCATCTACCATAATCAAGGCCACGCCAGAGGCTTCATTTGCATCTTTAGTAATAAACCGGGTGTCAATTCCCTGTGCATCAAAACCGTCTATCGCTTGTTTTCCGAAGAGATCGTTCCCCACTCTTGCAATAAAAGTAACATTGCCTCCAAGACGGGCAGCAGCTACTGCCTGATTTGCACCTTTACCCCCAGGATTCATGGTAAACGTTCCCCCAAGAACTGTTTCCCCAGGCAAAGGCAAGTGACTGGATTGCAATACCATATCCGTATTACTGCTTCCTACCACAACGATTTTTTGTTCTTCCATTTTAGTATTTAAAAATAAATATCTAGATTTGCACAAACGATTGCGCAATTTAGTAATTAAAATCGGAATCACCAAGTTTTCTAAAAACAAGCAAACACAATTCATTAATCCATGACCATAAAAGAACTCGCCCAAGAACTCGAAATGTCCACTACTACAGTCTCTCGTGTACTTACCGGGCAAGAGAAAAAATATCGGATTAGCGAAAAGACGGCACAACGTGTTCGCGAGGTGGCCGATAAGCTTGATTTTGCCCCTAATCAAATTGCAAGAAACCTGCGATTGCAAAAAACCAATACCATTGGGTTGATCATTCCGGATATATCCAACCCCTTCTTTGCCAATCTCGCTCGAACCGTTGAAGAAGAACTGCGTAGTAGGGGCAAAATGGTTTTGCTCTGTGATACCAAAGACGACACCAATCTGGAAGAAGAGTCCATTGCACTACTTAAGGGTCGAAAAGTAGATGGCCTACTTGTTGCCCCCGTTGGAAAGGAATCAAGGCATTTCATTGAAAGTACGGCTCTTCCCGTTGTTCTTATTGACCGCTATTTTGAGGACCAAGATATTCCGTTTGTCACCACCGATAACTTTTTTGGAGCCTATCAAGCCACGTCTTTTTTAATAGAAAAAGGACACCAAAATATTGCTTGTATCCAGGGACTTACCGAAACGACCCCAAATGATAACCGTGTGAAAGGCTATCAAAAAGCAATGAAAAATTATGGGCTCTTAGAACGGATGAAAGTGGTAGGAGATGACTATAGTTTGGAAAATGGCTATGAAAACACCAAAGAACTTTTAGCTCGGCCAGATGCCCCAACTGCGCTGTTCGCCCTGAACAATCAAATTGCGATGGGCTGTATGAAAGCCTTGAAAGAAAACGGATTTCACATTCCTAAAGAAATCTCGTTGATTGCTTTTGATGAACAACCGTATTTTGAATTATTATCCCCTCCCCTAACAGCTATAAAACAGCCTATGGAAGCCATTGGCAAAGTAGCCGTTGAAATCCTTTTTGAACTTCTGGAAGGAAAAGAAGTCGACCCCCAAATCTTGAAACCTACATTTATCCAACGGGATTCGGTCTCAGAAATATGTCTAAAGCCATGAAGAATTCAACACTTTCCTTTGTTTTTTTCCTTATAGGGACCTTCCTCTATTCCCAATGGGACTATATGGTCATTGATAGTACCAAGCAAAAATGGGGCGACTGGAACCAACCCGAATGGTTACGTTATTTTGGTCTTGATGCCGGAGACATCAATCACGATGGGCTTTTGGATATCGTATCGGGACGTTATGTGTACCATCAACCTCAACAGGGCAGCCAGCCATGGGAGCGAACTGTCCTTGATGATAATGTGGACGGTATTTTTATCATGGATGTTGATGGGGACCCTTATGCTGATATTATTGCGCAAGCCTTACCCCATATCTATTGGTACGAGGCAGTAAATCTAAAAGGCACACAATATGTTAGGCATTCCATTACTGAAATTCCAGCTACCTCACATGTAAATAGTCAGGGATTTGAACGGGCGCAAATCATTCCTGGTGGAAAAGAAGAGTTATTAATTGCAGGAAACGGCAATGTGTACCTCATTACAATTCCCGAAAACCCAACTGAATCTGCCTGGCCCACCCAACTCATCGGCAAAAATACCTCCGACGAGGGTATCGGTGTGGGCGATATTGACGGCGATGGAGATTTGGACATTGCCTGTGGCAGAAAGCAGGAGGGCCAAGATGAGCCAAGAGTTTTGGTTTGGTTTGAAAATGGGGGACGGTTGGACACCTATTGGAAAGACTATTATGTTGCCCAGACAGAACATCCCATCGATCGCATAAAAATTGGAGACTTAAACAGTGATGGTCAGATGGAAATCGTGGTTGCCGAAGAACGTTATCCCGGATTGGAACCCGATAGCAACATCCTTTGGTTTCAGCAGAATAACTCCAATAAGACATGGACAGTCAATACCCTTACCACCCAGTACTCTAGCAACAATTTGGACGTAGCGGATATGGACAGGGATGGGGATTTGGATATTCTTACCGCCGAGCATAAAGGCCAAAACTTGGAACTACAGCTTTGGGTCAATGACGGAACAGCACGTTTTACAAAAACTATTTTGGACACGGGAAAGGAAAACCACTTAGGTGCTAAACCCTTTGACATGGATAATGATGGTGACCTCGACATCATCGGTTCCGCTTGGGACAATTACCAATGGATGCATTTTTGGAAAAACACCTCCAAAAACAAAAGAAAGAACAGTCTAATCACCCAATACCAGGGAAAAGACCACTATGTAATAACAACTAGGGACATTACCTATTATTATGACATTGTAGGTGGAGGATTTTCCCGAATGTTGGATAAGTACGGCAATGATTGGATTGCCTTCAAACAAGGTGCATTAGACTACCCACAAGGAGCGGCTGGTATGTTTCGGGGCCTCCCTAACATGGTACATCAAGGGAAGGATAATGGGGCAGGGCATCCTGGGTTTGACCAATGTCTGTCATGGTTTGAAGATGGCATGCTCTATTCAGAATCCAAAAGTAAGCGGTGGAAATGGCGTTGGACCTTTTACGACTCCTATGCCAAATTGGAAGTACTTAATGCAGATCCTAACAGAAACTATTGGTTCTTATACGAAGGAACGCCAGGCGGAAAATTCCAGCCCAGTAGTTACTATCATGGTTCCAACGCCCGAACTACAAGCTCAAGCATTCCAGACTTTTACAAAGGAAAGGCGCAATTCCAACCCTTACAATGGGCCTATGTTAGCGTGGAAAATCTTGATGTCACTTTCTTCATGATGCATAAAGCGAATACGCCAGAAATAGGTCTGGTTTCGTATCTGGGCAATAGTGAAAAAGGCACAGCAAGTAAAGATGGCATGACCGTTTTTGGTTTTGGACGAGGTAAGGAGACCAATCCCCTGCTGAGTGGCACAAACAGATTTGTTATTGGTTTCTATCCCAAAGAGGTCAAGACTACCAGGGAGCATGAGGCCTTTTCTAAATTTTTGAAAACAGTCAAATTCGAATAAATAAAAATGAAAACAATAGTATCATTTGTCATACTGGCTTTTATTATAGCGGGATTGGGTTGCAGACAACAACAAAAACCCACCATTGAACAAGAGGTCCAAGAGGTCAAAGTTTTAGCCTTTGAACAGACCATTATCGCGGATTCATTGACTTTTTTATGGGCCACGGACCCCATTGACCTTACTGGTGATGGCATTTCGGATTTGTTATTCGTTGACAACAACGGATACGGTGGAAAACTGGGCTATTACACTGGCCAAAAAGAAAATGGCCTGTGGGCAAAAACCCTTATCAATACTCCTAAGGAATTGGCCATGGGGGATATTGAAGCCGCAGACATGGATAATGATGGGGATATCGATATTCTAGCTGCCCATCATAGTGGTGAGTGGGAAGCGGCTAACGAGCCTTCAATACTTTATTGGTATGAAAATCCAAATTGGGAAGCCCACCCTATCGGCGAAGCGCCCAACTTTATTAAAGATGTAAGCATTGCTGATTTTAATAAAGATGGTAAAATGGATATCGCGACTTTATGTTTTGAAGTCAGCACTTTGCAAGTTTTTGCACAAAACAACGCCGATAACTGGACCCTCGTTCAGGAGTATAAAAATTATGGTAACCTGCACGAAGGGATGGACGTGGGCGATATAAATGGTGATGGCTTTATGGATATTGTTGCAGGAGGACATGTGTTCCAAAGTCCAGGTGAAAATTTGAGTTTGGACTGGAATCCTGAAAATATTGATGAAAAATGGAACACTCAAGAAGGGGATTGGTCAAGAAACGGCACCAAAACTTTCCTACAGGATTTGGATGGTGATGGTCAAAGCGAGGTGTTTTTAAGTCATTCGGAACGCGCTGGCTTTCCACTTTCATATTATAAAAAAGTGGATGGTATTTGGAAGGAACATGTGATTTCCGATAGCATTCCTGCCTGCCATACCCTTCAGGTATTTGATTTTGATTTGGATGGTGATTTTGATGTTCTTGCGGGGGTCAACAAATCCCGCGCACAGGGATTGGACTATGAGACCTATCCAATAACCATTTTCCTATCTGGCGAGAATCACACCCAATGGGAACCTATGGTAATCTCAGAAGAGGGGATATACAATGGACAAGCTGTTGATTATGATAATGATGGGGACACAGACATCTTCAGATACCAAACCCACGACGCCGTCACCTACCAACTTTTAAAGAATACCACAAACGATCGATGATGAAAAATCAAGAAAAACAATATATAAGCTTCCCCTTGATATTAATACTCTTATTGGGCATTAACCTGTCGGCCCAAACCAACATCATTTTTGATACCGATTTTGGCGGCGATGCTGATGATCTAGGGGCTTTGGCCATGCTCAATCATTTTCAAAATAAAGGGGAATGTGATCTATTGGCCGTGATGTGTTGGAGTACTGAAAAGTATGCCGTTAGTGCTATAGATGCAGTAAATACCTTCTATGGAAATGGAGCTATTCCCATCGGTCGCCGAGCAGAAGAAGTACAGATTACGGAATGGAACCATACCAAGGTATTGTCAGATAATCTTCCGCATGACACTTCTTATGAAAAAGCCACTGAAAGCACCAAACTATATCGAAGACTCTTAGCAGAAGCGACAGACAAAAGCATCACTTTGGTCACCGTGGGACCGTTGCTGAACATTAAACGGCTTCTAGATTCCAAAGCAGACGACCGCTCCCCATTAGATGGACAAAAACTCATAGAAGCTAAGGTGAAGGAAGTTGTGATTATGGGAGGCCAATTCCCTGAGGGAGAGCGAAGGGAATGGAACTTCGATGGGAATATGGTCGGTGTCACTAAAGATGTCCTTAAAAAAATCCAAGCGCCGATTACCTTTTTAGGTTACGAAATCGGAGTCGACCTAAAAACGGGGGAAGTATTTAATGACCTCCCAAAAGAATCGCCCCTTTATCTGGGGTTTTATCACTTCAGCAAATATGCACCTTGGCTAAACCATCAATTCAAGGGTAAAATTTATGATAATTCCACCTATGACCAGACTGCTGTGCTTTATGCGGTTAGGGATGGTGTTGGCGATTATTGGACCCGAAGTGAAAATGGCATTTGTATTCCTGATGATACAGGTCGAAATACTTGGGAAATATCAGAAGGTTCCAACCAAACCTATCTGATGCTGAACTGGCCCAAACAAAAGATGGAGTCAGAGATTGAAAAATTCATGCTTGGAAAATTTTAAGACATTAAAATTCAATAACTTAAAAAAATTATGCAGATGAAACATTGTTATCTACCCTTACTTCTTCTTGTTTTTTCGGTAAGCGCCCAGAAAAAAGTCATTTTAGACACTGACCCTTCCTTTGATCCTGATGACGTAGGTTGTATGGCGATGTTGCAGACGATGGCAACTAAAGGGGAATGTGATATTTTGGCCATAGTCAATTCAACAAACCAGAAAGAATCTGCTCTTTCCATCAGTGCCATTAACCAATTCTACAACCGTCCCGGTATTCCAGTTGGGGATTATAAGGGATATGCTGAAAAAATTCATGCAACGGAAAACACTTATGATTTCCATATTGCCAAAGACTACCCAAGACCTTTAAAAAATTGGGAGGCATCTTTGGATGGGGTCAAACTCTACCGCGAAGTGCTGGAAAGTGCAAAGGATACAAGTATAACTGTGGTCATTATTGGAACCATGCACAACTTTTATGGTGTATTGAAATCACAACCAGACCAACTAAGTTCAAAATCAGGCTATGACCTTGTCAAACAAAAAGTAAAACAGGTCGTGACCATGGGCGGTAATTTTTTAAATAACAAGGGATGGGACCGCACCAATTGGGGAGGTGCTGACCATCTGTGCTCCTATACAGATTGGTCATGTCTTAACGAAGAACGAAATGGAATGTGCCGCTATGTGATTGAAAACTGCCCGGCACCATTTATGGCCTCAGGTTGGGAAAATGGTAATGGGGACTACTTTAACACAAACAATGGCAATGTCATGTCCGGTCAAGGTTTGAAGAAACTTCCTGTAGATCACATCGCTCGAGTCAGTTATGAAAAGCACTTTGAATATCGGGGAGGTGCAGAAAGTATTACCAGACATAGTAATGACCAGATTGCGCTGCATTATGCTATCCGGGGCGAAGGGAAAAACTACAAAGCCTATACCGGAGGTGCTATCACCTTAACTGAAAAAGGCGAGTGCGCTTGGGATCATTCCATAAACAAACAACAAGGTCATATCCAAAAGAAAAGGGATGACGATTTAATTGCCCAAGAAATTGAAGCCTTAATGCTTGGAGATCTTCCTTTATTGGATCAAACACCGCCAACTGTTCCTAAAAATATCCGATTGATGGAGGAAAATGGCCAAAAAACTTTAGTTTGGGAAGCTTCCGAAGACCCAGATAAGGGAAGTTGGGTCGTAGGGTATCATGTTTATAAGGATGGTAAACTCGTTGACAAAGTCTACGGTACCAAATACGTTTCTGAAAATACCTCGGGAGATTATGAAATTAAGGCAATGAACGCCAGTGGTATTTTGAGTACCCCTGCATTCTACACCTGGAAGTAGGAATTTCATTTTCGAGAGAAAGAAGCTTCTAAAAATACCTATCAAACGTTTTTAGGTCGGCCAGTGCGTATGAGGTACAAAGAATTTTGTGGGTATTTTCCTTTTTGGGCAGTGAAGCATAAACGCAAAATATGTAGTTGGTGATGGAGGACTACTGCTAAAGCACCTTCTTTATCCCCCAAAAATCACTTCGGAATTTTGTGGGAGTACATCCCTTTATCCTTTTAAAAGCTCTATTGAAATTTGCAATACTATTGAAGCCACAGGTATAGGCAATATCCGAAATATTATCATCACGTTCAATTAACCGCCGGCATGCATTACCAATCCTTACATCATTCAAATATTCGACAAACGTTTTTCCGGTATGTTTTTTTATAAAACGATTAAATGAAACCGGTGTCATATTCAAAAAATCCGATAATTCCTTCAGTGTGAGCTTACGATCATAGTTCTTTTCTAGAAAAATATTGACTTTGTCAAGTTTTTCATTATCCATTCCATTCTGGAATCTGGCCATCGATGTTGATAGTAGTACTTGATTTCTAGAAATGGCCAAATCATATAATATGGAGAGTAACTCGGTAAAATAATCGAACCCATCCAATTGGGCAACATTGAGAAGTCTAGACTCCACATTTTGTATGGCCAGTTCGGAAAACGAGATTCCCCTTCTTGACTTTTCCAACATTTTCTTTATGGGCCTCATAATACCCCTCATCAATAAATTTTCTGGGAGTAAGGTATTCTGGAATTGCACGGTAATTTCGTGTATTTCCTTTTCTGTACAATGGTGTTGTTCCCAGCAATGTTCCAAATTTGGGCCTATCAAAACCAACTCTTTACGCCCAATTTCGGTAATGTTATTTCCCACAACACGCCTGAGACCAGGCCCATTGGAAATGTAGTTCAACCTCACCCGCCTTGTTTACGGCACCCCCTACAATACTCGCACTGCTGTGTAGCACCTCCAATAGTCTTCTTGAGCCAATAAAAATCAGATCAGAACGATTAGCTTTGCAGGGGTTCTCGTCATTTACTTGGCAAGAGTTTAGTTTCCACGGGCGAACCTCGTACATAGGCTCTGTCCGTAGGAGGGGGGGGGGTGCAGATCACGAGAAGGAGTCGCAGGAGAGGTGCTCTATGCCGTAGCTGTATCTCGTAAGTCTCTCGACTAATGTATCGCGGAGTAGCTTGTAGGGACCT
>JBCBZA010000155.1:0-9166 GCA_039815575.1 Bacteroidota bacterium | reverse complement strand
TTTTTTCCACAATTTTTTCGTACATCTGGAAGAGGTTGCCATATTTGGCTTCCACTACTTTTTCCCCTAATTTTCTCACGGTAATGTCGTCTGGATCTTTCATGCCAGAGGTAAGGGCTTTTTCTCTACCGTAGCGCATGATGGCCGCATCAAAATCCAAGTAGACGGCCTCTCCAGTTTTGTTTACCCCATAGCCTGCATCGCAGCGTTCCTTTGCGGCTCTAGAAGCCACATCCCGGGGTACTAAATTCCCAAAGGCCGGGTAGCGCCTTTCCAGATAGTAGTCCCTATCTTCTTCCTTGATTTCTGTAGGCTTCAGTCGACCTTCTCGAATAGCAATGGCATCGTCCATGTGTTTTGGAACCCAAATACGACCATCATTCCTTAAGGATTCTGACATCAATGTTAATTTTGATTGGTGGTCTCCGGAAACTGGGATACAGGTCGGGTGAATTTGTGTGTAACAAGGGTTCGCGAAGAAAGCCCCTTTTTTATGTGCTTTCCACGCCGCCATGACATTGGCGCCCATACAGTAAGTAGAAAGAAAGAATAAATTTCCATAACCTCCAGTTGCCAAGACCACTGCATGTGCAGCATGACGTTCTATTTCACCGGTTATTAGATTTCTAGCAATAATACCTCTTGCTTTTCCATCAACAATAACCAAATCCAACATTTCATGACGGGTATAAGATTTGATCTTGCCCCTTTGGATTTGTCGATTCATGGCCGAATAGGCCCCCAATAGCAACTGCTGACCAGTTTGTCCTTTTGCGTAAAAAGTTCTAGAGACCAGTACTCCTCCAAAGGAACGGTTGTCTAGGAGACCGCCATATTCGCGTGCAAATGGAACCCCTTGGGCCACACATTGATCAATGATATTTGTGGATACTTCGGCTAAACGGTATACATTGGATTCACGTGAACGATAATCCCCTCCTTTTACAGTGTCATAGAAAAGGCGGTAAACACTATCTCCATCCCCTTGGTAATTTTTGGCGGCATTTACTCCTCCTTGTGCAGCTATGGAGTGTGCGCGCCTTGGAGAGTCTTGATAACAAAAAGTTTTTACATTATACCCCAATTCTGCCAAGGTCGCGGCAGAGGAACCTCCAGCAAGACCTGTTCCAACAATGATAACATCAATGTTTCTCTTGTTGGCAGGATTAACGAGGTCTATTTCGTCTTTGTGTTTGGTCCACTTATCCCTAAGCGGTCCGTGCGGAACATTGGAGACTAAGGTATTGGCTTTTTTAGTTACTTTCTTCGCTGGGGATTCTACCTCAACTGCCGCTTGAATCTTTGAATTCATAATCAATGAGTTACAGGATTAAAGTGATGATAAATGGCAATAAATGCGAAGGCAAGCGGAACAAATATGGCAAAGCCTTTTGCAAATTTTTTAAACCCTTTGGTATATGTATTGTTCAAGCCCATGGATTGAAACGACGAAGCAAAACCATGCCATAAATGAAGACTGAGAAGCACAAATGATATGACATAAATGACTGTCCTCCAAAACGGAGCGAATTTTTCTACAGTTTCTGCATAATATCTCGTTGGGTCTTCTGGATTTGCCTCCACATATTTGTATGCCATTTCGTGCACCCAAAAATCGTAAAAATGCAGGCCCAGAAATGCAAGAATGACCAAGCCACTGTAAATCATGTTTCTAGATACCCAGGAGGCATTAGCACTTCCTTGGTACTTCACGTAACTAAAACCTCTTGCTTTTCTGTTTTGAATTTCCAATACAAATCCCATAATAAAATGAACAATAACCCCTGCAATGAGTATGGGCTGCATAACAAATTGGACCAATGGATTGTAGCCCATAAAGTGGGAAGCCTCATTGAAAAAGTCTGGGGAAATAACGGAAGTAAGATTTATAGTCACGTGGAGAACTAAAAAAATGACCAAAAAAAGACCCGAAAGAGCCATTGTAAATTTCCTTGCCAGTGAAGATTTAATAAGTCCTCCCATCAAATTTTTATTTTGGCTAATTTACGGCACGATTGAGTTTTTAACAAGTTTTCAACTACTGGGACAAGCTTATTTAGAAGCGTTATAAGCAAATAGCGAAAACGTTTGATTTTAACCTTAAAATTTGTAGGTTTCCTGACCAAATGCTTAGACAAAAAACTATTTAGTTTTCGAATTCTTCCTCAACTCTATTTTTTGACCGATATTGAAACCCGAACAAAAGATGCGCTGTCTAATAATGAACATCGCCATACTTTCGGTAAGTCTTAATGTACACTCTACAAAACGAATTGTTGAAGAGGCACAGTCGCATGGGCACTATGTTGAACTTATAGATCATACCAAATGTTCGGTAAAACTTGGAGAAGGCCACCCGAAAATTTTTATCGGTGAAGAGGATATTACCAATGAATTTGACGCCATTATTCCAAGAATTGGGTCTAAGGTCACAAGACATGGTTCGGCCATAGTGAAGCAATTTGAAATGAACGGCATATTTAGTACGGCACGTTCATTGGGTATTACTAGAGCGCGTAATAAGGTACGGACATTGCAGATTATGGCTCGGAAGGGCATACCCATACCAGAAACCCTCTTTTCCATAAACCCTGATAACATTGAAGATCAGATCCGCCTCTTGGGAGGTCCTCCTGTAGTGATCAAATTACAGGAGGGGACCCATGGACTTGGGGTGATTTTGGCAGAGACCAAAAAGTCCGCAAAGTCGATCATAGATACCTTGTATAAAATGGATACCAGTATCCTACTTCAGCAATATATTGAAGAAGCCAATGGAGAAGATATTCGGATAATTGTCGTAGGTAGCAAGGTTGTTGCCGCAATGAAACGGAAAAGTGATTTGGACGAATTTCGCTCCAATGTACACCGAGGAGGTGAAACAGAACGGGTAGAATTATCTTCCAAGGAAAAATACATTGCCTTAAATGCAACCAAGTATTTGGGCCTTGGTGTAGCAGGAGTGGATTTAATGCGTTCCAAAAAAGGTCCTGTTCTCATAGAGGTCAATGCATCTCCGGGACTTAAAGGGATAGAAAAAGCTTCTGGAGTTAATGTGGCCAAACATATTGTTCAATTTGTGGAGAGAAATGCGCTCAGAAGAAGAAAATAAAACCATTGTCATTAACGGTGAAAGCGTGAAGCCGGGACAAAACAAACTGCTCCGAATTGAAATTGCACGCTTACCCACAGGTACTCTTATCGATATTCCAGTACATGTGTTCAATTCAAAAAAAGCTGGTCCTACCATATTGGTCCAGGCTGGATTGCATGGTGACGAAATCAATGGAGTGGAAACCCTTCGTCGTATGTTGGAAAATAATGATTTCGACATCGCCAAAGGAGCAGTCATCGTTGTTCCAATTCTTAATGTTTTTGGATTCATCCATTTTTCAAGGGATGTGCCAGACGGAAAGGATGTCAATCGAAGTTTTCCAGGTAGAAAAACAGGGTCGTTGGCCAGTAGAATTGCCTATCATTATACGCGCGAAATCCTACCTCAGATCCATTTTGGACTGGATTTGCATACTGGAGGAGGACAACGGCACAACTTTCCACAAATGCGTTATACTGAAGGAGACGAAATGGGAAGAAAATTGGCTACTTTCTTTAATGCACCTTTTGCTTTTGCTTCCAATCTTATTGCTGGTTCCTTTAGAAAAGCAGCGTTTAAAATGGGAAAACCGATTGCGGTTTATGAGGCCGGGGAAAGCATGCGATTTAATGAAACTGCCATTCAAATCGGGATTAAGGGAGTAAAAAATGTACTAGCGGGACTTGGGATGATTGCCGAAGACAAGACCAAGAAATTGAAATCAGTTTCCTTGGAATACAGAAAATGGCTTAGGGCACCCAGAGCAGGAATGTTTATCCCAGAAATTAAGAATGGAACCTCGATGAAAAAGAATCAAACCTTAGGTACCATTACCGATACCTATGCCAAAAAACACAAAAAAATAAAAGCTCCGTTTGATGGGTACGTTATCTGTATTAATCATCAAGCAGTTGTGAATCAAGGCGATGCCTTATTTCATATTGGAGCAAGAGCTTGAATATATGAATTAGTTCGTGACTCTTGTGAAAACCATCTGACCGATGTGGTTCCCATCACAGTCTTCGCCCGTAAAATCGATTTCTAGGGTAAAGGGATTTCTAGAGATTACTGAACCCGTTCCAGTAAAATCGCCATTACAATCAGGAATGGTGTCGAAAAATCGGAATGACGTGATTGTATTACCATCCAGACTTAGTGTCATGGTTCCAAGATTTTCATTTATTGTGCCAGGTGAGTCGGAAAGAAAGAACCAGCCTCGTAGCCTTGTCTCAGTATTATCAGTAAATTCAAATATTGCGGAAATTGTAACTCCAGAAAAAGTTAGGCCTTGATCGGTAGTCGAAGACCATGTCCCTCTATAATCTCCTTCAAGGGAGATTTCTCCTACTTCTTCTTCCATTTCCTCTCCGATTTCTTCCATTTCTGCTGCGTCGTCTTCACTGCCACATGACAAGCTGATTATGAAGGGTATTAAGAGAAAACATTTCCAAACTGATTTCATAAAGACAAAATTTACAATGGTTTGTTTTCAAAAGTATTGACTCCAGGTTCTGATTGACTTTCCATTGAAGCTAACAGGGCTTATTCTGAAGTGAATCCCTTGTGTGCTGCAGTAAGTGCATTTAGGGCTTTATCCAAACCTGCTTGCTAGTACAATTTTGCATACATTGTTGATATATGAGATTTAGGGCCCTAATAATTGATGACGAACCTTTGGCTAGAAAGCTAATAGCCAATCTACTCAAAAGCAGTGACGAAGTTGAAGTTTTAGGTCAGTTGGGTACAGGGAAAGATGCCGTAAGAGCTATCAATTCCCTTAAACCAGACATTATTTTTTTGGATATTCGACTTAAGGACATGACGGGCTTTGACGTTCTTAAAAGGATAAAAGCAAAAATGCCGCTGGTAATATTTGTTACCGCTTTTGATCAATATGCTGTTGAAGCATTTGACATTTTTGCTTTTGATTATCTGTTGAAGCCCTTTACGGAAGAGCGTTTTTATAGGTCCATAAGCAAGGTTGTTGAAGACTTCAAAAATAAGAAGATGAAAGATAGTTTCGAAAAAAGACTACCTCGGGTTAAGGAATATATAGAGACCCAAAATAAAATTACTTCCAATAGAATACCGGTTCCCTTAGGCAATAGAACTGCTTTTGTGAGTAAAACCGACATTGTCTACATCAAGGCATCTAACTATCATATTGAAATCTTCACAAAAAATGCTAGGTATGTACTTAGGGATGCCATGTATAATATTATGGAATGCCTAGACCCTAGGCATTTTGTTAGAATCCATAGGTCAAGTATAGTGAACATGAAGTATATCGAAGAACTGATTGGCTCGTCTTTTGGGGAAATGGATGTGAAAATTAAAGAGGGACCTAGATTGAGGGTGAGCAAGGGATATCGCAAAGCATTTCTCATTAAAATGGGTTTGAAAAAATGAGAAAGTATTGGGATAAGAAGCTCTTCTTGATATTACTGGGTTATATGGCTACATACCATATTGTCTATCTCGGTAGGAGGATTATTTTAAAAGCAATGGGACGCCCAGAGTATTTTGAAATTAGTTGGTGGGAAACGGCACTAAGGCCATTGCTTGCTAATTTTCTAATAGTGCCGCCTGCCATTATGTTGATCATTGTGGTGACCAAAACAATGATAGATAGGAATCTAAAATGGTCCTATATGGCAATTGTCCATTTTATACTTTCACTCATTTATTCCTTTGTCCTAACTGCCTTTATTTATGTATATCTACTTGTTTTTGAATCTATGAACTTATCAGCAATCACGCTGGAGGATTTTTTTGTCCAAACCCTGTTTAGTTCTAATTTGAACTATTTGGGATATGTGGGTTTTATTACCATTATCTATGTCTATTACTATATTGAGAAAATTAGCAGGACCGAGATACAAAAGGCGAAATTGACCCAACAATTACAGGCAGTAAGGCTACAATTTTTAAGGTCGCAATTGAATCCACATTTTTTGTTCAATACGCTAAATAGTATTTCGTCCTTAATACGGGAAGATACATACAAAGCACAGCATATTTTGGGAAATTTAGGGGACTTATTGCGAGAGGTCTTACAAACAAGGGATAAAAATATGATTCCTTTGACTAAGGAGATGGAAATACTGGAAAAGTACTTGGAGATTATGAAAACCAGATTTTCGGACCATTTGAATATCGTCATTGAAATAGATCAGAGCATAAAAAATGTCTTAGTGCCAAGCATGCTATTTCAACCCTTATTGGAAAATTCACTTGCGCATGGGTATTCCTATGAGTCAACACATTTGAATATAAAAATTTCAGTTCTACCAACTGACGAACATCTTTTAATTAGTGTAGAAAACGATGGCCCTCGGATTGAAGGCAGCGTTCAAAACAAAGGTTTGGGCATTCAGAATATCAAGGATCGACTAAATACCTTGTTTGACAGGAATTTTACCTTTCGGTTTTTTAATTTAGAGCAGAATGGGGGGGTAAGGACCGAAATTAAGATTCCGTTACTTTTCTAGATAAGGTAGGTTTTTTTGCCATATTCCTTTCCTCAATTCGTTGCAAGCTCCATTCAATGGCCTTTTCCAAATCAGTGAATTGTTTAATGGAATTTTTAAAGAACATTCGCTCCATGACCAAACTGGCGAAACTGCCTTTAGTTTCACCTACAACACAATAGAAATCCAGTTGATGCCGATTTTTGAAGAATTTCCCCCAATCCGTAGGAACTACATAGTAATCGTTAATTCTATTTGAAATGTATGCGATGGGCAAGTCTTCACCGAAAATTTCCTTGGCAGCGTCGATGGCCCTTTTGCCCATCTCCCATCCAAAGGTGATTCCTCCGTTGAGTTCGCCAATTACGAGCCCTTCAAAGAAATAGAACGTACCAAACTGGTACTCCCGTATTTCACGAATTCGTTTAAAAAAGGGAATATCCTTGACCCTTTTCATAGCTGAAAATGTTAGTTGAGTTGGAACTTTAAATATACCAAAAAAGCGTAGCAATTACGTTAAGAAATAGTAAGGGGTTTACAAAGAAAAATCTTACTTAATTGTTTGGTTTTTGGTTCAAATAATAAGTATTACCTTTTAAACCTATCTCAATTTGATGAAAAGCATATTCCGGCCATTATCCCTTATTTTGAACATCGTCCTAATCGGGTATATTTTTTTGAAGGAGTCAAGTTTCGCCAATGATGGGGATGAGAAAATAAAAGAGATGGCGGTTATTAAAAAAAATGGGGTTACGGACGAAAAAGGATTGTTCGTAAACCCAGTAAACATTGTGATGTTGGGCAATTCCATCACCTATCAAGGAAACTGGCAGGAAGTGTTGAAAAGGAAAGATGTCTTCAATGGTGGTAAGCCCGGCTGGACGACCCAACAATTATCTTGGGTCATAAAGGATTTTATCGTACCCCATAAACCTGAACTATGCTTTTTTAAAGGCGGGATTAATGACTATACCTTGGGGATATCAACGCAAAGAATTTATCAAAACATGACTATGGTATTGGATTCCATTAATGCTTTGGGCACCAAACCTGTTTACACCTCAACGCTTTATCAACGCACCAATTTTTTTAGAAATCGACAGATTGATTCCCTTAATCAAATGATGCAGCAATTTTGCCAAGATAAGGGCTATGATTTCATGGATTTAAGGCCTTATCTATGCCAAGAAGGCGATATTTTGGAGGCCTATGTCTTACCTGACCATACCCACTTGATCCCGGAGGCTTATCCGCAATGGGCAAGGGCGATGGAACTGATTTTTCAAAAATATGGTCTATGAACCTCCTTAACTACGGGGTAATTTTATCTGGATTGGATGATTGTCCTAGGTAAATTGAAAACCCAAGTCGAAGACCAAAGGAGCTACTTATTGAACGCGAGTTGTTATTGTTGTTTTCTGTAGGCTTCACTTGAGAATTTAAATATACCAGTAATACATCAAAGCTAACTTTATCGCCTAAAGTAACTGCTAACCCTGCACCAGCACCAAAGGCGAATAAATTGGAACTGAACTCCAGATCGCTTCCGTCAACAGGATTGGCCCCTTCATTGGTATTGTTGCTTCTCCCAAATGAAACACCTCCCTCAACAATGGGCCTCACTTTTTCACCTTTGAAATAATAGCGTATAAATGGACCGGCACTATATTGATTGACTTTTGTTTTACTACTACCTAAGCCATCAAAACCCTGGTTTTCGAAACTTAAATAGGAATAATTAATCTCCAGACCAACCGCTAGGTCATTGGTTGCAAAGTAACCCAATCTAGGAGCCAAGTTGAAGGAAAAACTATTAGCACCATCCGATTCAAAATCATCAGACTTAAATTTAGTATTGGAAAAAGAAAAACCGGTTTGCCCTCCATTAAGACCTAGTCCAGACGAAATTCCTACTAAAATTTTTCCTTGCTCCGTTTGAGAAAAAAGGGGGATTGAATAAATGAATAATCCGATTGCAATCGCGCAAATTGTTTTTTTCATGATGTTTGATTTAAGATTGATTTTTAAAAATAGGGAAAGCCCTTTCATAAATGATGCGGTTCAGCATTAAATGTATTATTAACAAATATTAGAAATCACTTTTCCATGTTTTTTAATTGAATGCCTAGTGCCTTGGTGGAAAGTTGGACTTCAATTAGGGATAGCACTAAGGAAACCATTAAAAGAAGAAGGCTGATTCCAAAAATAATGTTGGCCCAAACGGACATTTCCACATAAATCAAGAACATGGAAACAGCAGCCAGCAAAAAACAACCAATGGCAGTAGCTTGCATATTTTTGATAATGTTCAACCGTTTTCTAAGGGATTCAATTTGCCGTTTCAAGGGACTTGCCTTTGTTTCCTCAAATTGTTTGTGTAGTTGGCGAATTAGAGCGGCGATGGCCAAATAACGGGCATTATAGGCCAACATGGTCAAGGAAACCGCAGGAAAAAGTAATGCGGGAATGGTTAGGGTGAGTTGCATGTAAATCTGAAATTAGATTCCGATGTTCTTCAAATAAAAGAACGTTGTAAGGTACTTACAAAATGTAAAATGCCCCTCCACTGGGATAGGGACGCCTAACAATTTCGACCCGATCG
>JBCBZA010000213.1:0-5603 GCA_039815575.1 Bacteroidota bacterium | reverse complement strand
GATTCCGGGTCGCCCGTCTCAAAATCAACTCGTGAAGGTTCACGATTTCCCCTGGCGTACGAAAAATAAATGCTATTTTGACTATTAAGCTTGTAGGTAATTCCCGCTTTTGGGTTAAAAAAGGTATACTCCTTATCAACGTCAAGATTACCAATTTCGGTGAACGTAAAAAAGCTGCCTGCAGCTTCGTAGTTGATACTTCGCAACTGTAGGTCTCCAAATAGGGACAGTTTCTCATTCAGCTGGAAAGACGCCTTGGCGTAAACATTAAAGTCTTTTTTATCGGTTCCATTGTCATAAAATCGAAAGGGAAATGAAGGTAATTCCCCAAATTGAACGGCAGTTACTTCACCAAACTGCTCCCCATCATAGCGATTCCATGCGCCACCAAAAGTTGCATCAAGCTTATCCCCGTTATACAATAGACTAAAAACTGTTCCGTAAAAGTCACTGTTCAAATGTCTTCTCGTGGTTAAATCTGAACGATCTATGGTTTCCCCACCGGATTCAAAAGTTGGCAACCCATAAAAGCTAAAATCCGGATTAAAAAAATTAGGGTCTGATTCTATGTATTGTTCAAAAAAACCCCTACTGTTGGTAAAGTGCATTGAAATATTCCCGGTCCAATTTTCATCGAACTGTTGTGTAAGGTGCAGTTGAAAATGGTCTTGTTTATAATTGTCGGTATGTCTGTCATAAAATTGAACGTTACCGTCTTCATTCAGGAACAAGCCATCATTATTGAATTTTCTGTCCGTTTCAAGACCAGCGGCGTTGAGACCAACAAATGAGAGCCCTGTAATTTCCTCTCCCCCAAAGACCACGGCTTTTATTAAGGTATTGTCATCCTTATAGACTCCATCCAAAAAATAGGAACGCAAATCGGAAAATGCCCGATCCACGTATCCATCAGAATCGATTTTGGACAATCGTCCCGAAAAGGCAAAATGATTGTCAATTAGTCCCGTACCAAAACGCACCGTATTCTTGAAGGTTCCAAAACTGCCGATACTACTGGAAATCTGCCCAAAAGCATCTTCTTTAACGTTATCCGTTAAAATATTGATACTTGCTCCAAAAGCTCCAGCGCCATTGGTGGAGGTACCCACACCACGTTGAATCTGAATATTTTCTACCGAAGAGGCAAAGTCCTGTAAATTCACGAAGAATGTGGTCTGTGTATCTGCATCATTATAGGGAATCCCATTAATGGTAACATTAATCCTAGAGTTTTCTGCTCCTCTAATACGATAATCCGTAGGACCTACTCCCGTTCCATCAAAAGAAGTAGCTACTACCGAAGGAAGAAAATTCAGTAGTATAGGGATATCCTGTCCAAGATTAACCCCTTGAATGTCCTTTTTTTCCAACTGGGCATAGGTAACTGGAATTTTATCATTGGCACGTGAAGCGGATACCACTACTTCATCCAAATCAATTTTTTTCCCTTGGGTAGAATCCTGTTGTTGATTTTGTGCTTTTAGCGAAACTGTCATCAGGCAGCACAAGGCCATGGTTGCGAACGTGACTATCTTAATGAGATAGTTTTTATTTTTTTTTAATTGTCGCATTGAACCGCTTGATTGACCTGCGGTATTACATTGAAAAATTGAAAAAAGCGATTTCATCCGTAAAGTTATTTTACGAATAAAAGGGGCTATTATTCTGGTTAAACATGATTTTTGAGCGACCCAAACCGAGGGTGAACACCAGCACAACAGCTGACCCCTCGCTAAAAATGTCCATCCTTAGACTACGCTTTGGATGAGCAGGACATTTTCCTTACGCTCGGTCCCTTAGCAGCATTACCTGCCCAGGTTCAATGGGTATAATCTCAGCCCTAATAAATTTAGAATGCCGAATAGGCGTTTAGAATTATTAATTCTAATCTCAGAATTCTACATTCAATATCTAAAAGAGCACCCCTTAGAGATGTTGGCAAATGTACTACTGTTTTTCCTCTTAATACAAGAAGAATTTTAAAAAGGAGGGGGATTTGATTTCAAGAAAAGAAAACTTTCTTAACGCTTTGGGGTAAACCATCGCCCATATTGGTCAATGTATACGGTACGTCTTGATCCGCTTTGTAAGACCATGATCAATTTAAATTGACCCTTGTTATTTTTATATACCGCTCCCAACTTGGAAGTGGGGTATTCTTTTAAAATTTGTTCCACCACCGCTGGTGTCAACTCGCTGGAATCGACTCGCTTAAATTCGTCCGTTGCGGTAATGGCAATTTTTTCTATGGCAGAAGTACTTGCATAGGATAGCGTTAGGGTTGCCATTGATAATATCGTCAAGAGAATGCACTTTTTCATCTTTCTTCCTTTTATTGTAACGCGATGTTCCCTATTTACGATTGAAAACTTGAAATGGATGCTTTTTAAGGATTTTTTGTAATTATAATAAAGAAAGGCTGCTAGGCAGCCTTTCCAACCCTTTTTTCAAAGGATTTGGGATAATGCACGGTTAGTGTAGCATAGCATCACCCGTATCGGTGTTTCTTATTGTTCCTTTTCATAAAGAAAGGACCGTAAAGTAGATACGATACGGCCCTTCAACCAAATCAACCAACCAAAAAAATCCGTGAGCCTCTCGGCTATAACGGAATGTGAATATCTTTTTCCGTTTGTAGTTCTGTACGTTTTACAGCTACCATTTTATCAATGTCTTGATCCGTATCATTTAAAATTGGAGCTGAGAAAATTAGGGTTATGAGTAATGTGATTCCCAGCAATCCAGACTTTAAGATATCTTCCATAATTTTTTCTTTTCAATTGGTAAGACACTTCTTTTTTTTAAAAGTCACATTGCACAAAAAAAGCCACCTGCAGGAGGTGGCTTTTTACATATGTTCAAGAAGGGTTTATGATTGATGTGAAGGTTTTAAAAGGTCATTTACCGTTTTCACAGGATTGAAGGTGACCAAAGGGACCTCAACAAAAATAGTGTTCCAAAAAGCCATGGCACCATTCCAGAGTCCAGGCAGTTCCAGAGCCTTTAAATCTTTGCCATCCTTGGTCTTATCAGTAATAAAACCCTGCTTATGGTCAACAAATTGAGTAAGATCATATTTATCCCCTTTATAATTTTTAACACCGCAAACCAAATCAACGGGATTAAAATGCGTCGAGTTTTTAAGGATTGCAACCTGAGCCCCATCAGACATATTTACCTGTGCCGATTCTATAATCTGGAGGGAAATATTCCCTCCGGCATCTTTTATGAAGAAAGGACCTCCTCCAGGTTCGCCCTCATTTTTCACCATACCGCAAATGCGGATAGGGCGATTGATACATGATTTTAGAATAGCTCGTTTTTCATCGTTCCCTTTATCTGGGAAGTCACTGGGAAGTACCACGTTCAAACGATCTGAAGCAAACGTCCGGATTTCATCGATTTTTTCGGTGTTGGGGTTGTTGTCCAATTCCTCGGCAAAGACAAAGATTGCTTCTTGAAGTTGCAACAATAGTCCTCCAAGCATTTTTTTACTATTGCCCACAGCCTCTAAATCCTTATCGATAACCACATTGTCTATATTTTTGATAAAAATGACATCGGCATCTTGCTCATTTAAGTTCTCTATCAAGGCACCGTGCCCCCCCGGCCTAAATAACATACTGTTATCCGCATTGCGAAAAGGGGTATTGTCCATGTTAACCGCCACGGTATCGGTTGATGGCTTTTGAAAGGAATAGGACACTTTGAATTCCGTATCGGTCTTTTGAGAAATTCTTGGTACGGAAATACTTTCTTCTTTTTTAAACATTTGCTCGTGCTGGGGCGAAATTGTAAAGTGCAAATTGGCCCTACCATTTGTTTTGGCATACCAGGCCCCTTCCTTTAAGTGTTCTTTAAAAGGAGTAGCCGCTCCTCGTTTGCACGTATGAAAGGGCAACAACCCCTTGGGGTAAAAGCCAAAATTGAGACCCTCTTCCGCCAACATGGTTTTCACAAAAAGGTGCACTTTTTCATCTTCACTGACATATTTTCCATCAATTTTTTGAAGCAACTCGTCGTAAAAAGGAAACTTATCCATGCTTTCAGCAAATTGTTGTACCGCTGTATCCCCCGTCCTATCAAAATAGCCTTTTAAGGTCTCTTTTAATGGATCAAAAGCATCCACAAAATTGAACATGGCCTTAAACATTCTGGAGGCTGCGCCAGAGGCCGGGACAAACTTTAAAATCGTCTTTCCTGCAATATTATTTTCGTAGTGCGAAACCAATTCTTGCTCATTGATTACCTTAACAATACCTCCACCAATCACAGCTGCTTTTTCAAGCGTTACAAAAGGAATGCCTTCTTTGAAAGTTTCAATTTGTTGGAGTACCTTTTCCTTTGGGATTCCTTTTTCTTTGAGTTGCTTTAAGTCTTTTTCGGTTAAATCCATCATGCCTTCAATAGTTTATCTATGTGTGTAATCGCCGTATGTAGTCGGGATTTTTTGTCTCCTTTTAAAGTAACATATTTTCTGCCATATTTATCCAGGGTATCTTTGAAATATTTGAACATTTTTTCCCTTTCGTTAGGCTTGTCCCTTAGGTCATCCCTCTCCCAAGGGATATCTATATAGGTTAAAAAGTACAGGTGGTAGTAGTTCTGGAGTGCATATTTTTCGAGTTGTGGATCACAATATCCCAAATAATAGGCTTCAGAATATACCTTGGTTTCAAGAAGATCGGTATCACAGATCAATACATCAGTGGCCTTAGTGCTCAGGTCATTTTCCAATCGTATTTGCCCTTTCGCAATGGGTAATAAATCGTGTGGCTCGCAGGTCTTTCGTTCATTGTTCCATTTGTGCTGCAAATAGTCACGTGCATATTCTGGCACCCAAACCGTGTTGTAATGACGTGCCAATTGCTCTGATAGGGTGGTCTTCCCGGTCGATTCAGGTCCAAATAGGACTATTTTAATAAGGTCTGAGGGCTCTTGCCCAAGTTTTTCTTCCATGCGCTATAGCCATAAATGGCAATTATGGTAAAAAAGAAATATTGAAATGATGAAAAGATCAAACCTTTATAAAGATAAAGTGGTACCGAAATAATATCACCAATAATCCAAAAGGTCCAATTTTCCAGTTTTTTTTTGGCCATCAACCACATCCCTACAAAGAAGATTGCTGTGGTCCATATATCCACGTAAGCCGTCCAGGAATCAAACTTTCCAAAAATGGAATACACTGCTGTCACAAAGAGTAATGTCGCGAAAAAGAGCAACAGACTCCATCTTTTCTCCTTAGAATCGATTTTGGTAATGGGAATGTAATGGGTAGCATCGATTTTGCGTGTCCAAATCCACCACCCATAGATACTCATACTAAAATAATAGGCATTGATAAGCATATCTCCCAACAAGCCATACACTAAAAGAATATACACGAAAATAGCGGTAGTGACAATTCCCGTTGGATAAACAAGAATATTTTCCCTTTTGGAAAACCAGACGCTCAAAAATCCAAACACCACAGCAATAATTTCAAGGACAACCAAATGAGTGGCCACACCTTCGTATTGTGCAAACAACCAATCAAAAATGGGGTTCATATTCGCTTCGGTCGGTCTTTACAATTTTCATATGTAGGAGTACTTTATCCG
>JBCBZA010000168.1:0-8190 GCA_039815575.1 Bacteroidota bacterium | reverse complement strand
TGGCGAAAACTTCGGTAAAGAGGTCGGCCGGTACAGGTACCGGATGGCCTCTTTTTCCCTTTAGCGGAGCGACCACAAAAGAAGGCCAGAAGATAAACGGCCATACTGCGTTTAAGATTTCTGGTTTTTGGTGTGCCGTGAACACCATTGCAAATTCAGTGGCCTTGTTACCTAAAAGTGTCTTTCAGGAAATAGGGGACAACAAGGATAGGGACATGGACCACGCAGTGGATTACTTGGTGCATAGCGAGCCTAACAGTTATATGACCGCATTTACGTTTTGGTTTATAATGACCGTTGCCATGTTAGTAAAGGGCAACGCCTACGCATATATTGTCCGCTCCAATTCAGGGGAAGTGATACAGTTGCGGTTTATGCACCCAGAAGATGTCGGTATAATAGAGCGTGAAAATCAATTGTTTTACAAATACAAAGGGGCGACTTTCTTTTCTTGGGAGGTGCTCCACATCCCGTTGTTTTCTTTTAACGGGGTCAATGGCCGCAGCGTAATACAATATGCGGCCGACAATCTAGGGGTTTCTTTAGCGGCGAATGAGTTTGCCGCCAATGCGTATAACGATCGTGGAGTTGCGTACGGGGTTTTGGAGTCCGACAAGGTCATTAACAATGTTGGTTCAAAAAACCTACAATCTCATTTTAACAACGCCATGAACAACAACAGCAAATATAAACTAGCTGTTTTTGATGAAGGTTTAAAATACAAGCGTATTTCGTTAGCCCCCAACGAGGCCCAATTTATTGAGGCACAAGTTAACGGTGTGGAAGATCTCGCCCGTTGGTTCCAAATCCCATTACATAAACTACATGCCAAGGGAGAGGGCGGTTACAATTTCTTGGTACAGATGAGTATAGAATACCTACAGACCGCGGTAATGCCCATAGGACAGCGAATAAAACAAGAGTGCGAACGCAAATTGTTCACCACGGCCGAACGTAAAGCAGGCTATTTCATTTTTAATAATTATAAAAAACTCTTGGAAGCGGACCCCGCCGCACGGGGACAGTATTACAAGGATATGGTGTACATAAAGGCGATGAACCCCAATGAAGTGAGAAGGTTGGAAGGATACAATCCTTATAAAGGCGGTGATGAGTTTTTACAAATGACAAACCTGTTGACCCAGGAACAAATACAAAAAGACTTGAAGGATGGAAAAGCAGCTTAATTCAAAAATACAGACCCGTGGCGCTTTGTTGCGTTCAGATTCCGTAAACGAGGAAGAACGTACGGCCGAGTTTGTTATAAGCACCGAGGCGGTGGATTCCTATGGGACCGTTTTTAAATTGGACGGTTGGGATTTGAAGCGATATGAGAAGAATCCAATAGTCCTTTATCAGCACAATTCCCATAGCAGCGACCCTGACCTTGTAATAGGGACCGCAAAGATCAAAAAGGAAGACGGAAGGTTGATAGGCACCGTAACATTTGAATCTGCTGAGGACAACCCTTTGGCAGAGAAGGTCTTTAGAAAAGTAAAGAACAATATACTAAGGGGCGCCAGTATTTCGGCCCGTCCCAGCGAGGGCCGAATGGGAGACAAGGAAAAAGGCGAAGACCCGGAGGTTTTCTATTTCACCAGACAAGAATTAACGGAATGGTCCATTGTCACCATACCCAGCAACGATGAAGCCTTAAAACGAAATGCCGAGGCCATTGAAAAGCTTAAAACCGATTTGATCAATGTAGAATCGGAAGAAATAAATCCCAAGGAAGGGGAAAAAAGAACTTTGAGCACGCATGACGCTCAATTAATTATTAATCAAAATTCATATCAAGAATGAAAAACTCAGTAGAATTAAGACAAGAGCGTCAAGCAGAAATCAACGCTCAGAAAAAAATTATGGAGGACGCCAAGGATGACAAAGGTGTAAAACGCTCCTTAAATGAAGATGAAGCCACGAGGTTCGATGCGGCCCAAGCCAAAATCGACTCTTTGAACGTGGAAATCAAACGAGCCGAGGCGTTTGAAAAGAACCAAAGGGACGCCGCCGGCATAGCCGGTAACCCTTTACCTGGGGACAAAGGAGATGATGATGGCGAAGAAAAAGAAAAACGCAAAATGAAAAAGCGTTTTTCCATGACAAAGGCCATGCGGGGAGCAATGCCCAACAATGGGCAAGATGGAGTTGAAAAAGAAATATTCGACATCGCAAAAGAGGAGGCCCGTTTATCCGGAGCAGCAATTCCTGAAAACGCTGGTTTTGCCCTACCATCGGAAATGATGCGGGCAGATATCCAAAGTGTCACTTTGGACAGTGCCGAGTACGGCGGTCAATTAGTACAAGATGACAACCTCATACTTGTGGAGGGTTTTATGCCCAAGCTTTGGGCAGAGGGAATGGGAGGTACGATGCTTTCCGGTCTTTCCGGGGGAGATGTCCCATTGCCAGTAACCGAAAATTATGAATTGGAATGGTTAGATGAAGATGAGTCCAATACGCCGACAAAAGGCAAATTTGTTGGGCCAAAGCTAACCCCAAGAAGGGCTTCTAGGACTGTCGGCATCTCAAACCGCCTATTAAAGCAGTCCAGTATTTCCGTCGATAATTTAATTACCAGAAAACTGGGCGAAGGTGCTGCAAGGGCTTTTGAACGTGCCTATATCAATGGTGACAATGCAAACAAAGAACCTCAGGGTATTTTAAATACCGTTGGAATCTTGGAGGTTACCCAGGCTGCGGCGGACCCAACTTGGGACAATGTAGTTGAGCTTCAAGGATTGTTGGAGTCCAATGATGCAACGGAGCAAAGTTTAGGCTATTTATTGAGCCCTTTGTTGAAGTCCAAGTTAATGACCACAAAAAAGGATTCAGGCAGCGGAATCATGGTATTGGACAACCCTAACAATTTGGCCGGATTTAAATATAGGTCCACAACCCTGGTTCCTATACTCACTGGTAACCATGTGTTGATTTATGGTGATTTTGCTCAATTGTTCATGGGTATGTGGGGCGGAGCTTCCTTTATTGTTGATCCATACACCCAAGCCGGAAAAGATAACGTGGCCATCCACGTAAATATATATGGTGATTCCGTTATCGCCAATCCCAAGGCGTTTGCCGTAAACAAATTCTTAACTGTGTAACCAATCATTCACTTGGCCCTTCTCCTACGGGAGAGGAGGCGTAAGTGAGATAAAGTATAAAATCATGTCAGAAGAAACTAAAAACACTGTAGAACTTAATACAGAGACCTCCAAGACAGAGGCTTCCAAGGCCCGAACAAAGAAAGCTCCAGCAAAAAAAGCTAAGGTGAAGATAATCCTGCCCGTAGCAGGCCGGTTCAAGCTGCCCTACAATCTAGGACAAACAGTTTCCTTAGAGGCCAAGCAGGCTGAAGAACTGATCAAAGCCAAATACGCAGAAAAAGCTTAATCCATGGAAACGTTCGTTAAAAAGGGGGAATTGGTCGCATCACCGGAAATTATGTCTTTAACTTTGGCAAAGGCCAATAGTAATATAGAGCACGACGATTCCGATGATCTCTTGCAACTCCTATTGGATGGCGCTATGTCCGAAGCGGAATCCTATACGGGCATTTCCATAAAAAAACGCAACGTAACCATAGGATTTTCCGAATGGGCCAAAAAACTGGTCTTACCCTACCATCCAGTAAATGAAATTACTAACGTTTCGTACATAGATGCCAATGGGGAAAGTCAGGATTTGGAAACAACGGACTACAAATTATACTCATACGACAACGGATTAACAGAGCGCGTATTGATCATGTTTACTGATTTCCCGGCCTTGGAGGAAGATAATCCTTTCCCAATATCCGTTGAAGCGGTAATGGGATATGACGAAGTGCCCTCCGATATAAAGCAGGCGATCTTACTTATATTTTCCCATAATGAATTGTATAGGGAAGATGCGCCAATCAAACTGGACCGTAGTAGTAGGGCCAAACTGCGCCCATATAGGGTGGACAGATGAAAAGGAACGATCTTATATTTAGTGGTAACCTTAACAGAAGGGTCGGGTTTTACCATACATCAAGTATAAACAATGACCAAGGGGAATCTATTGACGCTCCGCAGTTGTTGTTGACCAGGTTTGCATATCGCGAGGATGTTGGTGGAGAGGAAGAATTGGACGGTCAATTGGTAGCTATGCAGGTTTGTAGGTTCTTTATCAGGTTCGACAAGGTCATTGCGGCAAACGCAACCGCTCTCTTTATTAGGGACTTTGACGGGGATTGGGACGTTACCAGTTATGGTATTACAGGTAGTCGAAAAAGGTATATGGAGTTAAAATGTGTAAAACGTGGCCAGAATTTCACCATTTGACGTTGAAGGTTTCGATGAGCTCAACAAAAAGCTTAAAAGATTGCCGGACACTTTAAAAAGAAAAGAAGTATTGGCCATACAACGCAAGCTGGCGAAGCCCGTTCAAAAAGCATATGCCGCCAATCTACCGAGGCAATCGGAAAACTTGGCCAAATCAGTAGCCATTCGAACGGTGCCGTCCAGTAAATCAAAAGGGAACCCAAGTATAGTGGTCAGGCCGGACAAGCGAGGTAGATACGACGGATTTTACAGGTTCATGGTGGTCCCGAAAGGCACCAAGTTGGGAAATAGAAGAAGGGGCAGCCGAAAGGTTTTTGCAAAAGTAGTACCAATGGCCCGCCAAAGGACATTGTTACAAAAACAGACGGCAGCCAATCGGGAAACCGAAATAAGGACCGCTAAATATATACAACGAAAAATTGACAGATTATAACAAATGAACGAAGCGGCAGAAAAAATAAAGTCAATGATCACCACACATCAACCCTTGGTAGATATGTTGTCAGGTGGTCTTCATTGGGAATTGGCGCCTGAAACGGTTGAAAGGCCCTTTATTACATTTTCCCTTTCGGAAAACCAAAAAGCCACGAAGGAAAGGTCTGGAGATTACGACGTGCAGTTATTTATATGGGCAATTAACCTGACCGCTTCAGGACAGGTAAAAGAGTTGGTGGAAGATGCCGCACTTGCATACAACGAAGTGGGTTTTAGGTATAGGGGCGCCAATACCGGTTATACGACGGATGAGGCGCGGGACGCCTTTTTACAAATGAATTTTAACTTTAAAATAAAACTATAATGGCAGGTGAAAAAGTACAAAGCGGCAACCTAAGGTTGATGCTAGACAACAAAAAGATATTCGATGCCACGGGGTGTTCCATCTCCATGGCCAGGGAAACCAAACAAAGGGCCGCGACCAAAGATACGTCCGCAGGGGCAAGCACAAAAAGCACCAAAACTTGGTCCGCAGGCTACGATGGTCTTGCCGTTTATGCGAGTGATGGTGCGGACGCCCACGACTTTAAGGCTTTGGTCGATCTATGGAACGACGATACCGACACTTTGATAGAGGTGGAGTTTGTGCCCAATGAGGCGGACTATGTGCATTATTATAAAGGGGAAGGTATCCTTACCGCTTTAGATGGTACATTCAACGTAGACGAAGATGGTACCATTTCTTTGACCATTACCGGATCGAGCGATCTTTTACCGGTGGACAAATCAACTACGGCACCTAGTACATAAGCATGAAGAAGGTTGGTATTACGATAAATGGCATTGATTATCCCGTAAAATTCGGATACGGCGCAATTCGTTTGTTGGGCGATATTTGGCAATTGAACGGTTTTATTGAAGTCGTTGAAAAAGTGAGTGGTCTTATACCGGAAAAGGGGGATATGGAGCTTTCTTTTGAAACGCTTGATTGTGTAGGGGATATTATTTGGGCGGGTATCGCCAATGCAGCAAAAGAAGATGAGGCGGAAAAGGTGAGTAGGTCCGACGCGGTCGATGCCTTTTTTAACGACGTGGAATCCGTTAAACAAATTTTTGAGTTGTTCATGACGTCAATGCCCAAAGGAAAGGACGGGGGAAAGCAGAAAGCTCCGGCAAAAGGTCGGAGCAAGAAAACGTCTTAGATTGGGACGGTATGGAGGTTATCGCCCTGGGCGAAATGGGTATGACCGAACAACAACTTAAGGAAATTACACTACGTTCATTGTTCAATAAGTTGGAGGGCTTTAGAAAGTTGGAGCGAGATGCTTGGGAGCGCACACGAATGGTTATGTGGGCGGCCATTACCCCACACACTAAAAAGGAAACCAAACTGAGCCCTATGGATGTAATGGAACTGCCTTGGGATACGGACATAAAAGAAGATCAAAAAATGGACGCTAAAGAAGCTGCCAAAAAAAGAAAGGCACTTTGGGAAAAGATAGATGCCGAAAAAACAAAAATAGCGATGTAGGGCAGTCCGGTCAGCCCGCCCGATTGCTTATCGGGAGGTCGAAGGTTCAAATCCTTCCATCGCCACAAACATAGTGAGTTGAGAAACCCTCGCTTCGTAAAAGTTCTCATTACAAAAGCGAGGGTCGTTTAAAGGAAGTTTAATTTTAAAATAATAGCGAAGCGCATCATTTGCAGACATATCGATACGATTTAGGGCGGACCTAAAGCAATTCAGTTCCCAGATGCAGAATGCACAACGGGACCTAAGCCGTTATGGGAAGCAACTTCAAAATTTAGGGGCAAACCTTACCGCTGGGCTTACCCTGCCCTTGGCTGGATTGGGCGCATTGGCAGTTGATGCCGCTGCGGATTTTGAAACATTGAACGCTACCCTTGATACAGTGTTTAAAGGGAACGAGGCAGCCGCCAAACAGGCATTTGACCAGATAACGGAATTCACATCAAAAACCCCTTTTCAATTAGAGGAGGTGGCAGATGGTTTTATAAAACTCAAAAATTTAGGTTTAGATCCCTCCATAGACGCCTTGCGTTCTTACGGCAATACGGCATCGGCTCTTGGAAAATCGTTAAACGACTTTATAGAGGCCGTTGCGGATGCGTCCGTCAACGAATTTGAACGGCTAAAGGAGTTTGGTATCAAATCCAAACAACAGGGCGATTCCGTGGCATTTACCTTCCAGGGTGTAACCACGGTCGTAAAAAAGAACAGCGAGGACATTGAAAAGTTCTTACAGGATATCGGCAACACTGAATTTGCTGGCGGTATCGAAAAACAGGCAAACACCTTCAAAGGGGTTATAAGTACGTTAAGGGACAATGCAAAATTATTGCTGGCGGAATTTGGTGAACCAATTTTAGAAGTGCTCAAGCCTTTAGCGGTAAGGCTTTCCGAAATTGCGACAAGGTTCCGGGAACTTTCACCTGAAACCAAAAAATTTATTGTGATACTCGGAGGTGTAGCCGCTGCCATTGGCCCGTTATTGGCCCTGGCGGGCACGATTCTACCGGCTATTGGCACTGGGCTAACTTTACTTACCGGCCCTATAGGATTGGTTGTTGCGGGGCTTACCGCAATTGGCGTGGTCATCTACAGAAATTGGGAACCCATACGGGGAATTCTTGTAGATATCGCCAATTACTTTATTGACCTTTATAATGAAAGCACCATCTTTCGTATTGCGGTAGAGGGTGTCGTTAGCGCCTTTAAGAACATTTTTGATACGGGGAAGTTTGTATTTGAATTTCTCGGGGCCCTATTTAAGAACCTAGGTCAGACCATTAAGACCACATTTGGTAACATAGGGGAACTGTTAAAGGCCGTTCTGACTGGAAATATAGCGGCAATACCCGCTTTGTTGGCCAAGAATTTTAAGGAAAGTACAGCAAATTTCAAAGAGTTTACCCAAGAGATACAAAAGGATTTTGGGGATTTGTCTGATTCAATTTCATTAAATAATTTCATAGCTTCTACGATACAAACCACATCGCCAACTGCTACATCGTCGCCTGGATTGATGTAAGGACCTTTTTCTGGATTAGGCGAACGATAGAATGTTCCAACGATAGGCGATTTTACAGCAACGTACTTGCTTTCATCGTCAGCAGGAGCTGCTTCTTTAGGTGCAGGAGCGGGAGCAGGAGCTTCTGCTGGTTGCGCAACAGGAGCAGCGGGTGCGGCAGGCTGCTGAAAAGCAGGCTGAGCCATAGGTAGGATTTGCTGCTGCGGTGCTACGACTTGCGTCGTTTTGGTTTTGCTATACTTATCGGTACGAATAGCAATTTCGAATTCGCCGTTTTTAACTTTGAATTCCGTTAAATTCGTCTTGTTGACGAGCTTGACTAACTCGGTGATTTCTTTGAAATTCATCATATAGTAGTTGGTTAATTAGTGGTTAGTGATTAGTGATTAGTG
>JBCBZA010000067.1:0-20773 GCA_039815575.1 Bacteroidota bacterium | reverse complement strand
AGTAAACAAATAGTTCAAGGGAAGTATAGAAAAACGGTGGGTTTTGTAAACTCATATGGCCCCATATGACAGCTACCCTTCCGGTGGGTCTAAATATAAAAACCTCACCCGCCAGTAAATCCAATGGAACAAATAATCAATTTATAAATTGCGGCACTTTTGCTTCACCTGTAGTCCTTTTCCTTGATTTAAAAATATAACTTCCTTACAGTTTTTCCGATAACTGGATAAAACGGTAGCTGCCAAGACTGAATTTTTAACCGTAAGAACCATTGTAGGGTTTTACAAAAATCTAACTAAATGAAGAACAAATACTTTTATTGTTTTTCCCTGGTGCTCTTTATATCATTTGTGCACGGACAGGAAGAACCAGATTTCTTTTTTGAAAAAGTTGACCGCTATATATATAGCCCAAATCACGAAAAGAAAAGATCAAAGGATTATTTCAAAAGGCTCAAAGAAATGTCTGAAACTGGAAACCAAAAGGCCTATTACTTTTTAGGTCTATACCAAAAGGAAGGTATTGGTACGCAGCCCAACTTAAAAAAATCACTAAGATCCTTTAAGAAAGCATATGAACTGGGTGACCCGGTGGCGGCCTACAGTGTCGGATATTATTATTTGAAGGGGTTAGGAGAAGTCGAGCAAGATTATATCAAGGCCTATAGGTGGTTCAAAAAAAGCCAGACTCCAATGGCAAAACACTGGATGGCAAAGATGGAATTCTTAGGGTTGGGCCGCGAGAAAAATAAAAAGAAGGCGATTAAGATTCTAAAGGAGAATGAGCTTTATAATAGTAAAGTTCTGTTGCCACAGTATGAGGAAAATCAGGACGTAAAAGAAAATCCGAGCGACTTTTCTGATTTTTTGAACACAAATTCTATAAATAGCATTCACAGCCTTTCCTCATTTCATGACACCCCTGAAATCAATTTTTTAGAAGGTAAATGGATTGGCGAATACTTAGAACTGGAATGGTCAAAAAACAAACCATTAAGAATCTTGCCGATTGAACTAGAGATTGCCAAGAACGAGGGAATCAATGGGGCATTGGAGGCATTGCTTAGGATTTCTGATAGTACGGCTAAAAGTAGCGGCAATTACAATGCGGGTTCATTAAGGTTCACTAATCTTTCCATGCCGGTAAAGAAGAAATTCACTGATTATCCAAACTTTACCCATTTGATTACGGATATAAGTGAAATTGAGTTAAGATCCGTTCAGGCTGCAGGTGAGAATTTATTGTTGGGTAGAATAAAGACTTATCATCCAGTATGGAAAGAGCCGGGGAACCCAGTGCTAATTTTATTAAGAAAAGAAACCACAATAAGTGAAGAGGCGGCAAGGGCTTTTGAACTACAATCCTCGGACTTTGTGAAAATCTATCCAAATCCTGTTCCCAATTATTGCCTAATCAATTATGAGCTCCCTTTGGACTCAAAGGTAAAAATTGAAATTTCCAACTATTATAATACCCCCCGATATCACAGGACGATATTTGATGGCACTAGGTTAAAGGGTGAGCACACTTTGGAAATTTTTGAACTTCCATCGGCACCAGGTTCATATATCGTCTCCATAGTTCACAATGGGAAAAAAGAAACCAAAATAATAATCAAACAATAATTGGCCATGATAAGAAAAGTATTGCTAATCGTAGCTTTTGCTACTATTTTCATAAATCACCAGACGGCAGCTCAGTTACGGCCATATGATGAACCAATAGCAGATGTTGATGGAAATGGAGTCTACAATGACAACCAACTTGTTGACATTTATGGTAATCCCATTTGCTGTGAGGACAACGACTTTTATTTCAACCTTAACGCTTTTACTATAGCGGTAATTCGCAATCTATATGATGAATATAGAAGGCAATATAATGCGGCGATAGAAAGATGGGCCATTAACCAAGAAACAAACCTCAAAAGGGAAATTGAAAGACAGCTTGGTTCCCGCTATAACTCATTTGCAACAGCAAGAGAGGCTTTTTTTAGAAGGTGGGCCGACAAATCATTGATAAACAGCACTTCCCGGATACTTGCGAGCAACAATAGTCAATTATGGAGTCAAATCAATCAGCAGGAAAGATATCGTGAAGATATTTACGATGCACAAATGCTCGAAAACTATTATGGTATATGCACCCCCGGGGAAGGCGAATGTTTTGAGTTATTAAGAAAAACAGTCAATGGAAGAACGCTTCTTGATATGTGGAATACCGACCGACTTGAATCATATAAGGAGGATTTAATCAATGACTTTGGAAAGTATCAAAGAAAAATTGGAGATCTAAGACAGGAAAGAGATGGCTTTTTAGCGGGTATAAGCAAAAAGTTTACAAAGAACTATATCACTAATCTTCACGTAAACTGGATTAAGAACCAAAGTAGACAAAACCAAGTGTTGTACATGGCAGCATTTTTGGCATTGAACAGGAGCAACATTTATTCTCAGGGATACAATTTTGGGGCCTTCAGAATGCCCAGTTTGTTCACTGACGGGCAGTTGTTAAGCGAAGGGCGGAAGAATGAAAAGCCTTTAGTTGGTGACTATACGGTATTTGCCACCGATTTAAGGATTAACAATGGCAAGTGGCAACGTTTCTATAGAACATATTGGTACACGGGATGGATCAATGTTACCCCAGAACATTCAGCAGCCATCCAAAGAACTTTTGAAAGGATATTCCATGAAAGATACTTCAAAGATCTAGCCCAAAAAGATGTGGTGTGCACGCCAAAATACAATTGGCAGACAGTTGGTGACGGCTGGACTACAAACTTAAGAGACACTGGGTTTTGGTTCACAAGGGGTTCCGTTTGGCGACCGGCCATGACCAGGTTCAGGGTACCGGATATTTGCGTTACCATCCCGAAGACACGTAGGGTAAATGGCGACCCTGATGATTTGGAATTCATTTCAGAAGGAAGAGCTACGACCAGACTGAACATTGCTTTTAATGCTGCGTTTAGAAATGTTGGGCAGGCCTATATAAGGGGATTAATCAGTACTGATGAAACAACAGTGAAACGATTGATAAGAGAACAATTGAACATAATTCTCAAGGCAGAGTCTGGGCCCAAGGCAGTTGTTACTTTTGGAAAATGTTTCCCAACTGTCAGCAATTCTAAAGTTGTTTTTTGTAGTAGATAATTATAGAATGCAACCCTTGAACCCGAGGGTTGCATTATCTTTACTCAATAACGCTGAGTAATGTTTGAAAGAATCTTAATTTTAATCTTTTTAATGGTGGACTTTCCTAAAATTCAAGAAATTGAAGATATATATTGGTTGAGACTGGACACAATTCAACCCCCAAACACCTACATCTACAACTATCCCGAAGTTGAAATTTTGAGGATAACAAAAGATTCTATTTTCTTGAATGAGTTCGACAGGACCATCGAGGTGGCCCCTAGATTAAGCAAGGAAGGATTCGAGGAAAGAAATATGGCGGTCCCAGAATTCATTCCCAAAGGGCAGGACATGCTACAAAAAAAGTTAATTTTTAAAAGTCAGGAAAATAAAACAGACATAATAGAAAGTCTTCACGTTAAGTTGATACCAACTAGGATTATAGGCGGTAATGCATTGAATATGGTTTCCCGAAACAAGTATAAGGGAAATCTAAACAACGTTACAAATGTTTTAGAATTTAAAAGTACAATACACATTGATAGCATACCGCATATAAGGGAAGGAGAGATTCTTGGCGATGAATTGAAACTGGAGCATTTTGATGACTTCTACTTTCTCTCTTTCTATCTGAAAGGGCAAAGATTTCGTGTGATTCCGATTTATGAATTAGCAGAAGACTCAATTAAGGTTTATGGCTACAATGAAAACAATGAGAGGACTACGTTTTATAAATTCTGATAGGACAAACTTTAATGGGGGTTAAAAGATTTAGATTTAAAGTGTCTGAGGCTCACGGAGGAGTTTAAAAACTACGCGAATTTGAACCCGGAGTATTATAAAACATAATTTTCTATCATTTAGACCACAGTCTTTCCGCACTAATGGTTTATTATTTGTGTTTGAGCTTTCCGATATGCCTTTGTTTTTTTTAATACTATTTAAGCTAACTAAACTAATTCTTGTATCGTGGAGAACTTGGACGAAGACGATATTGTCAGGCTGTCCTCTGGAGGACCAGAAATGAAAGTTTTGGGGAATGAATCTGAGGGCTACGTAAAATGCGAATGGATTAACAAACGCGGTGACGATATGGTGGGAAGTTTTCCCATCCACCTTTTAAAAAAATTGAGAAGTTGATATAGTAAAAGTTGTTTTGTTACTATCTAAATAGTAACTTTATTGTGAAGGAAAAGAGAAACAGTAGGCATAAATCATACACAATGGAAGAACAAGAGTTTACTTTATCTGAGATTAGTCTAATGCAGAGATTAATTAAAAAACATCAAAGTTCAAAAGATAGAACTGAAAATGAAATAATTGAATTATCCGAATTAGATGATAAACTTACAGTTTTGTTTAGTAATACGTTTAATGAAATAAAAATACCCTAAATGACTACTACAAGTTTCAATTTCATAGAGCATACGCAGCAAATGAATAGAGCAAGGAGACGAGCTAAAAAATGGCTTATTTCCGGTAGTGTTGCAGTGTTATTGTTGTTATTGATGGGTCTTTTTACCCATGTATTTTTTCCGATTAACTTCAAAGAAATAAATGTCGCTTTATTTTGCTTGATTGGCCTTATCGCGTTATCAATGGTCTCAACCATTCTTCTGGGTTCGGAGCTAATAAAAAAGAACGACTCAAAAATTGAAGATATATTATCAGAGCTTTGTAGTATTCTGGTAAGAGAGAAAAAGGAATACCTCTTAACGTATTTCAACACATATTACTCTGAAATAAGAAATGATGTTCCAAAATCGGAACGAAAAAAGACCTATGGCCAAGCACTAAATGAAATACTGGATATGTTTCCAGAGCTTGACAATATCATATTTGAACTTAGAGGCCTGCATCTTGATAAGACCATTAATCTATCACATTGGAGATACAACGATCCCGATGCAGAATCAAGTAATTTGATGGAAAAGGTTATATTCAAATAGGAGGTAATTATTACAATTTTTCCTTTCGACAATGAGAATAACTACTGATTTTGAACCAATGCCCGTTGATGATCAAGATGTGTTCCTTGAGCACCGGGACAGTTTCTCGAAAGCATTGAATAACCAAGTTCGAGAACTGTTTGAAGCTTTGAATCAACTACCAGTAATAGGCGATAAATTTTATTTGAATATTCCTGGTACTTCTGAAGAAGTATTTCGAGCCGTTTTGGTAGAAAGGAATTTTGATTTTATTGAAAGTGATGCTAGGGGGGTACATTTGATTTTTGAAAGGGAATTAAGTGAGATCTAGTCAAAGTGCACCATTTTCGAAAAGCCGCTCCAGCATTGTTATTCCGAATCTCTAAAACGCCTTGTGAGTCATTAATGTTACTATATAAATAGTAAATTCGTTTATGATTGAAAAACTAATCGAAATTGCTTTGAGCAAGCATGAATCCAAAAGAAGTCTTGGAGTTGCGCTAGGATTTCCTGAAAAGTACGCCACGCAAAGGGTTAATAAAATCATTGAGAATCAGAATTTTACGATGAATATTTTTCTCAAGCTACTGGCGGAAGCACAGCTCGACAAGTACCTGGAGCTGGCCATTACTGCAGAGTATCAGAAAATTAGTCAAAAATAATTTGCATAATTACTATTATAATAGTAACTTGGAAGTAAGTTATTATTATGAAAGTAAAAGGTAGAATCATGTATCTGGGCCAGTGGCTCAACTCGGAAAACAGTGTTAGACATCAATACATAACACTGAATGGCGATGACTCTTTGGGGCATAAGTGGTCCTTTGGCACTAAACTCTTCAAGAAAGGTACAATAGGTTCGGTTTACGACTGCTCATTTAAAGATTCTGATACGATTTCATATAACAAGAACACTATTCCCACATCCTTATTATTTAAGGAAGGAAAAGGGGTGTCCACCTTCATTTTATTTCCGGAGCTTAGAAAATATGAGGAGGAAAGCAGACAAGTGGAAATCAAAATACGGAACTCCAAAAAGCCCACTTCACCTTTGGAGGAAGAAATCAAATTCATGAAATCTACCTTCAAAAGTCTTCCGGTAGCCAAAAGGGCGGCCTTTATCGGAAACTTGATTTACAAGATAACCTCTTAGTTCTATTTCTATGAAAGTATCCTATGAATTGATGGAAACAATTTGCAATCTAAATTCTTGTAAAGAATTATTGGAAGATAACAGGGTGAAAGGATTCTTTAGGCACCAACAAAAACTATTTGCATGTACCGGCACCGTCAGCAGTGGCAAGGAAGGATGGATAGCAGCAACTATCTATGAAGCCATTCCGTTGGAGTTAAAGTTGAACTATTCGGAAGAAAGGTTCACAAAAACAGAAAGAGGTTACGTGGGGCGCGAGTTCGTGTACAAAGGAAAACCAATGTTGATGTTGGGTCCAGCTCAGGAGGTGAGGCCCAAGGGAAAAGCTGAAAAACAACTTGAGCTATTTTAATAATGATAGAGTCACCCGCCAACTTAAAGAAATACGAGAATTTCATTGATGATCCTTGTTTCCCTTATTGTTTGGCCAGTTACAAAGATGTAAATCTTTACCCTTTGGCCGAGTTTTGGGACAATGGCAAACCATATCTATACTGCGGATCCGAGAGCGGACCGGAAGGCAGCTTCTTTTGGTATTACTGCCTTACACAAAATAAAAAGTTCAAGGTGGATATGGGCAAACCCAATGAATGCAAAATCAACTTTAATTCAAGTATTTTTTCGTTGTATGGAGAATGGCCACAGGAGCAACTAATGGGGCTGCAGCCATATAAGTTTTTTAAAAAAAGAGATGCTTCGGACCATGGCCATAACCATAGGGCCGCTATACTTCTAGTCCATGAATTCAATATGGAATGGGGGCTTTTTCGCTTTGAGAAAGGACAGTTCCGCACAGTCTTTCTTCCAGAGGTCTATCCAGAACTAAAATTGTTTTAATGGAATGAAGACACTACTATCCCTCTTTGATTACTCAGGAAATTGGGCAAGACCTTATTTCGAAAATGGCTGGAATGTCATTTTGTGGGACAGAAAGCATACATCCGACCTTTACTCAAGATTCAGTAATATAGAGGATGCCTGTGCAGACTTTTTCTATGAGCACATTTTTGATAATTATGGCACGGTGGATGGAATCGTTGCCGGTGTTCCCTGTACTGATTTTTCATCTAGTGGGGCAAGGTGGTGGAAGGAGAAGGATGAAGCCGGCATTACTGAAAAGAGCGTAGAGCTGGTGCACCAGACATTGAGGATAATTGATTTGTGTATGCCGGATTTTTGGGCAATAGAGAATCCCGTAGGTAGGATAGCAAAGCTCGTTCCCGAACTCGGGAAACCATGGTACTTTCAGCCCTATTGGTATGGAGATGCATATACCAAAAAAACAGGCCTGTGGGGAGACTTCAGGCCTCCTCTGCCCACCAATATGGTCGAACCGAAGATTTACACAAACTCCAAAGGACAAAAGGGATCCTTTATGTGGGCCAAGCTTGGTGGCAAATCGGAAAGAACGAAGGAGATTAGAAGTGAGACACCAATGGGGTTTGCCCAGGCCTTTTATGAATCAAATCATTGACTATTTTTAAGGATGCTTATCACAGATAACTATGAAAAACAAATTAGACGCTTTTCCACACCAAATCGATTTCAAAACCAATCATACGCCTTCACTTGAAGTAATGGGATGGATCATGGAAAACAGCAGCAGGGTAGAACATCTATTGGATGAAGAACCAAGGATTTCTAGATGGTGGTTCGAGGATATTGGGAAAGCCCTGGAAGCCGTTAATCGAATCATCGAAGAAGATCCTGCAGCAGAGTATCGATGGCTTTGTCTGGAATTGGATGCATTGATAATGCAACATGGTGATTTTTGATATGGCTAAGAACTTAACCCTAATGGACAAAAAGGTAATTAACGAATGCATGCGGACACTTGCCTCGGCAATGATGGTGAAGGATAGCAAAACGGAAGCATGGCTTTATTTTCAGTTCGAGGATTTGGTTAATGAAACTTTTGGCGAGTCAGTAAACAATAGTGATATTGAAGGTTTTTATAACGATAAAGAACTACTGTTTGAACGGTGGCACATTGCCCGAAAAGAGTATTTGGAAACTATAAACGAAACCATGGATGGGGCACGATGAAGATGGCTTTTCTACAGGTATCAGGCTATATACTGAAGGACTACTCCGGAAATTGAAGAGTGAAGGGGAAGATGCCGTGAAAGAAGATTTAAAGAGCATTTTTGCCGATGAGACATTAAATGTATTTCCGGAAAAGCTTACCAAGAAAAGTCTGCGTAAGGCGCTTATGAGCCTTAATCAAGATGAAGTGATTTATACGGATAATAGATTTAACAAAGACAAAGGTGAGACACTTTGAAAGGGCGCAGATTGCGGTAATTTGGTACAGCAGGGATGGGGAGAATCTGGATGCTGAGTATTGCCATGATATAAATGATGGGATAGAAATGGCCAAGAGGGTCCTTTACATGGACTTTGACAAATGTGTAGCCAGGTTTCCTGACGATGTAATGAAACATGCCACCCATTATGCGGATGTACACGATTGTCTTAATAGAAGCTGTTATTTCCATCGAATTCGAATAGATGAAAACAGAGAGATCACAATTTCTAGATTAAAGGAAAAAAAATCATAGCATGAATTATCATTACAAAGTCAATTATCGAAATGAGAAAGATGGCAAAGAGGAAGGCACCGGAAATATTAACGATATGCAAAGACCGATACGAAGGGATGTTCTGGAGCTCGTTTCTTCTTTGGAAAAAGAATACCACAATAAACATGTACATATTACCGTGTCAACAACGGATTTTGACATTAGCATTATCAGCATCCAAGAGATTTAGGTCCGCTCCACAATGATTTGAAATTGAAAGCATACTGAAAGAATTGCACTTTCAGTCTGGTATGACAAAACAGGATATCGGGTTAAGAATTGAAACTTTAACTGAATATGATAACTACCAAGACGAAGAAGAATTTAAACTTAAACAACCAACCGGAGATTAAGCTTTCGGTCTGGCAAGGGATTATTTTCAACCGGTCAATTGAAGATGTTGGCGAACAACGTTTGTCCGTTCAAAGGAGCAAGAGCATGTATGGCAATTTCATGCACGAGAAAGGGTATGTGGTTTATTGGACAAAGTACAAATTCGACCATGATTACCTACCAATTGGGTATGTCAACCATTTTCTAAATTTCTAATCCCATGGTAACAGTAGGAGTCGTTTTTGAACATCCGGATTTTAACTTTTCAGGAAAAGATCATATTGCCACTTTTCTCACCGAGCCATTATTTGATGATGAGATTACCTTTGTTATTCCCGAGCACGAAATGGACGAGGATTTTGCAAAAGACTTGAGCCTATTTAATGGGGACCTATTCAGGGTAATAAGAAGGAGCCATGTATCCGGTAAACACCCAAGGCTATTGGTGTTCCTATCTCCAATACAGTATTGAACAAGTTTTCCTGTCCTTTTTCCCCGAAACATGGAATGCATTTTGTCGAAATTTTGCAAAACAGGCCCTAGATAGGCATAAGAATCACCCTACTTGAAGCGTTTATATCTAGATGTCTAGTCTTAAGCCAAATATGCAGGTTGTACAGCAGATTCAAGAAATTTTGAAATCTAAGGGCATGTACAATCAAAAGTACATTGAAGAGCTTAGCAGTATCAATAAGTCTGAGCTGAAGAAAACAAGCGCTTTGTTGTTTGTCAAGAGATCTACACTTAAGAAAAAAATTGCAGCACTGGACTATCTATTGGAAAAGCAAGTTCCATAAAAAACGCAGCCACCACCGCCAATCCCGGTGAAATGAATCCATTTATAGTTAAAATAGTTTGTGGGGAACGGTAAGACCGGCTGCATTGTCTTAATTAGGGTTGGCATGCGCCTAATCTAAGAAGATACCATAGCCCCACCAAGTAATTTTCTTACAAATCGTCCAAATGCACTTCTAATATCGGTAGTCCTTTAAACATTTTCTAAATCTAACAGTCCCCTTCCCTCCTATCAAGATAGATTCAGTAAAAATCGGAACCACCGCCGGTCCCCCAATTTTTACTACCGGCAGGATCTGCCTAATTCCATCTTGACTCCCCTTTTCTGGACTGTAATTCAATCGGAAAATGTTTAATTAAAACCGATATCATGTATTTAGAAAAATTGATCAAAGATGAAATCTACACGAAAACAGAAGTGAGGAACCTGGCAGGGTTAACAGGCATGCCCACGAGAAGAGGGCTTGAAAGGGTAATCACCTCGAATGGCAAAATTGTCAATGTAGTCTCAAACAGCTATGGCCATCTACCTAACCAAATTTTCTTCAAAAAAGCTGAGGAGATGATGCAAAACTCCGGATTGAACTTTGAACTGCAAACAATCAACCGAGATGACAGAGCTTTTGTAATGGAATTCATCATCAGCGATAAGTCCCAATTCACTGTAAAGCACAAAGACGATATTATTCTACCTATGCTACGGTTCAAGAATTCATATGACGGCAGTGAAAGAACTTCAGGACATTTCGGTTTTTACAGGATGGTATGTTCCAATGGTTTGCATGTTGCCAAGGCCAACATACACTTTTCAATACGGCATACAAAGAACAATACCCACCTGGTAATGCCGAGATTGAATTCACTGTTCAATAGGTTCATGAACAATGAGTTCTATAGCATTGTCGAGAAATTCCTGAAGATGCAATCCGTTGAGCTTCTCGATACGAAGAAATTTGTACAGGAGGTGCTAGAGAGGACCAAGCTCTTTAAATACGAGTGTAGTGATAAGAACATGGATCCTTCAAAAAAATCGAGAGAAGTTCTAAAAATTTTGGACAACGAAGCTTTGGCCATTGGAACCAACCCAAACCTATGGTTAGGATATAATGCCTTCAATGCGGTTTTACACCGGAACATGAAAAAATCATTTTCTCAGCAAGAAAAATTGGACAAGGTACTGTTTGACGAAATTCTCGAAATGGCATAGAATGCCTGGTCCGTCCGGAACCAACCTAATCCGGACAAATTAAATGCTACAAAAGTGCAATATCTGGTTTATACCAATTTTAAATTAGTATCCCATTCTAAAAAGGAATACTAGGAAATGATCGGAGAAGATGTTCCAGGGACCAAAAGCCTCCAGTTAAATAGTACGTTTCCAAGCGCATTTCCTTCTGGCCCATAAGATTTACAGGTAATGATAATGTCATTTCTATCATCAGGGTCTATCCGTGCTTGAATGGTCATAATGGCCACCTCTATTCGGGAGGTTGCAACTATATTAATAGGAATGTCGTATATGGTAACAGCATCGGTGCGGGGACAGTTAAAATCACTTAACCGAAATACCGCTTCTCCTTCTTCGTTAGTTGTTTCCCAACCGCAAAAGTCTATTAATCGGGTGCGTTCGCATATTGTCGTTGGCGAACCTGGGCCTTCGTATTTTTGCAGAATCCTAGTCCCTTCATTCACAGTAAAGTTCAGGGCTTTTCCCGTAATGATGTAAGGTGCAATTTCATCAAAGGACTTTGACTTCAAAACACCTTCCATTCCAGCTATTTCAGCTATTTTTTCTCTTAATTCCGAGATCTCTTTTTTTGCCATGTCTGTTTTTTTAGAGTTAATAATCAACTAAATACAATACATGGGGAACTATTTAAATATAGTCAATAAAATCTTACGCAAAGTGAAGTAATTGTTATCAATTTTCTAAAACCAACTAATAATCAACTTATTACCGATTTTTAAACTATTTAAGCTAACTAAACTAACCATGATGAACAAGACAATTTAATCCCAAGCCGAAAGAAATATTTAATATTTTTGGAATAATTCCTAAAACATGGCAATAATCCATAAATATAAGACAGTCTATACCAAGACGAAGCACATTAAGGAATTAATGGAAGAAATTGGGCCACATGAATATTACAAAAACCTTCGTCTAAAAAACCTTGATGAGAACAAGCCGGTGTTGATGAAGGATTTCTATTTGGAATCCAAAATGGACGGCATACACCTTTGCTATCGTTATCCCATGGTTGGTTGTTCCATTATGCTAGTGGATGATAGATACAGTGCACTGCCAAAAGAAGGATGGGAAATCATAAGAAATGAAGAATTTTAATAAATTAAAGGGGAAATAATAATTATTTACAATGTGTTACGATATAAAAGCACAGCTTGAAACACAGCTATTAAGGGCAGAACGAGACGGGGATGCACATGCGGTAGAAGAAATAATGGAGCGTTTGGTGCCATTAACGGATTTGCCACTTCACCACTCAAAAGGGTTTGATCACCCAGATATTTTGATATATACGGATGAAGATCCATACTTTCCGAAGGTGTCAACATGGGGGTTGGTTCCAGAGGACGCACAGGACAAGAGTTTTTGGAACAACACACTAAATGCCAGGGGGGAAACTGTTTTCAAATTGCCATCTTTCAGAGATTCAGCAAAGAAAAAGAGATGTATAGTCCATTGCGACGCATTTTATGAGCATCACCATAATGGCGGAGCTACATACCCCTTTCATATCGGAAAAAAGGACAAGCAGCCGTTGGTGTTTGCCGGTATCTGGAGCGAGTGGCGGGATCCTGAGAACAACGGTCTTTGGAATACTTTTGCCATAGTTACAACTGAACCAAACCCATTGATGTCGATTCTACATAACAACCCAAAGGCAAAATTTGGACCGAGAATGCCCGTAATATTGGATGAAAGTGCCCAGGAGGAATGGATAATGCCTTATGATGAAAAGAACTGGGAGTTACAAAAAAAACATTTGAAAGGACTTCTTAAGCCCTATCCACAAGAAGAATTGGAATATTATACGGTAGATAGGCTCCGGGGGAAAGCCTACCGGGGGAATGTACCGCAAATAACGGACAAATTTGAATATAGCGATTTTGACGTCGATTATACCAAATGGGTCGCGTAGCTAGCAAAAACCTGTTTAGGGTCAAAAATATTTAAGGGAGGTTGCCCTCCTTGATTTCCTGATTTATCGACCTGGCTATCTCAAGGTACATCGCCTCAAGAACCTCTGGACGCTTTTCTTTGCCCGTCAGTTTGTACCTACTTTGTACATATTGGCTTGCAAAATGTGGAACATCCCCTACACCCGTATTGGTGTATTGTTCAACAACTTCGTTCCAGTCGATTTGATGTTCTTTTTTCAGTACCATGCTGTTCAGCAAGGAGTTCACCTTGGCGAACATCTTCTCAAAGGTTGAATGCTCCTTGGAGAGAAACGAAAACCTATCAGTATCTACGTTTTGATTGTAGGCTACGATGTTTCCATCGGCATCGAGTTGGTAAGGTTTTTTTATAGGGTCCATTTTCATTTAGGTTTATACTCGTTTGTTTGGGGGACTACATCTTTAATGGTTTGAGGCCTTTTGGCCATTGCTTCGTTTTTGAAATAATATATAACACCGATTAGAGCCCCCAGGCCCAAAATCAAGGCCAACTTTAAATCGGGTTTGTTAAGATATGTGTCCTGTTGTACCATTACTATCATTGACAGCTCGTACAGACTCAATCCCAGTGGAACCAAAAGAAACGGTTTGTACAGGCTGTATTTGGCCTCTATCCACCAACCGGCCCAGATTATCTGGGTCAGCAACTGAATCGCTAGTGTCAAGATAAGGGCACGATAGGATGAGAACCCCCAGTAATCCATATTTCCAAGTTGCTCAAAAAAACCATTGAACGGCACCCAATCAAGAACCCCAATACCTCGGGGATGTATGATATCATGGATATATGGAAATGTAGAAAGGGCCGTGATAATGGCCCAAACCGCGACTACTTTCAACCAAAAGAGGGTTTTGCCCATCCAATGAAGAAAAAGCTCGCCTCGTTTGGAACGGTTGATGGGCTTCTTAAAAGTGATTGTTGCAGCACTCAGTAATTTTTGCTTGCGAATTTCACCGAATAAATAAACCCCGAAAAGGAACAGAGATAACCCAAGGGTCCACCACAGTTTTAGTTCAGCATCGTTTAGCCAAGTCTTTCTGTTCTCAGATAGAATCAAAAAAATATGGTACCCACCGCTCAATGTGAAGAGAAGCAGCGCATTCCTGTAAAATTTGTTTTTAGCAGTCGAGAACCACCCCAAACTTGCCACAACTATGGCTAGTTGACCCAGAAGGTAAAACAAGAGGACTCTTAATTTGGAATAATCAAGTATTCTTCCATTTTCATCCTTCCAATTTTCCTGGGTTTCCGGAGAGGCCAACCAATGTAATAAAGAACCGTCCTCATGTGTGATAAGCTCGTTTAAAAAAGGAAGCGATGACAACCCTATAAGAATCGCCATCGCTATCCAAAAATCACGTTTACGACTGATCGAGAAATCAGGTATCGCCGTCGTCGATTTCGGATTTTTTAACAGCCTGTTGGTCTTGCTCTTGGAGAGCTTCAAAAGTTTGCTCTGTTTCAGAAACATCTTCTTTACCACATGAATAGTTGGTCGTGGCCGCTACCAAAACGGCAGCGAACAATAATCGCTTGATAATCATAATTATAAGATTTGGGTTAAACCAAACCTAACTATGATTCGCCTTGCTAAATTGTATGTTTCGCTAAATTTTCGACAAACGACACCTTAAATCAGCAAAGCCACTAAAAATAAGGCCTTCCGAGGAATTTCCATTACTCAAAAGCCTTAAAATTTCTGTGGTTTTTGTTGGATTTTTTTGAAGCGAACCCCTATTTTTTTGGGGTTTTAATCGAATGTGTTATCAAGTAAACTTTGTGAAGAACTCCGAGAGACTGATGTTGTGTATGTCGGTTATCTTTAAAAGAGTGTTCAGGGTGAAGTTGCCCCCATTCTCCAAACTCCAGTATCCACGGCGGGAAAACCCCTTTTCAATGGCAAATGTTTCGTAACTCGTGTAGCCCATCTGAATCCTGAGCTCTTTTATCCTTTCCGAAACCGCTTTTCTGCCCTTAGCTAATTCCTCGTTTGTCATGGGTGAAATTGCACAAAACATCCTTAAATCATTACGCAGTGTAGTGCGTGAATTCTTTTTTACCTTTAAGTTTATTTTTTTAATACAACACTGGTACCCAATTATATGGTGAGACAATTCAACTTTTCGCTTTGTTTGGACGATTCCGCCGCCACCGTTTTTTGCGAACCATTGGGAGAGGTTGAAAGAATGGACAACAACGAGGTTATTGAATTGATATTTTCCCTTTTCATTCAGGACCGGACTGCGCCGGATGCGATTTTCAACAAATCCATAGATAACCTTATCGAATCCGATTGTATAGAGTACATGGTTTACCGGTACCCCAAGGAGCAAAACAGGCTATATGAGCCTGGCGATAATTGGTCCGTCGTAATGGAGATAAACGAAGCCAGTTACAACAAGCTCCATCCGGATATTTGCGGTAAACTGAGGGAATTCTATAGAAATTCACCCAGAAAAAGAAGGATAAATTACAACAGCTCATAATCCATCACCTCGATGTTTTGGGCATTCTCTACTTGGATGTAGTTGGCCGCATCCTCTCCAGTGTTCAAAATTGTTTCATAGTTTTTCATCTTTTCCATTTTTGGGATTAGAACCAATTCGCTGAGGGCTGCCAACAATAGGCAATGAACCGGTGAAATTGACATTTGGGGGCAACGCCCTATATTTGGTGATAATCCCCCAAGAGAAAAGATGTTATGGCGTTGAAAGATGGAGTACAACTACAAGAGGAATTACAGGAAGATTGGGTTTAGGGTAATCTACACGCAGATTCCCGACCAAAAGGGGGTTTTGGGCTTTGCCGCACAACCGTATGAATCCCTGTTACCGGAAATGGGCAACGATCCTAACTATTTCATGTTCCGTGGCAGAATCGAGGTTGGAGAAAGGATTATGATGGGCTTTACTGAGTTCCGTTTTGAGATGACGACTGAGCTGCATGAACGTTTGGGGGAGCTTTATAAGAAATTGAAATTGGAGTATAGAAATAAAATTATGACCAAGACTTAGGGCATTCACAGGCTATTTCTTCAATCATTTTAAGGCGATATAAGGCATTTATGGCTTTCCGGTAGCTTCTATGTCGCTTCCTCAAACCAAATGTCCTAGATACCCATTAAAATGGATTTACATGCTATCCCTAATGCTATTCGGATTGCTTTCCGTGGGCCTGAACCAAGATGACGCATTTTATCGAGCATCCTCCCAAGGACCCCTACCCTACTCTATGTCCCATTGTGCCCAGAAAGAACATTTTTCCAGTGGCAAAATTACGACCTCCGGAACCACACACCATTTCGCCAGCTCATGGTTTTGTGAACCCTTGGCCGTGTAAGGCCAATGAGAAAAATGTTTCACCAAAACCAAAATCACATGAAAGATTACAGAATGCGGACCTTTAAGGACTACGTGGGAGAACTGACGGCCATTTACAGAAGAACGGAGTTGCCCACCGTCAAGGTTAGGCAAAGTAGCGATGCTGCCGAATTCATCCGGCCCATGTTCGATGAAATTATGGATAACCATGAATGCGCTAAAGTAATCCACCTCTCGCGTTCAAACGGCGTTGTCAATGTCCACCATTGTTCACAAGGTGATGAGTCAGGCACAATGATTCCAACCAGGCTCATTTTACAACAAGCACTCTTGATAAAAACATCCGCTATCATACTGGCGCACAACCATCCTTCCGGAAAGCTCAAACCTTCAGAGGCCGACCTGAAGATCTCAGGAAAACTCAAATCCGCCTGTGCACTTCTCGACATCCAATTTCTTGATAGTCTTATTCTCACTAGAGAAGGATATTACTCCATGGCTGACAATGGTGATTTGTAAAGATTTGCAAATATGTACGGAAAAGCGTACATTTGCCCAAGCAATCATTTTGACATGGACTACCATCAAATTCATTTCTTGAACTGGTTAAAAGCAAGACCTTGCCTGTCCCTGGAGTGCATTGAAACCTCTTGTGATATGCCCAAGGGGACCATGCGCCACTTTCTTAAAGAGCGCAGGGGGATTCCCGTAAAGTTCTTTGGTGTTCTGATAAAGGAAATGGCCATGTATGGGTACCAGTCCATAGATTCGGAATAGACAATCATCCTTTTTGCTTCAAAACTTAATTAGAGCATCATTTTTCCACGGGCAAAGTTACGTCCGTCGGAACCACACACCATTTCGCCAGCTCATGGTTTTGTGAACCCTTGGTCGTGTAAGGCCAATGAGAAAAATGTTTCACTAAAACCACGTTAACATGAAAAAACAGTATTTCCTCCAGTTCGATTTCCAATTGGAGAAACCCGCCATGGAACCCAAGCCAGAAAGGAGGCCACAAAAGAAGAAAACCCGGGACACCGCTAAGGACTTTGTGTTCGATATGATGGATTGTCTAACAAGTCCAATTATTGTCTTTAAATCGGCCTGGATGGATATGGTCCCAAAAGATGTTATCAGCAATATTCCAATGGCCAGGATGATAGCCCTTCGCAAACAAGAAGAGATGGCCACAACCATCGAGGTACTGGCTTATTTGATGCCCAGGTCCTTTGAAGCGCCCATGCGATATGAATGGGCCAATATCTACACCTGGTGTGGACTACAGTATGCAATCGAGTACCAAAATGGCAGAATGGCCGAGGCCATGAAGAAGATCGCTCCGGAAAAGCTCACAAGGGATGAACAACGGGAAATGGACCACTTAAGGAGAAGAATCTATGATAAACGAAGAAAGACGCTGAAAGAGCGAATGAAATCCGATACCACCAAAACCGGGAACTCTTCGGGGACACAGACTTCAATACTTCAATCAAACCAAGGGTCATGATAGTTGAATTCTCACCATATTTTCCTGAAGGCGAAGTATCCTTCAATGTCCAATACAAGGAGCACCGGTACAGTGTTACGGTTAGTTTTTTCCCTTACGAGTGCAAAGACCGAGAGGAAATCATAAAAATGGATATCAGAGACATATTAACTCCAGTAGTCCATATCCAATACAATGTGCTTGATATCGATACTTCCATATACCAATCCTATTTCCTTATGCCCTCACACGCGATGTACATCGAGGAAACCATGCCCCAAGGCAATATCAACAAAATCGCTAAAATGATCGTGGATGAAATCGGGTTTGAAGGCAGAATTGATGCATACATCCAAAAGAACTTATGCAAATCCCAATTATCACTGTTTTAAATCATTGAGTGAATTACGCATGCTAAATGATTGGGCTTCGGATTTGGCGGAACATCGAGAACCTTCAAATCCGTTGAGAAGAAAGTATTTTACCAGTCAATACCGCAAATTAACCAAGCCGCCTTTGCCCAGTCAAGGTAAATTCATCCAAAATCGGCACCTCCTAAGGCACCTCCAATTTTGTATACCGGCAGAAGGCTGCCTAATTTATCCTTGACCCTCCCCATCACTTCGCTCACTGTTGGTTGTGTTCGCACTATTAACTTTTAAAATCAATATCATGAGTACGAAAAAACAAAGCACCAACAATGAAAACAAGGAGACCGCAGTAGTTTCAAAAACAGCAACCGTGGCCACTAAATCAACAACCCAAAAGAAAGATGTCTTCGGGGATTTAATGGAACATCTGAACGAGCTGGAACAGTTGCGCAAGTACTACAACAAGCTCAAAGAAAAACGTGATAACCTAGTGGTTGCTCAAAAGCAAATGTCGGACTCCCTGCCAAACGACCCGTTTGAAGAATCCAGCAATGAGGAATTCCCTTTCGAGATTATCCTACGTGGCAAGACCAAGTACAACAATGTTGAGGATATCTTCAAAATCAACCAGAAGAAAACGGTAGAGAATTTCACCAGCCACCTATTGAATCAGGTGAACCAACTTTTGGAGGTTTTTGAAGCCGATATTTTGGAACATTCCAAAAAGATTAAATAAAACTAAGGGGCCTAGCCCCTTTTTTACTGGATTACTTTTTTACACACCATGCAGTAATCTTCAACGGTGTACGGATGTGTACATTCCTTGACCCCCGTTTCAACCAACACCCGCTCATATGCTATATCCTGTTTGGTGCTCAATAAAGGTGTCTCGGCCTTGTTCATCTTTTTTATTTGAAGTTTGTAACTATCAGTAAATATATGGGTTTTGACGGTTTCTGACAAAATTTATTATAGTTGATATTGGTGTTTTTTTCATCATACTTTATGTCAAGATAACTCGTCCGCATTTGCGCCGGCAAGGATAACCTGCAGAAAATCGGTACCTCCAAAGGCACCTCCAATTTTCTACACCGGAAGCAAGCTTCCTGGATCCACCTTGCCCCCTGCCCTACTTCGTTGAACTTTCATACACAAAGTTTAATTCAAAAATTAAAAACATGAGCAATTACATGACAATTTATCCATTTGAGATTAAAGAAGATTATTCGGTTTTCTTTACCGAAGATATGCACGGGTTCAAGATGTTGACGGATCCCAAGAGCCTTGAAATCATCCATTTTGAAAAACGATGTGCGGATTGGTTATGTGAGCATCTAAACTCGTTGATGATTAGCGGGCTTAAAGTGCAAATAGTAGGTGTCCCGTATAGAATCAGGTTGGTAGAGACAGAGGAAAATTTTAAGAACGTAGAGTCCATAAGACACGCATTTCCTGATTCAAGGATTTCGATACCCCTCTTCAGAAAGCTAAGGAAGATTCATATTGAGAGCGTTATCGATTATGTAGTTGCAAAAGCTTCAGTCCTTAGCGAAGAAATTGATGAAGAGGAAGTATATATCACCATTGGAAATGGAGATGCAATGTGCTGCATTGATTATCGGAACCATGATGGTAAACTACTGGGGAATGAAAAATATGGACACCTCGTATTTAATGGGGATGATTTAGAGCTAGTCTATCATAAGGGACTTCTTCTTTTTAAGGACGAGTTTTCATTCGAGCTTCCGTAAGGAAGTTTCTTCTTGTTTGTCATGGTTTTTGCCCTCCGCAAAAACACACGCCAAACCGCCTCGCAAGTTAGGTAGCGCTCCAACCCTTCAATATTTAAACGCTTAGCTCCCGGCACGCTGATATTGAAGTGTCGGTTCCATGCGCTAAAGTCTGCTGGTAAGATTTGGGGGAAATCGGTATACTAAATATCTATAATACAGAGTATTACATAGAAAAAAACAATTAAGTTTTATGAGTTTTATATATGATATAAGGCAAATAAGTTGTATATTTATAATGTATTAATAATTAAAAACTTATAATCATGAGCAATTTAAAAAACAGAGTACAATTGATTGGAAATTTAGGTAATGACCCAGAGGTTGTAACCTTTGATTCAGGTAAGAAATTGGTAAAGGCTTCATTGGCCACCAATGAGACTTACAAAAACAAAGAGGGTGAAAAAGTTACCGAGACGGATTGGCATAATGTAGTTGCCTGGGGCAAGACTGGCGATTTGTTCGAAAAGTTCCTAAGCAAAGGGGATCAATGTGGTATTGTTGGCAAACTAAAGAATAGAAGCTACCAAGGCGAAAACGGCGAAACCAAATACGTTACTGAGGTAGTTGTGGATGAGCTTTTGCTCATGGGTAAGTAGACCCAAGTAAAAAGGGCGCGGATTGCGACTCCGTGCCCTTTTAATTACAAATTCTGTAACAAGTACAAAACTT
>JBCBZA010000037.1:0-29339 GCA_039815575.1 Bacteroidota bacterium | reverse complement strand
TACTGGTGTAATTTGTCCTTGGTTTTTCTAAGGTCGTCCTACTCATAAGCCATACTATATATGATATCAAGCTTACCCTATAGTTCCTCTTCAATGATGAGTAATCCTCAATATATACTATCAAAAAGGACATTCCTTTTTAAGGTGTTTTAAAGTAGTCCAAAAGATATTCCATATATAATTTATTGGATTAAATCCATAAAAACGGAAATATTCCATAAATTAGCTTTCCTTTTTAAGAAATCCTGTTTTTCCGAGATGCTGAAGACAAAACAGTTGATTGAACCACCCTTGAACAAAGTTTTAAGGTTTTATTGGATAGTTGTGAACAAAACCATTTTACATTTTGATCTTGATACCTTTTTTGTCTCTGTAGAGCGAAGAACACATCCTGAATTACAGAATAAGCCTTTATTGGTTGGAGGGATTACCGATCGCGGTGTCGTAGCAGCCTGTAGTTATGAGACCCGGGGATTTGGTGTCCATTCCGGGATGCCCATGAAAATGGCGAAAGAACTTTGCCCAGAGGCCACGGTCATTAAAGGAAATGCCGGTACATATAGTAAAGTGTCTGATGAAGTCACTGAAATTATCAAAGAAGCAGTGCCTGTCTTTGAAAAATCAAGTATCGATGAATTTTATGCCGATCTATCGGGAATGGACAAGTTTTTTGGCTCCTATAAATATGCGACCGAGTTACGCCGTAAAATAATTAAAGAGACTGGAATGCCCATTTCTTTTGGTCTTTCCATCAACAAAGTGGTTTCAAAAGTAGCTACCAATGAGGCCAAACCCAATAATCAATTGAAAATAGACTTTGGTCTGGAAAAACCATTTTTGGCGCCCCTTTCCATCAAGAAAATACCTATGGTAGGGGATAAGACGTATCAGACGCTACGCAATTTGGGAATCAGACAAGTAAGGACCGTACAGGAAATGCCTATGGATGTGATGCAACGGGTACTTGGTGCCAATGGAAGGGTCATCTGGAAACGTGCCAATGGGGTCGACAATACCCCTGTGATTCCTTTTCATGAGCGTAAATCCATTTCCAACGAACGTACGTTTGACCGAGATACCATTGATGTAGTAAAATTAAAAGGTATCATTGTAGCTATGGCTGAGAATTTAGCCTATCAACTACGTCGCGGAGAAAAACTGACAGCCTGTATTGCCGTAAAGATCCGGTATTCGGATTTTAACACCTACTCAAAACAAAAACGGATTCCGTATACCAGTGCAGATCATATCCTAATACCAAAGATTATAGAGCTTTTTGATTCGCTGTATAGCAAACGGATGTTGGTACGATTGGTAGGCATTCGATTCAGCCATTTGGTTTCGGGCAATTACCAGATCAATTTGTTCGATGATACCGAAGAGGCCTTGAATTTATATCAAGCTATGGACAGGGTACGCAATCGTTTCGGCGACCGAGCGGTGATTCGGGCTTCTGCCATGGGCGCTAGGACCATTGGGAGGATGCACAACCCTTTTAATGGGTTGCCGCCAATTGTTCTGGCTCATCGAAAGCAATGAATTGTTTAAAATCTCAAATAGCAAAAATCAAGTTCCAAAAATGGCAAAAACGAAAATCTATAACCTTGAAGAGAGAATCTATGTGTTTGCAAGGGAATGTAGAATTCTTGTAAAATCACTTCCCAAAACAATTGGTAACATTGAGGATGGAAAACAACTTATTCGTTCTTCAGGTTCAACAGGAGCAAATTATATCGAGGCCAATGAAAAATTGGGTAATAAAGATTTTTTAATGCGGGCAAAAATTGCACGAAAAGAAGCTAAAGAAAGTCATTATTGGTTAAAACTCCTGTCGGACATGAACCCCTGTTCTAGAGAAGCTATAACAGAATTAAAGGGAGGCCTTAGAGATAAAAAAGATATTGTCAGCCATAATAAATAAGTCTTCGTGATGGATTTGGAATTTGTCATTTGAAATTTGTGATTTCCCTCCGGTGTATTTAAACTGTCACACATATTACAGCTTACGTTTCGGAACATTCTCCGAGCAGGAACTACTTCGCTTAGCCAAAGAAAATCAGGTGACGCAATTGGTACTCACCGATATCAATAACACTTCTGCCTGTATGAATTTTGTGCGTGAGGCGCCAAAGTATGATGTCAAACCCATTCTGGGGGTTGATTTTAGAAATGGTGTAACCCCTTGCTTTGTGGGAATCGCCAAAAACAATGAGGGCTATCAAGAACTCAACACCTTCCTTTCCAATCACCTTCATAACGATATGGAAATTCCAAACAGGGCACCAAAATTTAAAAATGCCTTCGCAGTTTATCCTTTTGAAACAGTTTTGCTCAATGAATTGAATGAGTTTCTTCCCCATGAATTCATAGGAGTCTCTAGTAAAGATTTGCGTCGCCTTCCTTTTTCAAGATTGAAAAATTATAGTGGGAAATTGGTGGTACTTCAGACGGTTACCTTTAGAAATAAACGTGATTACAATGCACATCGATTACTACGGGCCATTGATAACAACGTCTTATTAAGTAAGCTTGATGATACGGAAGTGGCCAGTGGGGCCGAAAAAATGCATCCTTCCGAATACCTTGCCAAAGTGTTCTCTGAAACCCCTCATATTTTAGAAAACACACAGCGACTGTTGGATCAGTGTTCCATACACTTTGACTTTTCAAAAAAACGGAAACCCCAAAACCTAAAATATTATACGGGCAGTAAAAAGAGAGATGAAGTGCTTCTGGAAACACTATGCCATGAGGGTTTGCCCAAGCGATATAAAAAAGTTTCCAAAGAAGTAAAAAACCGGTTGTCCAAAGAGTTAAACCTTATCAAAAGAATGGGGTTTGTCTCCTATTTTTTAATCAACTGGGATATTATCCGGTACGCAAAAAAGAAAGGATTTTATTATGTAGGTCGGGGTAGTGGGGCAAATAGTATTGTAGCTTACTTGCTTTATATTACGGATGTCGACCCCATTGAACTTGATTTATACTTCGAACGATTCATTAATCTCTACAGGGCCAATCCACCTGATTTTGATATTGATTTTTCATGGCGTGATCGGGAGGTAATGACACAATATATCTTTGATCGATTTGATCATGTGGCTTTGGTAGGCACCTATGTGACGTTTAAATACAAAGGAGTGGTACGGGAATTGGGTAAAGTATTTGGTTTACCCAAGGATGAAATAGATGTACTGAGCAATGGAGCCCTTCCATCACCAAAAGCCGATAGTATGGCCCGGCTTGTACTCCAATATGGGGAGCTCATTAAAGGGATGCCCAATTATGTCAGCGTTCATGCCAGTGGAATATTGATCAGTGAACATCCATTACAATGTTTTTCGGCAACATTTATGCCGCCCAAAGGTTTTGCAACCGTTCATTTTGACATGGTCATTGCAGAGGATGTAGGACTTTTTAAGTTCGATATCTTGGCGCAGCGTGGACTTGGAAAAATTAAGGACACTCTCAGTATTGTGGCGTACAATCAACCCGAAAAAGCCAATTTTGACATTCATGATGTAAAAAGCTTTTATAAAGATCCCACTATCAATACCATGGTAAAAACAGCACAGTGTATGGGTTGTTTTTATGTAGAGTCACCCGCCATGCGGATGTTGCTCAAAAAATTGGAAGTAGATAACTATTTGGGTTTGGTCGCTGCCAGTTCCATTATACGTCCAGGGGTAGCTAAAAGTGGCATGATGCGTGAATATATCCTTAGACATCGAAATCCTGGCAGGGCAGAGGAGAAAGCACATCCCATTATGCTCGATATTATGCCCGACACTTATGGGGTCATGGTCTATCAAGAAGATGTGATCAAAGTAGCCCACTATTTTGCTGATTTGGATTTGGGTGAGGCTGATGTGCTTCGCCGAGGCATGAGCGGTAAGTTCCGCTCTAGGGAAGAGTTTGAAAAGGTCAAGGAAAAATTTCGGGGCAATTGTATTAAAAAGGGCTATGATGAAGCGCTGATCGACGAAATCTGGTATCAGGTGGCCAGTTTTGCAGGCTATGCCTTCGCCAAAGGGCATTCAGCTTCTTATGCCGTTGAGAGTTATCAAAGCCTATTCCTAAGGGCTTATTTTCCCTTGGAATATATGGTGGCCGTGCTCAACAATGGCGGTGGATTTTATCGTGCCGAGTTCTATATCCATGAGGCAAGAATGCTCGGAGCAACCATTCATCCGCCCTGTATCAACCAGAGCCATATCGCTAATGTGATTTACGGTACCCGTATGTATTTGGGGATGATGTATCTGCGAGAGCTCGAAGATCGGGTCATGAAACGTATCATTAAAGAACGTGAAGTCAATGGCAAGTTTACTTCTTTGGAAAACTTTGTAGATAGAGTACTCATCTCTATAGAGCAAATCAGTATTTTGATTCGTATCGATGCTTTCCGATTTACAAGGGTTAACAAACATGAATTGCTTTGGAAAGCGCATCTGATTATGGGAAAAACCAAGCGGATTGACCACCCAAAGTTGTTCCCACCAAAGCGTAGCAAGTTCAAAATTCCAAAATTGGATACCACATCCTTGGAAACTGCTTTTGAACAATGGGAGCTTTTGGGATTTCCACTTTGTACTCCTTTTAAATTGTTAAAAGAAGCTCCAAAAAATACAAACGGCCAACGAGATTTGGAACGCTATCTCAATAAGCGGATCGATATTTACGGCTATCTCACTACTGTAAAAAATACCAGTACCCATAGGGGAGATCGTATGCACTTTGCTACGCTATTGGATCAATATGGTGAAGTCTTTGATACGGTACTTTTTCCACCAGTTGCTGCGAAATATCATTTTCGGGGAAAAGGGATATACCGTTTTTACGGGAAGGTAGTCAGTGAATTTGGTTTTCTGAGTATCGAAGTTATCAAGATGCAAAAACAGGATTATATAGAAGACCCAAGATATGCCGATATGAAGACAGGAAACCTCAAACGCTTTTCTTCTTCGTGGAAAAGGGAAGAATAGACAACCTTAACCGATTGCTTTGTATCTTAGGGTACATAATCCGATGTATATGAAGATTAGGATAAAGGGCAATTCCGTTCGCTTCCGATTGACCCAAAGTGAAGTGAAACGCCTTTGTGAAAAGGGCGATGTGTCTGAACAGACGAATTTTGGAGCCACCTTTTTTAGGTATGCCGTTAAAATGACAAACGATAAGGATACCCTATATGCGAACTTTGATGATCAAATGATTACGTTATTCCTTCCCGAACGTTTGGGAAAGGATTGGTATAGCAATGAACAAGTGGGGTTTCAACACCATCAAGATGAACTTTTTCTTTTATTGGAAAAAGATTTTACCTGTTTGGACAATACGATGGAAGATCAATCCGATAATTATCCCAATCCAAAACTTATGGGAAATACCTAACTTCTGTCCATGTCCAAAGCCACAGATTTTCAACGAAATGTATCTCTTACGGGAGAGATAAAATTCACCGGACTTGAACTGAAAGAACCTTCAGAAGTTGCAGCAGGTATGACTGGTGTTGCTGTGGCCCTTAGGCATGGAGCTAAGGAAATGGGCATTTTTCGGTCCATGCGGGTGCTATTGGAGATGAACCAAGAAGATGGTTTTCGTTGTCCCAGTTGTGCTTGGCCCGTACCAGAGCATCCATCAAAGATTGCCGAATATTGTGAGAATGGGGCCAAAGCCTTGGCAGATGAAGCCACCACGGACAAAATAGGAGCTGACTTTTTCAAAAAACATTCCGTTGAGGAACTTTCGAAATTGAGTGATTATGAACTCAACAAATTTGGAAGGTTGACAGAACCTTTGGTATTAAGACCCGGAAAGGTGCAATACGAACCGATTTCTTGGAGTGAGGTTTATGAACTTATTTCTAATGAACTGCATAAACTGGAACATCCTGATGAGGCCGTTTTTTATACTTCGGGCCGCTCAAGCAACGAGGCTGCCTTTTTGTACGGAATGTTTGCAAGGGCCCTTGGGACAAATAATATGCCTGATTGTTCCAATATGTGCCATGAATCTTCGGGGGTGGCGTTGTCCAAAACATTGGGCATCGGCAAGGGTTCCGTTAAAGTGGACGATTTATATGGTGCGGATGTCATTTTAGTAGTCGGCCAAAATCCCGGTACAAACCATCCCAGAATGTTGGCTGCACTTGAAAAGTGCAAAAAGAACGGTGGCAAGATAATAAGTATCAATCCGTTGGCCGAGACAGGACTGGTACGCTTCAAGAATCCCCAAAAAGCAAGTGGTCTGGCAGGTAATGGAACCCCTATTGCCGATATACACCTTCAAATTAAAATCAACGAAGACATTGCTTTGGCAAAATTGCTATTGAAAAAACTAGTAACCTTAGACGCAGGGGATAGCAAGGTATTTGACCATGATTTTATTCAAAAGTATGTAGAAGGCTATAATGGGTTATTGTCCGATTTGGAAAAATATGAGGAATCAAAATTATTAAAACAGACTGGGCTTTCAGAAGAAGCAATTACTGCTGTAGTAGCCCTTCTGGCATCAAAATCAAATATCATTATTTGCTGGGCCATGGGTATTACCCAGCATAAAAATGCCGTTGCCACCATTCAAGAGTACGTCAATATTTTGTTGTTAAAAGGTGCTATTGGGAAATCTTTTGCCGGGACCTGTCCCGTGCGAGGGCACAGTAATGTGCAGGGCGATCGCAGTGTGGGTATAGTACACCACGTAAACAAAGAACTCAACGAAAGGATAAAACTACATCTGGGTTTTGAACCTCCTAAAAAGGAAGGCTATGATACGGTTGGAGCCATTAAAGCTATGTATGAAAGAAAGGCAAAAGTGTTTGTTTGCTTGGGAGGTAATTTTGTAATGGCGGCTTCAGATACAAAATATACCGCTGAAGCGATACGACGTTGCAAGCTTACCGTGCAAATAAGTACCAAGCTGAACCGTAGTCATTTGATTACTGGAGAAACGGCTTTGGTATTACCCACTTTTGGACGCTCTGAAAAAGATGTGAAAAACAATCAGTTGCAGTTTATGACCATGGAGAGCAGCACAGGGAAAGTACGCAGGAGTAAAGGACTTTTAAAACCGGTATCCAAGCATATTAAAAGTGAACCGGAGATTATAGGAATGATGGCCGACACCTATTTCAAAGGAAACCATTCCATGCCTTGGAGGGAACTTTCCCATGACTATAGTTCCATTCGTGAATTAATTGATAAAACGGTAAAAGGATTTAAAAATACGTCGCTACTATCCGAAGGTCATGGCTATTATCTACCCAACAACGCCAGGGAAAGGGATTTTAGCAAACTACCAGGAGGTAAGGCACAATTGACCATAAACCAACTTTCTTCGGTGGAACTTAAGGAAGGTGAACTTTTGTTGATGACCATACGTTCCCATGATCAGTTCAATACTACTATTTACGGATTGCACGATCGGTACCGTGGTATCCATAATGAAAGAAGGGTTATTTTCTTGAATGCAGATGATATGAAGCAAAGAGGTATTGAAAAGCTACAGGTACTCAACTTAACAAGTACGTATGATGGAGTAGAGCGAAGGGCGGAGAAATTTTTAGCAATTCCCTATAATATTCCAAAAGGCAATTGTGCGGCCTACTTTCCGGAAACCAATTTGTTGGTGCCCATTGATGAGTTTGCCGATGGGAGCCGGACCCCTATCAGTAAATCCATAAAGATTCGTCTTGAAAAAGTTACCGTTTAATGTTCTTAAGCTGCCAATTCCTTAAGGGCTGCTACCAAGTAATCAATATCTTTTTTCGTAATATAAATGGCAAAAGAAAGTCTTAGGGCATTTAGGCCTTTTCCAGACATGGGTCGGCAATCAATGCCATACTTTTCCCAAAGTTGCTTTTTAACCTCGTTTACAGCTTGCCCATTGACCTCAATGACCTGGATAGCCCCGGAAAGTTCATCCATGACTGGAGTTTTTATGGTGAATTTTGAGTTGCCTTCCATCTTTGAGCGAAAATATTTTTTCAATTCAAAAGTGCGCTGGTGGATGCGTTCTGCCCCAATGATATTATGAAAATCTACGGATGCACCCAAGCCAAGGACCTCGGGAAGGTTACGGGTATTGTAATTTTCCAATCTACGTATGCTTTTATCCGTATGGCCACGGGCTACAATAAGCGGTTTTAAATAGTCCTGACTTTCTTTTTTTGCATAAAATATACCCACTCCTTTCGGTGAGAATAACCATTTATGCGAACTGGCAGTATAAAAATCACAACCCAAGTCTTTTAGGTCTACAGTGAACATTCCTGCAGACTGCGCACCATCCACGGCGACCAAAATACCCTTTTTATGAGCAATCTTTGATACTTGTTTTACCGGAAGTACCATACCATTGGTATTTACGATATGGCACATGGAAATAACTTTGGTTCTGGGGGTAATGGCTTTTTCATAGACCTTGACTATATCCGATACGTCTTTGGGAAGGATGGGTAATTTTGGTCGTACTAACGTAATGCCTTTGGTTTCCTGCCATACTTCCCATGGAATGGTGCCACTGGCATGTTCATGGTCTGCCAATATAATTTCGTCCCCAGGCTTCAGTTCAAAACTACGGGCAATCAGGTTCATACCTTCTGTTGTGTTGTGGGTCAAGGCGATTTCTTCTGGGGAAACTGAAAATAGATGGGCCACCTTTTTTCGTACTTCTTCTTTTTCATCTTCCCAACCGCCCCACATATATTTTGAAGGAAAGCCATCCAAAATATTCCGAAATGTATTCGTAGCCTCTTGTATATGCGTTGAAGATGCCCCCAATGAAGCATTGTTGAAATAGTGAAGCCCTTCGGCCAAGTTGAACTGTGATTTCACCAAATCCCAATATGCTTCGGTCTTGTTCTGGATATCATCCAATCCCATTGCTTTCCAAGACGTTAGTAAATCAGCTGCAAATATGGGGGCGGCGAAAGAACCTAAAGTTCCTTGGCCTATATGCCTTAAAAATGTTCTTCTTGAAGGGGTTTTCATACGCTCGCAAATCCTACGTGGTTCGCGATAAAGTTACGAAAGCCTTAAAAAGTCGGAAACTGTTATTTAAAAGCTTGATGTCCCGTAATATCAGCGCCTGTAATGAGTAGATGAATGTCGTGGGTCCCTTCATAAGTGATGACGCTTTCCAGATTCATCATGTGCCGCATAATGGAGTACTCCCCGGTAATTCCCATGCCACCCAATATTTGTCTGGCTTCGCGGGCAATTTTTATGGCCATCTCGACATTATTTCGTTTGGCCATTGAAATTTGGGCTGTAGTTGCTCTTCCCTCATTTTTTAATTGTCCCAATCGAAAGGCCAACAGCTGCGCTTTGGTGATTTCGGTAACCATTTCGGCGAGTTTCTTTTGCTGCAGTTGAAAAGCGGCGATAGGCTTTCCAAATTGAATACGTTCTTTTGCGTATCGGAGGGCCGTATCGTAACAGTCCATGGCAGCACCAATGGCGCCCCAGGAAATTCCATAGCGTGCAGAATCCAAACAGCCCAATGGAGCACCAAGGCCTGACTTATTTGGAAGAAGATTTTCTTTGGGAACCTTGACATTATCAAAGATTAATTCACCAGTGGCAGAGGCTCTAAGGGACCATTTGTTATGGGTCTCAGGAGTGGAAAAGCCTTCCATGCCCCTTTCTACGATAAGTCCATGGATTCTTCCTTCCTCATTTTTGGCCCAAACAACAGCAACATCGGCAAATGGGGAATTTGATATCCAAAGCTTGGCCCCATTTAACAGGTAATGATCGCCCATATCCCTGTATTTGGTTTCCATACCTCCAGGATTGGAACCGTGGTTAGGTTCAGTCAATCCAAAGCAGCCCATCCATTCACCGGTTGCCAATTTTGGTAAATATTTTTTGCGCTGCTCCTCATTCCCATAGGCAAATATAGGATACATGACCAAAGAGGACTGCACTGAGGCGGTCGATCGAACACCACTATCACCCCGCTCAATTTCTTGCATAATAAGTCCATAACTAATTTGATCCAGGCCTGCGCCCCCATATTCCTCTGGAATGTAAGGACCAAATGCCCCTATTTCGGCCAAACCATTAATTATTTGTTTGGGAAACTCCGCCTTTTGCGCATATTCCTCTATGATAGGGGAAATATCACGTTTTACCCACTGTCGGGCGGCATCGCGAACCAACTTATGTTCATCAGAAAAGAGGTCGTCTAACTTGTAATAATCCGGAGCTTCAAATAAATCTGGCTTCATCCAAAATTTTTTTTCAAAGGTAGGAATCAAACGTAACAATGCTTGGCCTTATTGTTACATTTTTATATAAAAGTCCTTGGTTAAATTGATGTATTCCTCAGTGAATTGGTGTCTTTCCACCTCAATAACAAGTTCTTCCTCCGAAATCCTTTTGTCCAAAAAAGAAAATTGCACAATACTTCTTTTTAATGGAACTCCTGTATTCCCGCGCACCCGTAAAATGTGAAAGGGGAATAGACCTTTCTCTCTTGCCATGTTCAATGTCCTTTCCTCTTCAGATAGGGGAAGCACGACACAAAAAGTACCCTCTTTTGATAACAGCTGGTGTACCCCACGAACCAGTAATCCAAATGGTAAGGCCCGGTTTTGACGGGCGTTATCCCTAGAAGAACTTCCACTGGTAACGGTTTCAGAATGGAAAGGTGGGTTGGAAACAATAAGATCATAACGTTCATCCATTTCCTCATAAAATTCTTGAAAGGAAGCATGATAACAGAAAAGCCGGTCCGCCCATGGCGAATCCTCAAAATTTTCCACACACTGTTCATAGGCACTTTCATCCAATTCAATAGCATCTATATTTTGGGCGGATGACCGCTGGGCCAACATCAGTGCAACCAAACCCGTTCCCGCACCAACGTCCAAAATGGAATTAGGGCTTTTCTTAAGGGATACCACTGCACCTAAGAGCACGCCATCGGTACCCACTTTCATGGCACAGCGGTCTTGATGGATGGTAAATTGTTTAAACTTAAAGGGTTTCATCTCTTAATTGATCTTTCCGGGTAGGCGTGTTTCTATTCCTTTTGCAGCATATAAGGCGTCGCCAAGTTCAGTACGTTTTTTATCTGCCAATTTCTTAATTTTCTCCACGATATCAGGATATTGAGCAGCTACATTTGAGGTTTCGCTGATATCCTTTTCCAAGTCATAGAGTTCAATTTCCAAAATATTATGGTAGGTATATTTCCCTGGTAGGCCATCTTTACCATTTTCTTGATTCTCCATGGTTCGGTACCTATGCGGAAAATATAATTTCCATTTGCCATATCGAACGGCGTGGAGTTCATTGACCCGGTAATAAAAGAAATAAGCTTCTTGGGGAGAACTGTCCGAGGCACCTTTTAATAATTGCCAAGCACTTTTTCCATCAATGTGCTTTTCTGGGGGAGCGATGTTGATCATATCTGCAATGGTAGGTAATAAATCAATCGCCATTATTGGTGCATCGATTACCTTTCCGGCTTCCAGACTATCAGGGTATTTGATAATAAAAGGTTCGCGTTGTCCCCCCTCCCAAGTGGTACCTTTTCCTTCCCTAAGGGGTCCTGCACTTCCTGCATGATTGCCGTAGGACAGCCAGGGACCATTGTCAGAAGTGAAGATAACCAAGGTATTATTCTCCAATCCTTGGGTTTTCAATTCTTTTAAAATTTCACCAACGGACCAATCTAGTTCCATAATGACATCCCCGTACAATCCTTTTTTTGATTTCCCTTTAAAGAAATTGGAAACATAAAGTGGGACATGGGGTTGAGGATGTGGTACATATAGGAAGAAAGGGTGGTCCTTGTTTTTTTTGACGAAATCAATACTCCTTCGGGTAATCTCTCGTGTAAGTTCAGATTGATCCCACAGCGTATCAATTACCTTTTCGTTATGGTAAAGGGGCAAAGGGTCAAAATTAAATAGGGTCCCCTGTTCAGGATGATTGGGCCACATATCGTTGGAATACGGAATTCCGAACCATTCATCAAAACCGTGATGAAGCGGTAAAAATGGGGAGGCATCGCCTAAATGCCATTTTCCAAAAATTCCAGTAGCGTATCCATTTTTTTTGAGTAATTCCGCCAAAGTGGTTTCATCAGGATGCAAGCCAATTTTTGAATTGGGCATAAAGGCGTTATGAATACCAATTCGATTGGGATAACAGCCTGTTAACAATGCCGCCCTTGACGCAGAACAAACAGGTTGAGCCGCATAAAAATTATTTAGTTTTAGGCCATCAGCCGCCATTTGGTCCAGGTGGGGGGTGGCAATATCCTTGGATCCAAATACCCCAACGTCCGCATACCCTTGGTCGTCCGTAAAGATGATGATGACATTGGGAGGCCGTTTTGAGGATACTATTTTCTTGTTCTTCCTACAACAGATAAACAATGAAAGTATACCCAGGACGATAATTATTCGCATCAATAGACGTATTTCTTTCCGTATGCGAATAAATGTAGTAATACTAATGCAAATAAAGATCGACCAATCCCTCCGGAGTTACCACAAATATGGTTTTGGATTCCCGATCCACTTTGGATATAATATCATCCGATACGGGAATAAGAAGCATTTTTCCGTCTTTTTTTGCTTCAAAAAGAACTTGTGAGGCCGAATCATTTATGGATTCAATGATACCAATATTACCGTGTTTTGTGTCCATTAAGGTAAAACCAATCACTTCATGGTAATAAAATTGGTTTCCAGATAATTTTGGCAACTGGGTTAGCGGTAAAAAAACGCCTTTACCCAATAACGAATTGGCAGCCGCTTCGTCCTCAACGTCCTCGAATTGTATGCGAAGTAGACTGGATTTATGCAATCGGCTTTTTTCAATAAAAAATGGAACCAGGTTTTTGCCCAAATCGACAAAAACTGATTCCATTCCTTCATAAATTTCAGGCTCATCGGTATCTAATTTTACCAATACCTCGCCTTTAAAACTATATTTTGATACGATCTTACCGAGATAGAAACACTCGTCTTTGCGCATCTTAGAACTTACTCTTTTGGAGCCTCCTCTTCGGCGGCTTCTGGCGCTGCTTCTTCCGCTGGCGTTTCTTTTGCCTCGGCAACGGGCTCTTCCGCTACTACTTCCTCTGGAGCCTCTTCGCTAGCGGCCTCGGGAGCGGATGCTTCAGCTTCGGTCGTTTCTTCAGTTACGGCTTCTGTGGTCTCTTCAACAACTGCCTCGGCAGCCTCGTTCTCAGTTACCGTTTCTTCCGTAGGTTCTTCCACCTCAGGTTCTGGCTGTTGGGCAGCAATTCGTTTCTCGTTGGCTTCTTTTTCAGCTTCCAATGCTTTGGCCTTAGCATCTGCATCAACTTTGCTTAAACCATCTCTTTTGGCCTGGATTTTATTTTCTTTTTCCTCCAACCAAGCTGAAAATCGCTTTTCAGCTTCAGCTTCATCAAATGCCCCTTTCTTTACTCCATCTAAAAGATGTTTCTTCATCAAAACCCCTTTGTAACTTAAGATGGCGCGAGCAGTATCGGTTGGCTGCGCACCATGGTGCAACCATTTTACGGAACCATTAACATCCAAATTGATCGTTGCGGGATTGGTATTGGGATTATAGGTACCCAATTTTTCCAAAAATTTACCGTCTCTCTTTGATCGGGAATCGGCCGCCACGATCCAATAAAATGGTTTTCCTTTTTTCCCGTGGCGTTGTAATCTAATTCTAACTGGCATATCACATTAATTTGTAGGGTGCCCGACCCTTGTTATTAATTCTTTTTGCACTCAGTAAATGGTATTGAACTGAAAAGCGGATGCAAAATTACACTAATTTCTCCAATTCCTGGGTCTTCTTCAAAAATATATATAAACCTTAATAAAAATGAAAGAAAAATCATCTGTTTGATGTAGTTTATTCGTATATTAATGAGTTATAGACAAGCTAAACCATAAGGTTTAGAGCCCCATACTGCCTATTTTCTAAACTATGCTAAGAACACAACGTTTTCCCTTCTATCGTCAGTTGGACCAGATGGATTGTGGTCCTACCTGTGTTCGCATGATTGCCAAATATTACGGTCGCTCGTACCCCATTGATTTTTTGAGGCAAAAATCAAATATTACCAAAGAGGGGGTATCCCTAGGAGGTATCGCCGAGGCGGCCGAAGGTATAGGGTTTCACACCCTAGCGGTCAGCTTGGATTTTATGACTTTGGAAAAAGAGGTTCCCTTACCCTGTATTGCCCATTGGCGGCAACGCCATTTTGTAATTGTCTATAAAATCACCAAAGACAGGGTCTATGTGGCTGACCCCGCCCATGGCCTTGTGGACTATAGTCCACAGGAATTTATCAATGGATGGATAGGCAAGGATGCCGATAAGGAATCGGAAGGTTTTCTGCTATTATTTGAGACGACCCCCAGATTTCACGAATTTGGGGAGGAAGAAGAATCCAAATTGGGGTTTCGCTTCTTGACCTCCTATTTTAGGCCTTACTCAAAATATATTGTTCAGCTATTTTTGGGGCTGTTTATAGGTAGTGTCCTACAATTAATTTTCCCCTTTTTGACACAGTCCATTGTTGATTACGGAATCAACTACCAAAACATCAACTTTATTTATTTGATCCTTATCGCCCAATTGACCTTGTTTGTTTCGCAGACTACTGTTGAGGTCATTCGAAGTTGGATTTTGTTGCATGTGACCAGTCGTATCAACATCAACCTCCTCTCTGACTTTTTGGTCAAATTGATGCGATTGCCCATTGCTTTCTTTGATTCCAAAAATACGGGTGACATTATTCAGCGTATTTATGATCACGACCGCATTCAAGATTTTTTATCGAGCACTACGCTGAATACAGTTTTCTCGGCCTTCAACATTGTTGTTTTTGGCGTAGTGCTGGCCTATTACAATTGGCTCATTTTTTCCATTTTCATCATAGGTTCCCTTATTTATGTGGGTTGGACCCTGTTGTTCTTGAAGAAACGAGCCGAACTGGACTATAAGCGCTTCGACCAAGCAGCAGATAACCAAAGTAGTATTTATCAGTTAATTACTGGAATGCAGGAAATTAAACTCAATGGTTCAGAACGTCGACGCCGATGGGAGTGGGAGGCCATTCAGGTAAAACTATTTAAGGTTTCCTTGAAAAGCTTGTCATTGACCCAGACCCAAAATGTAGGTGGACGTTTTTTTAACGAGCTAAAGAACATTCTCATTACGTTTGTAGCTGCTAAGGCCGTTATCGATGGCAGTCTTACTTTGGGTATGATGTTATCCGTACAATACATTATTGGCCAATTGAACCTCCCCATCAATAATTTTATCACCTTTATTCAAACAGGCCAAGATGCAAAGATAAGCTTGGAACGGCTTTCGGAAATCCATCAAAAGGAAGAAGAAGACCAACGGCGGGAACCTATTACCGAGCTCCCCGACCAACTTGACATTCATCTGGAAAAAGTGAGTTTTCGGTATGGGGGTAAAAGTTCACCTAGGGTATTGGATAATATCTCACTGACCATTCCCGAAGGGAAAATTACTGCTATCGTAGGGGCTAGTGGAAGCGGAAAAACCACATTGATCAAACTGCTGCTCAAATTCTATGAGCCCACCAAAGGAAAAATAAAAGTGGGTAACGTTCATTTAAAAAGTCTGGGAACTACTTTTTGGAGAAAGGCCTGCGGGTCGGTGATGCAAGACGGATTTCTCTTCGGGGACACCATTGCAAGAAACATTACCGAATCGGATTCTGAAGGTATTATTGACAAAAAAAGGCTTACAAACGCTGTTGATGTAGCCAATATTGGCGATTTTATTGAACAGTTACCCTCGGGCTTTAATACCAAAATAGGGAGTGCTGGTACCAATGTAAGTGGGGGGCAAAAACAACGCATCTTAATAGCTAGGGCGGTGTATAAAAATCCGAACTACATCTTTTTTGACGAGGCCACCAGTGCCTTGGACGCCAACAACGAAAAAACGATCATGGAAAAGCTAAATTCATTTTACAAGGGAAAAACTGCTGTTGTGGTGGCCCATCGGTTGAGCACGGTAAAGAATGCGGATCAAATCATTGTTCTGGACAACGGTCACATTGCCGAGCAGGGAAATCACTCGGAACTGACCAAAAAAAAAGGGCTGTATTACGCTTTGGTAAAAAATCAATTGGAATTGGGAGAATAAGACCATGGAAGAAGGTTACAGAACTAAAATCAATCAAATCAGTGAGCGATCGGACCAAGTTCGGGAGATTTTGGGCAAAACCCCCAATTGGATGATACGTTGGGGGACTTCGGTGGTATTTGGCACTATTGCCCTATTGCTTATTGGCTCCGCTGTGGTCAGTTACAATGATATCATTCCTGCCCAGATTACGGTCACAAGTAAAAACCCTCCAATATATTTAAAAGCGCGTTCCTCAGGGCGATTGACCCAAGTATTGGTAGCGGCCAATCAAAAGGTTGAAGAAGGTCAGTTATTGGCAGAAATAGAGAATACTGCAGACTTGGATGACGTATTGTATTTAAAGCAGCAATTGACATCCTCCCAAAATGCTTTGGCACTTTCATTGGACTCCCTAAGGCATCAATTCCCATCAGATCTAAACTTGGGAGAGATACAACCTAACTATGGCCTATTTCTTACGGCGTATCAAAATTTTATACTCTATAATGCTCTGGACCCCAATAGAAAGGAATCTGCCTTGATTCAGAGGCAACTTCAAGAACAGCGCAAGTTTTTAAGCAATCAACGGCGACAGTTATCGTTGTTTCAAAAAGACCTGGAATTGTCCAAAACCAATTTTGAGCGAAACAAAGCGCTTTTTGAAAAAGGGGTGATTTCCAGATCGGAATATGAGGCGGCATCACGGTCGTATATAGGAGATCAGCAGCAATACGAAGGTTTTTTGACCAGTATTTCCAACACGGAGATTGCCATTGCCAATTTTAATAACCTCTTGACGAAAGCTAATATTCAAGGGGCGGAATTCGAAAATACCTACCAACAGGAATTGGAAAATGCGGAACAGAACCTCAATACGGCCTTATACACCTGGGAGCAGCAATATGCCATAACAAGCCCTATTAAAGGGGTGGTTACCGTATTCGACATTTGGGATCAATACCAAAATGTAGAGATAGGCGAGGTATTGTTTACCGTGATTCCTGAACGTACCAAAGGTATTATCGGTAGGGTCACCTTACCCATTCGCAATTCAGGAAAAGTCAAGGAAGGTCAAGAAGTAATCGTTAAGTTGGACAACTATCCTTTTGAGGAGTGGGGCAGCCTCAAAGGAATGGTGAAGAACATTTCCGAAGTGCCAAAGCAAGGGGAAGAAAGCTTTTACACCCTCTATATAGAATTGGACGATATGACCACCTCCTTCAATAAAACCATTGCATTTAAACAAGAAATGCAAGGCTCAGCCGAAATCGTCATCGAAGAACTTAGCGTTTTGGAGCGGGTTTTCTACGAAATTCGGAAGCTTTTTGATCGGACATAAAGAAAGCCGCCCTAATCAGACGGCTTTTATAATCAGAACATTTTCCGGCAGTGCTTTATCAGCGGCAACATTCAGATACCGTGACCGGATCTGGATTTCCAGTACCGCAACCTCCCGCGAGGGAACAACCTCCAGAACAACCTGCGGTTGGACAACCTCCTTTAAGCATTTGCGCATTGAGATGGGAAACTACTTTTTTGTTCAATGACAATCCGATTTTTTTACTCTTTTTCATACTATTGATTTTAAATGTTATTAAGAAAAATTGAATAAGGTTTTGATTTAAAACCTCTTATAAGCGGAAATTACATTGACTTCATTAAAGCTAAAGGATAAAAAGCATCATACTTTGTACAGTATTTATGCCCAAAAAAATGTGAATGGAAACGTCTTGACCTATCGACTTAGCGGTCTATTGTGCTTTTGATCTGGCGATTTTAGATTTGTAATAGCGAAAGAGAAAATCGTAACAGACCATCTCGTTCAAGCGGTTTTTTGACTTGAACAAACGGTTCATTAACATATGGATGTAACTGCCCAGTACATTATCTTTAGCCAGCTCTAGTTGTCCGTTTTTTTCGATCGTTAGGATATCTTGGGCTATGGGCCCAATGCCTTGATACGTTTCTTTTAGAATGAGTATAAGTGGTTCATACTCGGGTTCTTCTTCAGCTGTAAAGGTCATGAAGTGTGCAATGTCTTCACGTTCTTTTCGGTATTTATCGTCCAACTGTTTTTTTAAGGGCCGTGACATATTGAACTCCCGTCCAAAACCAGTCTTAAGGCCCTCCATCAGTTGAAGCTTGTCTTGAATGCTGTAGTCAAAAGCATTTAAAAGGCCTTCAATAGCCCGCAGCCCAAACAACCAACGCAAACGCTCTCCCTCATCGCCTTCAATCAAATCCAAAAATTGCACAGTGGCCCAACTATCATAGCAAAAAAGGGATTCCGATAGCGTCATGGTCTGTTCCCCATAACGTTCGAGCTCCCTATTGTAGGTGCCCAGTTGCACTTTCCAAACAATATCTTGCGACACCAAGGGTTGCAATCGTTCGGACACTTGCCCCATTATTTTTTCGGTGACCCCAGCTTTTGAGACCAAAAAACGGAGCCTTAAATGATGTTGGGGATCGGCATATCTAATAAAAAACCATTTTTCAATAAGGCCTTCTTCTTGAAACTGATGGACCAAGGGCAATACAACCTCGGTCAAGAGGGTATCGGTTGCTTTGGCCCCGGAATATATCTTGTAGTACAACCACTGGTCACCCGGAATAAAACTACGCTGTATCATACACCTCTTTCTTGGTTTCAAAAACACGATTGATTTTACTTTCATTAAAAAAGGAGACTACCACTTGATTGGTGTGGTATCCGTTTTCAGAACGTACCAATCCATCTTGATGATGCAAAAACTCTTTGAGCACGAAATCCTCACGGTTCTTGATGGTCTCCAGTAACATCAAAACGGAGGAGTAATTTTTGAGGTTGATGAGCAATTCGTTATCACCATCGACCAATAGCACATATGGGGGAATACCGCTATTTTTTTGAAGTCGTTGTATAGCATTCATCAACGCTTGCTTCTGATGTCTTACCCCCACCAAGTCTTTAAAATCTTCTTTCTTGATGCGCCATCGAGCCTCATGCAAAATCAAGTTTTGATACTCAACCCTTGGCAAAAAATCAAACATGCCCTCCAGAGGGCCAAAATTGAAACCGATACTGCTCCGTAAATCCTGGGTTTGTAGATCGGATAAAAAATGATAAATGGGCAGCGCATTGGCCGAGTAATTATGGGCATTCGTCAGTCGCGGCACCACTTCCTTACCATGGCTTTTTGATCGTAGATAAATGCGGTTGCGCCTAACCGAAATGTGGAGATCATCGAGCGGAAGTTTTTTGTCATTGTTGATAACGGACTGTGCCAGATACGGGATTTCAAATTCGCGAAGATTAGGGCGCATCAAAATGTTTCCTACCCTGGCCTCAGGCAGATGCACAATCTCTGCCATGAGCTTATCATGCGTCATGGCCATTTCTTGGCCAACAATTTTCTTGGTATATGGCGTAACACTACTTTCTTGATGGCAGAACCTTCCCAGCAGATTGGCTGCTGATGAGCCACCACCACCCGATATTTGAATTTTGGTTTGGCCATTTTCCCGTACCAATTCAATCATAAACGACAGCGTATCGGGGAGGTCGTCCCAGGGCATGGAGAACCCTTCAAAATCAGAAGTCTTCAAATGAATGGTATGGGCTTTGGCCTCCCTTGCCTTCAGTAGTTTTTTCAATAAAAATAACTGGATGGCGTTCCATTTTAGCTCACGCTCATCAAAGACATTTTCGGAGGGTGGCAAGAACAGATCATCGACCAAGGGATTGATATCCCCACTCCCGATATTTTGTAAGTAGCCGATACCAGTTTCCACATCCAATACCTGTGATAAGGGCATTTCACGTTCTTCGTAGCGTTCAACAAACGCCTCCTTAAAGCTAGATAGATTACTTTCAGAGGGTTTGGGGGTAAGGCTGTTGAACAAGGCCAATGCGGTTTTTAAGGACGAGAGCAATTCGTTGGCCAAGGTGCAGTTTCGGCCATGGGGTTCCAAATCGGTTTGAAACAAATATTTTAACTCGAAGGTGGTCGTTTGCTCTTTAAGAAAGGCACTTAATTCCAAATACTGTTGGGGATTGTTGCCCAGAGTATGGTCAATGGCGGTAAAGCGCTGGGATATTCCGTTTAAAAATTTTAGTTCTTTTTCGCACCCTTTTAATGGCTGTAACACTTTTAGCATTTGATGGATAAAGGGAGGGCCGCTGACCGAGGGTTCCAAATTACTGGTCAATACCTGACTGTCCAATAACTCCTCTAAAAAGCTGGATGCTTCACTGAGCGATATTTCATCATCGACTATAGCTTCGGACATCCTTTGCAAGGAGGCACCGTGTGCGGCGCATTCCAATACTTTTTGCAGATAAGGTGAATGGTCTATCTCTACAATATGATGCTGTCGCCGGTTTTCCACATAAAAATATTCGATGTATCGCAATTGTTCCCCAACGCGATATAAACTGGAATTGGGAAAGTAGGTGAGTTGATTTTTTATATGTTCCCGTTTGGCCAGATCTTGTGAAAGGGCCACCAAGTAGTTCATGTCAGGCCGGGTGAAACGCTGGTGGTCTTTCGTCGACCCAATTTCAAGATCGGTCTGCTCGGCAAAACTTCCCAAAGTACACCCTGCAAAAAGCCCAAAAGGGGTACAACGGGAACTCATTCGCGATAGGTATTTTAACAGGGACTGCTTGACGCGTTGTTCTTTTTTGGAATCCAAATCCCCTGACATCCATTTTTCCAACTCAAAATATAGGGTAGGGGAGGCCAAAAAAATAGCCTCTTTGATCACTGCATTGCCATACGCCTTTTTAAGGCGTTCGTCCGACACTTCTGTTGCAGAGGTCAGTTGGCGAAAGAATTCAATGGATAATAAGGGTGTGCGCAACACAAATTGGTCAAAGGCCTTGTATGGAAATCTCATTTTTTTCATATTAACGCAGCAATAGACATTCGTCCCAGGTATGTTCCTCCTCGGAAAGAAAATCGATTATGCTAAGGCCAATACCTGATAAGCCCTCCAAAAGACCTAAGCTAAACTCCCATGATCCAGCTTTGACCGCCCATTGCCGATAAGGCTCATCAGTATCATCCGTTTTTCTTGCTAGCCCATCCTTCATCCAAAAAAATGCCGTGTCCATAAACTGCTTCTCGTTATACTTTGTTCCCAACTGGTGAAATATATGTGCATTGCCAAACGAGCCGTGGCAGTAGCCGGCATCCCTGACCATCGAACTGTTAGGGGTTCGTCTTTGGCCAGCAGTGAGCAAGGTGTCTTTTGCCAATTGTTTTAAGCTGCCATCATTCAGCACCTTACCCCCCCATTCAAGGGCCTTGCCTACCCCGATATCGCCGTAACACCAGGCCACTCGACTGTTGTATTCAACGGGTACATTCGACTCTACCCAACTTGGAAAAAGGGAAAGTCCCTTTTCATCAGTTCTTTGATATTGCATGATGTATTGAACGGCACCCTTAACCAAATGGGCCACCCTTTGCTTTTCAATTGCACTATGGTACATCTTGGTCAAGAGGTATACAATACTGCTCATACCATGGGAAAGACTCAAATTAAAACCCTTATTGCCTTTATGGATATCTAGTGTGGATTCCCATTTTAGTCCCACATCGTCCTCAATGGCCATTTTCTCCAATTGATCCAATAGCTGTATCAGGTAACTATGGTACGTTCTTTTATTTTTTTTGGAAGTTGTGGCGCTATTCAAGCGTTTTAGAAAATAAACCCCGTATCCCAAAGCCCCGTGTAATAAGTCATAGTGCTTATCACCAAATTCAAATAACATTTGGTTGAACAAATACTGATCAAAAGGTGTGAGCAATTCGTCCAAATTCAAGACAACAAACTCATGGTCTACCAAATGTTGAAGGGTCCAACCAAAACCAGCGATACCATTACAATAGGTAGGATAAGCATAGCCTTCATTAATCTTCTCTATGCAATTACTTATAATATCGACCCCTTTTTCCGAATAGGTGTCCTCATCAAAATATTGGGCGCAATAGAACTGGAACAAAGAAACCCCGGCTTGCCCCCCAAGCACTCCAATATGTTCCAATTCATGATATTTCTCACCGGTTATACGGGCCATATTGATAAGTTGTTGGCTTATGTTGTCCTTCATTGAAGTTGACACTATTTTTAAAGGTTTTTTTCTGTTGCCATATTGGGCCACGTCTTTTTCCATAGTTTTAAGGGTTAAAGGGAATTTATAATCAATTTTGTTAGTGTTGCGCTTCACCCTGTACATATCATGAGGCACTTAGTTTAAATAACACCCAGTTCTTTGGCTTTGTGTATCAAGCCCCAGGCACTTTTTTCTTCTACACCTAACTTTTCCTTTAATATTCTCTTTTGCTTTTCTACCTTGGATACCGACCAAGGGAGATGCTTTGGAATCTCTTTTGATTGTACCCCGGTGGAAAGCAAATACAAAAACCGCCTCTCATGAAGCGTAATCTCATTCCCACCAATCAATTGATTTTTAATGATTCGCATTACCGTAGGTGAGTAGTAAGGCGCTCCTTTTAAAATACGTTGAAAGGCAAGGATCAACGTTTTATCATAGACTTCAGATTTCAAAAGAAGCCCTTCAGGATTTAAGGATTTTAATATCGATTGCAACCGATAGGGATCACGCAGACTGGTAATGACTAAAATTTTTATTTTCTTATTAAGACGCCTTATAAGTTTTCCTAAATCCTCGCCATTAAAAATGTTCTTTTGGGGAAACGCAGGCAGTCGAATATCCAAAATAATAAGGGAAGGGAAAGCCCTTTTCTTTTTTAAGGGATACAGGATTTCATAAGCCTGTTGGCAGGAATGTGCCAAAACAATGTTGATTTTGGGCAATAGCCCCTCTTTGTTGGCCAAACCCAATAACATGGAATATCCTTTGCAGGTTAAGGGATGATCATCGACAATGAGTATTTTTATTGAATTTGGTATATCGGGGGGAAACCCTTTAATACCATTGGTATGTAAAGAAGCCATAAGCAGTGGATAGTGTTTTCGTAAATTCAGGGCACTTAAATTTACGGATTTTTTCTTTATTTATATGAAAGAAAAAACCTTCAAAGGTTAATAATTGTTAAAAACTATAGTTTTTGAAACGTCGCCTTTTGAGTACTTTTAACAGCGTTCAATTGACCTTATATGTACCTTATTTTCGATACCGAAACCACGGGTCTTCCCAAAAACTATAATGCGCCAATCACAGCTACCGAAAACTGGCCCAGATGTGTGCAAATCGCTTGGCAACTGCACGATACCATGGGTAATTTGGTTGACCATCAAGACTATCTGATTCAACCGGAAGGCTTCAATATCCCTTATGAGTCCGAGCAGATTCATGGTATTTCAACAGCTTTAGCCGAACAAGAGGGGATTCCGCTTCTGGAGGTACTTAAAAAGTTTAACGAATCCTTGGCGAAAGCCAAATTTGTGGTTGGGCAAAATGTAGACTTTGATATCAATGTGATGGGTTGTGAATTTTTCCGTGAAAGCGTTCGAAATTCCCTGCAAGAACTTCCAATTTTAGATACCTGTACCGAACATACTGCCGAGCTATGCAAAATTCCGGGAGGACGGGGTGGAAAATTCAAACTACCTACCTTGACGGAACTTCACCAATATCTTTTTGGGGAGCCATTTGCTGAGGCCCATAATGCAACGGCTGACGTTGAGGCAACCACACGATGTTTTTTGGAACTGGTACGTAAAAAGCAATTTTCCCAAGAACAATTGGATGTTCAGCCTGATTACTTTGAGCAATTTTCCGAAGCGAATCCCCAAGAAGTCCAATTAATTGGATTAAAGCACATCAATCTAAAGGCGGCTTCCAAAAAAATTGCCGACGCCCTTTGGCAAAAAGATACTGGTGGCACTGCTGATGTTGACTTGGAGAAAAATATTGCAGACCTGGCCGATGTTGATTTTGTGCACTTGCATAACCATTCGCAATTTTCCGTCCTACAATCAACCATGAGCACCAAGGATTTGGTCAAATTGGCAGTGGACTATCAAATGCCTGCTGTTGCCTTGACCGATCACGGTAATATGATGGGCGCCTTCCATTTTGTTAAAGAGGTGAAGGCCCATAACAAATCCGTAAAAGAGACGAATAAAGAAGCTGAGCAACAAGGTGAAACCCCTTTAGGCAAAGAAATTATCCCTATTATAGGTTGTGAATTTTTTGTATGCGAAGACCATAGCAATAAGTCGGTAAAAGACAATGGCTATCAAATCGTGTTGTTGGCCAAAAATAAGAACGGCTATCAAAATTTAGCCAAAATGGCGTCCAAGGCCTACACGAACGGATTTTATTATGTACCTCGAATCGATAAAAAAATTATCGAAATCTATAAGTCGGATATTATTGCCCTTTCGGGAAACCTATATGGAGAAGTACCATCCAAAATTTTAAACGTTGGGGAAAAGCAAGCCGAAGATGCCCTACTATGGTGGAAGCAAACGTTTGATGATGATTTCTATTTGGAAATTATGCGACACGGACAAGAAGATGAGGATAGGGTCAACCAAGTTTTGGTACAATTTTCCGAAAAGCACAATGTCAAACTCATTGCAACGAACAATACCTATTACGGCAGTAAGGAGGATGCCGAAGCCCACGACATTTTACTCTGTGTAAAGGATGGGGAATTGGTCAATACCCCGATAGGCAGGGGTAGGGGGTACCGCTATGGACTTCCAAATCAAGAGTATTATTTTAAGTCCTCCGAAGAGATGAAAGCGCTCTTTAAAGATGTACCACAGGCGATATTCAACCTTCAAGAGATTGTAGCTAAAGTTGAGGCATTTGATTTGGCTCGGGATGTACTGCTCCCAAAGTTTGAGATTCCAATAGAATTTCAAGTTGCCGAAGACTTGGAAGATGGGGGAAAACGTGGTGAAAATGCCTACTTACGGCATATCACATACGAAGGGGCAAAGGAAAGGTATGGTAAAATCACGGCAGACATTGAGGAGCGCATTGATTTTGAATTGAATACCATTGCCAATTCGGGTTATCCGGGCTACTTTTTGATTGTGGAGGATTTTATCCGTGAGGCCCGTAATATGGGCGTTTCGGTAGGCCCTGGTCGAGGTTCTGCAGCTGGATCTGTAGTTGCCTACTGCCTAAAGATTACCAATATAGACCCCATTAAATATGACTTGCTATTTGAACGGTTCTTAAATCCAGATCGGGTTTCGATGCCAGATATCGATATTGATTTTGATGACGAGGGACGTGGTAAGGTTATGGACTATGTCATCAACAAGTATGGATCTAATCAAGTGGCACAGATTATTACATATGGGACGATGGCCGCCAAATCTTCCATTCGTGATACGGCCAGGGTATTGGATTTACCCTTGAACGATGCTGACCGTATAGCGAAGTTGATTCCCACAATGGGAAAACTGGGAAAAATATTCGGTAAGGAGGAGACTGAACTAAAAAAGAAGTTCAGGGCGGATGACATGCTCAAAATCAACGAGCTCCTCAATATTGCGGAAACGGATGATTTGGAGGGACGAACGGTAAACATGGCCAGGGTGCTCGAAGGATCTGTTCGTAATACGGGCATTCATGCTTGCGGTGTTATCATTACACCAGATGATATTACCAATTTTGTTCCAGTAGCCACCGCTAAGGACTCCGATCTTTATGTGACCCAATTTGACAATTCCGTTGTTGAGGATGCGGGATTGTTAAAGATGGACTTTTTAGGTCTTAAAACCCTTACCCTAATCAAGGATACCGTAAAAATCGTTAATGCAAGAACTGGAGTTGAACTTGTTCCCGATGCGTTTCCATTGGATGATGAAAAAACCTATGCCCTTTTTCAACGTGGTGAAACGGTAGGAATTTTCCAGTACGAATCCCCTGGGATGCAGAAGCATATGAAAAGTCTGAAACCTACGGTATTTGATGACCTTATTGCAATGAATGCCTTATACCGCCCTGGCCCAATGGAATACATCCCAAGTTTTATTGCCCGTAAACATGGTGAGGAGGAAATTACCTACGACCTTCCAGAAATGGAAGAGTATTTAAAAGATACCTATGGCATCACCGTATATCAAGAGCAGGTGATGCGACTTTCCCAAAAGCTGGCAGGTTTTTCCAAGGGTGATGCCGACGTATTACGCAAGGCCATGGGGAAAAAGATATTTGCGCTCCTACAGAAATTAAAGCCACAATTTTTGGATGGTGGTGAAAAAAATGGACACCCTAGAGATGTACTTGAAAAAATATGGAAGGATTGGGAAGCTTTTGCTTCGTACGCCTTTAACAAAAGCCACTCCACTTGCTATGCTTATATTGCCTATCAAACAGCTTATTTAAAAGCTCATTATCCTGCCGAATATATGGCTGCTGTCCTGTCCAATAACATGAATGACATCAAACAAGTGACCTTTTTTATGGAGGAGTCAAAGCGTATGGGTCTAGAGGTTTTGGGACCAGATGTTAACGAATCCTATTACAAGTTTGCCGTAAACAAAGATAACGCCGTGCGTTTTGGAATGGGAGCTATTAAGGGGGTGGGTCGATCAGCTGTGGAGGCCATCGTGGAAAATCGTAAGGAAAATGGTCCTTTCCGATCCGTTTTTGATATGGCCAAACGTATTGATTTGCGATCGGCAAACAAAAAGGCGTTTGAGAACCTGGCCTTAGCGGGGGGCTTCGATTCTTTTTCGGATACACATAGGGCACAATATTTCCACCAAGAAGGGGATGGAGGAAGTTTTTTGGAAAAAGTGATTAAGTATGGCGCTAAATTTCAGGAGAATCTAAATTCCTCCCAAGTAAGCCTTTTTGGGGATGCGAGCGAAGTACAAATACCAGAGCCTATAGTGCCGCCTTGCGAAGATTGGGGAACTATGGAAAAACTACGACGGGAAAAGGAAGTGGTCGGCATTTACATATCAGGCCATCCATTGGATGATTTTAAAAAGGAAATCAAAGCGTTCTGCAATACCAGTATTTCTGTTTTTAAGGAAGAACTTGACGGCTATGTAAATCGCGAACTCACCTTTGCCGGGGTCATTACCGATGTTCAGCACCGCATTTCCAAAAATGGAAAAGGATGGGGGCTTTTTACTGTTGAGGACTATATGGACACGCATGAATTTAGAATTTTTGGAGAAGAGTATTTAAAATTCAGGCATTTCTTGATGATCAGTTCATTTATTCATATTAAAGTCTTTGTCCGGGAAGGATGGGTGAATCGGGAAACTGGTAAAAAAGGTGAACCAAGATTGCAGTTCAATGAGTTCAGGCAACTTCAGGACGTGATGGATGCCTACGCCAAAAAATTGACCATAAAATTGGATGTTTCCACACTTCAGGAAAAACGAATTCGGGAATTGAAAAGTGCACTGGCCTCCCATAAGGGAAAACATCCCATTAGTTTTATTATTTATGAGATGGAGGAAGAGATAAAGTTGAACCTTTCCAGTAGAAAACAAAAAGTAAATATTAGCGCAGACCTGTTAAATGTGTTGGAAGCGCAAGAAGTTCATTACAAGCTCAATTGATATTAGTTTTTCCAATCCCTTGATAATCAAAATAGATACCAATGGAGTAAGGAAAGCGAATTTGATTTGACTAAATTTGCAAATTAGAAAACTACAGATATGGCACTAGAAATAACAGATGCAACTTTTGATGAGGTCGTTTTAAAAAGCGATAAACCGGTAATGGTTGATTTTTGGGCAGCATGGTGTGGTCCTTGTCGTATGGTCGGGCCGATCATTGAAGAAGTAAGCCAGGAATATGATGGTAAGGCTGTGGTTGGTAAAGTAGATGTAGATGCCAATCAACAGTTTGCGGCCAAATATGGTGTTAGAAATATTCCTACCGTTTTGGTATTTAAAGATGGAGAAATTGTGAGCCGTCAGGTTGGAGTTTCTCCTAAGAATGTGTACACGGATGCTATTGAAGCCGTTTTATAAAAAGAATCCGTTACGTTAAATTTTAAAAAAGGTCTGGTGTTCGCCAGACCTTTTTAATTTATCTTCGATAGTGATGGATATTAATACGGAACGTAATAAGGCCCTATTATTTAAAAATTTTGAGCTTTTGGCCAAGCAAGTTGTCGAAGGTTTTATAAGTGGCATTCATAAGAGTCCTTTCCATGGCTTTTCTGCCGAATTCGCCGAACATAAGATTTACAATACCGGAGAGAGCACCAAACACATTGATTGGAAATTATTTGCTCGTACCGATAAGTTATACACCAAACGTTACGAAGAGGAGACGAATCTTCGATGCCATATGATTTTGGATAATTCGGCATCCATGTATTATCCGGAGGTAAGGAACCTTTCTTTGAGTCATTTAAATAAAATAGGCTTTGGGGCATTGGCCATTGCGGCTTTGATGGACCTTCTCAAAAAACAACGGGATGCCGTAGGCCTCAGTGTTTATGGAGAGACCAATAGTTTTTATGCCCCGGAAAAAAGCAGTGAGCGTCATTTCCAGATGTTACTTTCCCAATTAAATAGCCTAGTTCAAGAGAAAACAGGGGAAAAGCGGACAAGAACGTATCATTTTTTGCATCACATTGCTGAAAAAATCCATCGCCGAAGCCTCATTTTTGTTTTTTCAGATTTATTTCAAACCGAGGTAGAAGAAGCAAAACTCTTCGAAGCATTACGTCATTTGAAGTACAATAAGCATGAGATTGTACTTTTCCATTTACTTGATAGGGATTTGGAGGCCCAGTTTAACTTTGACAATGCACCCAAGCGGTTTATTGACGTGGAAACCGATCAACATATTGATTTACATGCAGAAAATATCCGCGAGGCCTATAAGGCTGGTATCCAGGGATATTTAAAGGCGTTGAAACTAAAGTGCATGCAATACAAAATACGATATGTTGAGGTGGATATACGGTCCAATTTCTCTACAGTTTTGAATACCTTTTTGGTAGAACGGCAAAAATTTGTTTGATGGAAAAAAGTTTTGTCGAAACCGAAAGATGTGGGTATATTTGCCATCGCTTTGTGAAAAGCATTTGAACAAGATTTGAATCCCGCTGTTGCAGGAGTCTGATAATTTAGATAAAATCATTGGTCTGGTAGTTCAGTTGGTTAGAATACCTGCCTGTCACGCAGGGGGTCGCGGGTTCGAGTCCCGTCCAGACCGCTTGGAGAAATCCAAATTAATACAAAAAGCCTGTAAATCAATGATTTACGGGCTTTTTCATTTTATTT
>JBCBZA010000134.1:0-10784 GCA_039815575.1 Bacteroidota bacterium | reverse complement strand
GCCGTTCAACAAATAGGTGCTGGGGGTGTACCATCCCGTCCCATCCCAAAAAATAATATTGGCGTAGTAGCTATCCGTTAGCCATCCTTTTCTAACTATTAAGATGTCGTCGCAATCCATTTTTAATTCAAAAAGGGTGTCCAATGTGCTACGATTTTCAAATTTTAGATCATAGTCAATGGTATTATCGGTAACAACACGCAGGCTTTTTACCTTTTTTTCAGTGTAAGGCTGAAGGGAATGTCTTTTTTCTTGGTCGTTGTAGGAAATCCGCAGTTTTACCTTTCCCCTTTGATATTCAATGGGGATGATAATGCCTTCAAACAAATTAAAACTAGGAATTTTCCAATAGAATTTTTTGTAGGAACTGAGAAAGCGTTTTGAATGAAATTCAGCATTTTGTATGGTGCCATCCAGAACGCAAATACTTTCAAAAAGTGGGAATATAGATTTTGTTGATAAGCTCAATGTATTCTTCCTTTACGTTACTTTGGTGGGTGATACCCCCTCCACTTTTATACCAAAATCCATCTCCTTTTTTTTCAATAAATCGAATAGCTACGCCCGTGTCTATAACGCTTCCATCAAATATGCCAAAAATTCCCGTGTAATACCCCCTTTGATACTTTTCAACTTCATCAATTATCTTCAAAGTTTGTGGTTTTGGTGCCCCACTGATGGAACCAGCAGGCAGCATTTGAAGTAAAAGTTGCCCAAAATCCTTTTGCCAATTTTTGACCAGTTTGCCCCGAATTTCAGAACTGGTTTGCCATATTTCCCCTTTCGCCGTCTTTATTTTTTCTAAGTACCTAAACCTTTTGACCGTTACATCCCTGGAAATCATCGAAAGATCGTTTCGTATCAAGTCCACAATGGTGTGATGCTCCTGTTGTTCCTTGGGACTATTCATCAAAGCATCTTCTGCTCCTTCCAAGGTGGCATCGATGGTACCTTTCATCGGATACGCATAGACATAACCGTCCTCTATTTTGATAAAACACTCTGGAGAGAAACAAACGAATTCATCTTTAAAAAGTAACTTATATGGCGCGTTTGCTTTCCAATAAACCGCCTTTAAGGTCATGGGAGCGTTGATTTTGCTCGGAAAGGTAAGGTTGACCAAAAAGCTGTTGCCCATTTTTAGATTTTGGACCACCTTTTCAAATCCCTGTAAATAGGACTTAAAAGGGAAAGGCTGTACCTCAATTTCGGGGATGTTTGGAACTTGAAGGTTTTCTATGGCCCCTCGAAGGTTTGATTTTCCATTGATATCAAACAAAATACCTTTTTCAAAAGCTTCGTCATAGGTGTAGGCTTGGGCCTTACTTTTATCAAAATTTATAATAAAGAAAAAAGGTTCCTTATTTTCAAGGAACCCTTTGGTTCTTTCAATAAACTTTATGTGTTTCATTGCAACTATCTATGGATAGTCTGTAATCGGTCAGGTCCTACGGAAACAATTTTTATAGGGACTTGGAGTTCCTTTTCAAGAAAGTCAATATAATGGTTCAAAGCTGATGGAAGTTCATCGGCCTTTGTCATTTTGGTCAAGTCTTTTGACCATCCTTCAATCTCTTTGTAGACCGGTGTTACCTTATCCTGTTCTATGTTGTAGGGTAAGTGATTGATTTCTTCACCCTTGTATCTATAGGCCGTGCAGATCTTAATTTTTTCAAAACCGCTAAGTACGTCAGCCTTCATCATCATCAAGTCGGTTACTCCGTTTATTTGAACCGCATATTTAAGGGCAACTAGATCCAACCACCCACAGCGCCTGGGTCTTCCCGTTGTTGCACCAAATTCATTGCCGACGCGACCCATGGTTTCTCCGTTCTTATCGAACAGTTCCGTGGGGAAGGGACCACTGCCCACGCGCGTGGTATACGCCTTGAAGATTCCTAAAACGCGACCTATTTTTCCAGGGGCCACGCCAAGGCCTGTACAAGCACCCGCGGCCGTGGTATTGGATGATGTAACGAAAGGATAGGTGCCAAAGTCAATATCCAATAATGAACCTTGTGCACCTTCCGCCAATATTTTTTTACCCTCCGACATCGCATCAAAAATGTACTGCTCACTATCGATAAATGTTAACTTTTTGAGTACTTCAATGCCCTCACAAAATTCTTCTTCCAGTTCATCTAGGTCGTACTGGATATCTACATTGTAATAATCGATCATTCCTTCATGCTTGTTGGCCAAGGAACGATATTTATCCTTCCAATCGTCAAATTCCAAATCGCCTATACGCATACCATTCCTTCCGGTTTTATCCATATAGGTTGGACCAATTCCTTTTAGGGTAGACCCAATTTTTGCCTTTCCCTTAGCAGTTTCAGAAGCGGCATCCAATAATCTATGGGTAGGCAGGATAAGATGTGCTTTCCTTGAAATGAATAATTTTGAAGTGATATCGATATTGAACTTCTCTAAGTTGTCCAATTCTTTCTTAAAAATTACGGGGTCGATTACCACCCCGTTTCCCACGATATTAATGGCATTCTTATGAAAAATACCTGAGGGAATGGTGTGGAGTACATGTTTTATGCCATCAAATTCAAGGGTATGCCCAGCATTTGGCCCTCCTTGGAAGCGGGCGATAATATCATAATCCTGGGTCAAAACATCAACAATTTTCCCCTTTCCCTCGTCTCCCCACTGGAGCCCAAGCAATAAATTTACCATGAAATCTTTTGGTTAGTCGGTTACTTTTTCTTCTTTTTTACGGGTGCCATAGAAGTACAGGGAATGGGTATTGATGCTAATATCAAATACTTCCTCAATGGTCTTCTTTATGGATTGTATACGGGGGTCACAAAATTCCACAACCTCTCCAGTATCTGTTAGAATAACATGGTCATGTTGACGGTCGAAATAGGATTTTTCATACTGTGCCTGGGCTGAACCAAACTGATGTTTTCTCACCAACTTACAGTCCAATAGAAGTTCTATGGTATTGTATAGCGTTGCCCGACTTACGCGGTAGTTTTTGGTTTTCATTTTAATGTAAAGTGATTCTACATCAAAATGATCGTTACTATCGTAAACTTCCTGGAGTATGGCATAACGTTCAGGTGTTTTCCTATGCCCATTTTCCTCCAAAAAGGTGGTGAATACGTTTTTGACTATTTCTTGATTCTTGTTGTTGTCCATGGTTTATGCCCCATCGTAAAACGCAAATTTACATCGAATTAATTAAACCCTAACTACCTTATCAATGCCTCCAATTTGCTTTAAGCTGTTCACTAATTTTTTTAGAATGGTATTGTTCTTGACCACTACGGTTATTTTTCCGGTAAACGTTCCTCCTTCAGCGCTGAAGTTGAGGTTTCGCATATTCACATGAAGGTTATCAGAAATGATATTGGTGATTTCATTGACCAAACCTAGGTTGTCAATTCCGGTAATCTTAATATCCACTGTAAATTCTTCTTGGGTGGAATCGATCCATTTGGCAGACATTATCCTATATGCATAATGGGACTGCAGCTGAATGGCATTAGGACAATCCATCTTATGCACTTTTATGCCATCACTCACACTCAGGAAAGCAAAAACATTATCCCCCGGAATAGGATTACAGCTCTTGGATAGTTTATTATTAAGTTTTTCTTCTTCCTGACCAAACCCCAACCTGTCATAGTTGTGTGTGATTTCATCCTTATCTATCTCTTCAGGTGTAGGACTTCTTCTTATTTTATTTTTAAAGAAGTTGAGGAAGGCATTGTTATAGGATGAAGCGAAGTCTTTGATTTTTTGATTGTCAATGGTTCCATTACCTACCCTAAAGAATAAGTCCAAACTGGTCTTCAACTTAAAGAAATTGACCATTTTATTAATCACATCCTCGTTAAGGTTTATTTTTTGTGATTTTAGTTTTCGGCGTAACATTTCCTTGCCATCCAGGGCAATCTCTTTTTTCTCCTCCCTTAAAGATGATTTTATCTTGGCCCTTGCCCTTGCTGTGGTGGCATAGTCCAGCCAATTCTGATTGGGTTTGGCAGATTCGGATGTCATGATTTCCACTTGGTCGCCACTGTGGAGCGTTTTATTCAAGGGGACCAGTTTTCCATTGACCTTGGCTCCACGGGTTTTCATACCCACTTCAGTATGAATGCCAAATGCAAAATCCAAAGGTGTTGCCCCTTTAGGCAAGGATTTCAATTCCCCTTTTGGGGTAAAAACAAAAATTTCCTTTGAATATAGGTTGAGTTTGAATTCTTCTACAAAATCCACTGCATTTCCGTTGGCGTTCTCCAAAGCTTCCTGTAGCCTGTTCAACCATTGCTCAATGCCCTGTTCGTTTTGATTTCCATGTTTATATTTAAAATGGGCAGCATATCCTTTTTCTGCAATTTCATGCATGCGCTCACTTCGTATCTGTACTTCCACCCATTTTCCCTGTGGTCCCATAACAGTAATGTGAAGTGCCTCATAGCCGGTGGATTTTGGTGAGGTTATCCAATCCCTTAACCTAACGGGATTGGGTGTAAAGTGGTCGGTAACGATAGAATATATTTTCCATGCCAGAAACTTTTCATTCTTTCGATCGGCCCTATAAATTATCCTAATGGCAAACTTGTCATACACTTCATTAAAGGCAATATTCTTGGCGGACATTTTCCTTCGAATGGAGAAAATGGATTTCATCCGGCCCTTGATGTGGTAGTTCAATCCTTCATCATCCAATGAATTTTCTATGACTTTGGTAAAGTCCTTTATGTATTTTTGCTGTTCTTCTTCTGTCTCTTCAATTTTACCCTGTATGTCATAGTACACCTCAGGTTCTGTATACTTTAGACTTAAATCTTCCAATTGGGTCTTGATGTTATAAAGCCCAATTCGATGCGCTAAAGGCGCATAGATGTATAGGGTCTCCGAAGCAATTTTCACTTGCTTATGCTCTGGCATGGCATCCATGGTAAGCATGTTGTGATAGCGGTCCGCTATTTTAATAATGATTACCCGGACGTCATCGTGTAAGGTCAATAACATCTTACGGAAATTCTCCGCTTGCTGGCTTATGTTTTTATCCTTTTTAAGATGGGATATTTTGGTTAGGCCATCCACAATTCTTGCCACGGTTTCCCCAAACATTCGTTCGATATCGTCAAGGGTGTACCGCGTATCTTCAACCACATCATGCAAAAGGGCAGAGGCTATGGAAACAGCATCCAAACCTATTTCGGATGCAACAATTTTAGCCACTGCTATCGGGTGAAAGATATAAGCTTCACCTGATTTTCTACGTTGGTCCTTATGGGCATCTACAGCAATATCAAAAGCAGAGCGTATCAATTTCTTGTCCTCCTTAGACAAGGTTTGATAGCTTATACGAAGCAACTCTTTGTATTGTTTCGCAATTTGCTTGTTCTCTTCTTCTATGGCAGCTTCCGTCATAGTACATTAAAATTACCATATTCCTTACTTGGAAACAACAAAAACTATGCCTTAAGGTTTCTTATGCGATCAATTAACGGGGGATGGGAATAATGCACGAATACATAGGCAGGGTGGGGAGTAAGATTACTCAAATTACTCTTGGAAAGTTTTTTTAAGGAGCTGATCAGTGGATGGGAAGCAAAGGTGTTCTTGGCATAATCATCCGCCTGAAACTCGAATTTTCGAGAGAGGTAGTTCATCACCAATCCTGTGACAATGGAGATTGGACTGTACAAAAGAAAGAAAGCCATTAAACTGGCATGATAACTAGATCGCTCAACGCCTAGCGCAAGTGATAATTGAGGAATGTTAATAAACAGGGAGAGTAGGTAAAGCATCAGTCCGGTGAGCAATATGGAAAAAAACATATTGAAAACAATATGCTTTCTTTTGTAGTGCCCCACTTCATGGGCCAGGACCGCTACTATTTCCTCTTCTTCCAAATCATTGATCAAAGTATCGTACAGTGTTACCCTTTTTTGTTTACCAAATCCAGAAAAATAAGCATTGGCCTTTGTGGAACGCTTGGAACCATCAATAACAAAAATGTTTTTAAGGTCAAAACCCACGCGCTGCGCGTAATTTTCAATGGCAGTTTTTAGGTTTCCAGGTTCCAATAGGGTTTGTTTATTGAACAAGGGAACCAATAATTTGCTGTAAAACAAATTCATAAAAATCATTAGGAAGATGGCAACCGCCCATACATAAAACCAAAAATTGCTGCCTGCCCATTCCAAAAACCAGATGACCAAGGCCAATATTCCACCTCCTAAAACCATGGAAAGCAGTGCACTTTTGAGAATATCCAAAAAGAAGGTCTTTTTGGTGGTTTTGTTGAAACCAAATTTTTCCTCTATGTAAAAAGTTTGGTAAAAGGAAAATGGAAAGGAAATAAAACTACTGCCAACAGTTAAAATTCCAAAGAAACCAAGTGCTTGAAGGATGTTGTTTTCAGTGTATTCCTGGACTAGATTATCAATAATCTTGAACCCTCCTAAAAACAAAAAACCAAGTACAGCAAGCAAAGAAATCCCATCTTTCAATATACCAAACCTATAATTTTCTTGCTGGTAGCTTTGGGCTTTCTGATATTCATCGGCATCAAAAACATCTTTGAGTTCCTCTGGAATTCCCATTAAAAAATGCTTGGCATTCAGATAGTCAAGAAATGTATCAATTGCGTATTGTGCTACCAGTATGGCTATTATGATGTAAAACAGAAAATCACTGTCCATAATTTTTAAAATCCACGTTGACGTTTGGCCTCAAAGATAAGTATTGCCGCAGATACCGAAACGTTCATTGAATCGATCTCACCCTGCATGGGAATGATGATATTTTGGTCGGCGTTTTTCAACCATTCGTTGCTCAAACCGTTAGCCTCGGTACCCACCACAATAGCAGCAGGACCCAAGAAATTGGCAAAGGTGTAGGTTTTTGAAGCGGTGAGCGCGGCACAAAATACCTTAATACTATTGGTTTTTAGGAATTGAATGATATGAGCTGTACTGTCTAACCCAATCTGAGTGGTAAAAACGCAGCCAACGCTTGAACGGATAATGTTTGGATTGTATACGTCCGATTTTGGATTGGCGATCAAAACGGCATCTAAGTTGGCTGCATCTGCCGTCCTCAATAAGGCACCTATGTTTCCTGGTTTTTCAGGGGCTTCCGCTACAAGTATGATTGGATTTTCCCTCAGACGGAGCCTTTTAATATCATGACTTTTTGTTTTGGCAATGGCGATGATACCTTCCGTGGAACCCCTGTGGGCCACTTTTTCATATACCTGATGGGATAAATGTATGGTAGTAGCTCCCCATTTTTTCATTTTTGAAGCATCCATGATTTCAGGACAGATCATTAAGCTCTCCAGTTCATAACCCGCCTTTAATGCCAATTCCATTTCGCGTAAACCTTCAATAACGAAACGGCCTAACTTTTTTCTCTCCCTTGATTTCTCCTTAAGACGCAGTATTTTTTTTACTAAGGGGTTATGAAGACTTTCAATTTTTTTTTGGATTGCCATAAATACCTAAACTGTAGCTAAGAAAATAAAATAAATGGATTATTGGCTATGGAAACAGGTGCCATAGGGATTTTTTGACCTAAAAATGATAGTTCTTTTTAAATTCGTGTTCATTGTAAACTTTATTACTGCAATTCGACCTAGTCAAAAACAAGACCATGAAACACCTCATTTTATTTCTTATACTACTAGTCTTTACACTTTCCTGTAAAGAAAAATCCAATACTACGGAAGCTGTTACTTCTGATACTACTGAAGTTCAGAAAGAAAATCCTTACCCAGAAGCATTAGAGCAAGTATTTGAAGCGCATGGAGGGATTGAACTTTGGAGAAAACAAAAAACGCTCACCTATGTCATACCCAAACCTGGCAATCCAGAGACCCATATTACTGATTTGTTCTCAAGGAAAGATAAAATTGAAACACCAAACTACGATATGGGTTTTGATGGAAATACCCCCTGGCTCTTAAATAAAGGAAAGGAATATCAGGGCAATGTTGAGTTTTATCATAACTTGATGTTCTATTTTTATGCTATGCCCTTTGTTTTGGGAGACGATGGAATTCAGTATAATGACGCTACTGCACTACATTTTGAAGGAAAGACCTATCCCGGGATAAAAATCTCCTATCATGATGGCATAGGAACCTCACCAAAAGATGAGTACTATCTTCATTACAACCCCGAAACCTATGAGATGGAATGGTTGGGTTATACGGTAACCTATCGCACTGGGGAGGATTCCGATAATGTGAAGTGGATTCGTTATGATGATTGGGGAACTTTTAATGGTTTAAAGCTGCCCAACGCTATTTCCTGGTACAACTATGAAGGGTTGGATATCAAAGATTTACGTAGTACCGTAAAATTTGAACAAGTGGCTGTTTCTACTGAATTAAAGCCCACCGGTTTTTATGACAAACCTACAGATGGTACGTATTTCGTGAAAACAGAATAGCCCGATTACACAAGATTAGGACCAACTTACATCTGCGTATCATAAATGACCGGAAATTGTTCTGGGATTTCATCCGCGGACTCGTTTAAGTTTTGACGTAAATCAATTTCTATTCCCCTGGCAATTGTTGAAATAGGAACGTCATTAGCGGATCCCTCAAACGGATTTTCACCAGTCCTTCCAATTCGCTCCATAGTATGGAATACCCAAGCTACAATGACGTAGAAAGGAATGGCCAACCACATGAAGTACTTTCCTATTATTGGGAATTTTAGAGCGATATCATTTCCGATATCAGCAAACTGGGGAACCAAAGCAAAGGGCAATAGGAGGACGAACACCCACATGAAATAATGATTTAAAGTTGCAAAATGCCTTGGGTACGGAAAGTTTTTAATACGTTCTGACTTGCCCTGTAAGGTAAAAAGTTCTTCCAGGACGCCTTCCAATTTCAAAAAGGAAAATTCCCAAACCAGCCCTTTCTCTTTTAACTGTCTTACATGATGGGACTGCAAGTATAGTAGGGCGGTCTGCTTGTTTCCTTTAGATAAGGTATATTCCATGTCTTGCTTGGAAAGATAGGGCTCCAAATCTTTTTCCAGGGTAGACAATCTTTCCGGGGGCTGAATAAACTTCGACCATTCCCTATTGGAGCGTTCGTTCATTACCGTTTCCCAAGGTTTGGGCGCACGCATGGAATGTCGTAATGCCACCATCCATGCAATATGCCTATAGGTCAAGACTTTAATTTCCTTTTTAATCTTACTTTCATCAGTAGTTTCATTGCAATATTCATTGGTGACCATATCCTGAACGAACATACCAAAGGTGCGCGAAGTGTTTACGATACCTCCCCAAATCTTTCGAGCTTCCCAAATACGCCCATAGGCAGAATTATTTTGAAAACCAATGACAAAGGCAACAGCAGTACCAATAAGGGCCAGAGGTGTCCATGGAATTTTTAGCCAATGCAGGTCAAAGAAAAAATATAGACTTGCAATGATTACAGAAAAAATTAGAAATAATAATGTCTCAAAACGTGTCCATTTGAACATGTCCCAAGCTTTGTAAACTTTTTTGGTATACATGGGGATGGTTTACTTTAAAGGTTCTTAATGCACTATTTCACTAATTTGAACCACAGGTTGAATATTGGTGTAATTTGGAATATCGCCAAGAATTTTTTCCGCATTGGGACCAAAAGCATTTTCATAATCGGAAAGTTGGTCAAAATAAAAACACCCAATTGCTACAAAAGGGAGGGGTTCTTCCGGTGTTCTTCCAGCAATTCCCTGGTCAATGGAATATGATTTTAAGGGCTCCCCAAACAGTTTGGCCACCATGGGCATGTGCTTTTGGGAATAATAGTCCATATTAAAAGTCTTTCCTTCTTCATTGGGATAAAGAATCATCACTTTGATTTTTCCCGAATCCACTTTTTTTGGTTCCAAAAATGTGGCGTTCTTCCAAGCTGTCAGCACTATAAAAGCTGTAAAAAGGAGTAAAAAAGATTTAGTTTTCATAATTATTCACTGGTTTAATGGATTTGAAGTTAAATAAAAGTAACCAGACTTTAGGTTATGGTTCTTCAGTAAGGCACGGGTTTATTTAACGAGCAAGGTTTCAGGCTCTTCAAGTGATTTGCCTTTTGTTTCTGGGATACTACGGATGATAAAGATGAGTCCGATAAAGGCAAAAAGGCCATAAATTAAGAAGGTCCATGCACTTCCGATAGTCGATAGTTCCCAAGGAAATAAAAACTGAACCCCTGCTGAGACTGCAGAATTTGCAAAACCCACAAAAGATATGGCAAGCCCCCTTATTTTTAACGGGAAGAGCTCAGAAAACAAAACCCACATCACTGGCCCTAGGGAAACGGCAAAACACGCTACAAAACCAATAATCCCAATAAGAATCATAGCAGGATTCATCTTAATGGCTGCAGCTATCAATTCTGATTCATGTTTTTTGGCCCTTTCAATTCCTAGTAACGATTTAAGTTCATTTTTATAGGCAACATCATTATCAAAAGACGTATCGAGAAGAGTAGACAGTTGTTCTTTAAGCGCAACGTCTTCAATTTTATTTAGGTTTTCTGAAGATAGGGAATAGGTTGCCGAATGAAATCCATATGCCAAAAGCATCATGAACAGGCCTATACCGGCAACCCCAAAAGCCAATAGCGGTTTACGACCTAACCTATCAATAAAAATCATGGCCAAAATAGTAAGCCTTCAAAAGTCCGAACAGGGTCAAGGTTTTTGGCAATGGTAAAGACCTTCATTCCATTATCTGTATGATAAATCGTATGCTGAAAAATATCCATTGGAGCGGTTAGTTCGGTATTATAAACT
>JBCBZA010000190.1:0-6798 GCA_039815575.1 Bacteroidota bacterium | reverse complement strand
TAACAGGGTTAAAATGGAGACCTTGGGAATATCCACATCCTTATTATGGAAAGGCAGACATGGTTCAGAATTTAGGATGGGAGCCTCATTTGAAGAAATAGTGGTTGAAGAAACCGCCGGGCGTTTTATTGCCGGTTTTTATGCCGAAAACACCGAATTGGATAATGAAAATTCGTTCTGGGGAGTTGATGCGCAATACAAATTTGAGAATATCAAAGGTGGGTCGTTTCCAGTACTTGGCTTAGCTACTTCCTTGCATATTGGTTATAAAGGAAATACTGAAAATAGTGATAAAGGATATGGTTATATAATCCCAAGTTTAGGTATAAACTATCAATTAATACCTTCTGGGAACATCGTATTGGCATCAAAAATTAAAGCCCACTTCAATGTGGGCAATGATTTTGAGTTTTTTCAGGGAGCCTCCATTGGAGCTGAGGATGGACTACGTGGATATCGATTTCAGCGGTTTACCGGGAAACATTCCTATTACCAAAGCACGGATTTAAGATTCAACCTAAAAAGGGTTAAAACAAGCGTAATTCCGCTCTCGCTGGGGGTATTTGGAGGATTTGACTACGGACGTGTTTGGCTATCAAATGACAATTCCAATGTGTGGAACACTTCTTTTGGGGGCGGATTTTTTGTTAATGGTTTGGATTTTATAACCGCCAAGACGTCTTTGTTTTCCAGTGATGATGGAATCCGATTTGTATTCGGTTTAGGGATAGGATTTTGAAAGTAAGGAATGCGTTGCATTAACTGCCTGGATTCATTAAATCTCTTTTAATTTATGTTGACTAGGAATACTTTATTGTACAAACTGCGATTTCAATTTTTTCTTAGTGTTCAACTTATAATCCTATTTGGACCACTATTGGTGCCAAAAGAATTTAATGAGGAGGTATTTACGCCAGTTCTTTTTCTAATTAACATAATAGCTGGAATCAATTTGCTCTCACAAAGGAGGTTTTTGTTTTGGATTTTCACCATTCATTTTTTCGTATTACTTAGCATACTTGGATATAGTATGATGGCCGGAACAAATCAGTTGAATACAATCTCAAGGTTTGGGTTGTATTTTGTCTTTTACGTTACGATTTCCATAGAAGTAATTCGTCAAGTATTTAATGCAAAGTTTGTAGATGCAAGCGTCATTCTTGGTCTAATGTGCGGTTATGTGGCTTTAGGTTTTTTGGGTTTTTTCTTCTTTATGTCCATAGAACTAATCCATCCTGGTGCTTTTGAGGGAGTTGTAGTAGCCTCTGAGAATTTTTACTTAAAAGCGGATGGGATCATGTATTATTCTTTTATCACCCTATTGACCATTGGTTATGGTGAGATTGTTCCAGTGATACCTATAGCTCAAAAAGCTTCCATCCTTATTGGACTTTGCGGGCAGTTTTACATGGTAATCGTAACCGCTGTCGTCATAGAGAAGTATATCCGAAATTCAACTACCGAGTAGGCTCAAAAAATAACACCTATTCCTGATTTATTGAATTAGTTCAATACCAATCAAAGAGTAATACTTGATATTTATAGCCAAAAGTTGATAAAAGGACGGCAATTTTAAAACTTAATTTGAACATGGCCGAAATAGCTAGGGCATTACCTACTGGTGAAAAAAAGTCTTATATTCTCCAAAAGGCATTGAGTCTATTCCTATCATTTGGAATTCGTGCGGTAAGTATGAAGGATATATCGGACGCCATGGGTATCTCCAAGAAGACGTTATATTCTCTTTTTGACACCAAAGAGGCCCTTTTAAAGGCATGTATAAAAAGACTTATCGGACTACAGTTAAAAGAAATAGCCTCAATTGAAGAAATGCCGGTTTCCAAAGTCGAAAAGGTTTTCCATATATATAAAAGCTGTCTACGCAATATTGCAAATCAACATTCGTCTTTTTACTATGATATGAAACGGGATTATCCCAATATTTATAATTTTCACATCGTCCAATACAGAGAATCACTAACTAATAAGATTTTCCTTATGCTGAGCGAATGTCAACTTAACCAAGAGGTAATCGCAGAAATAGACCTAGAGCTATTTTGCGAAATAAATTTCTTTAAACTTGATGATTTCTTTTCAAACAAAGACATACACCAAAAGAACCGACAGGAGCGGATTTTGAATCATACCATATTAATCAGTTTAAGGGGAATTCTTAGAAATCCTGATTCCATTAATTGGCAATGAGATAACTATTTAAAATGCGTTCATTCTTCGAACTAAAAAATAAAATTTGCATAACATCGTAAAGAAATCCAAGAATGAGAAATAAGAATATAATATTGACAGGTGGCCACTCTGGAATGGGGCTGGAATTGACAAAAATTTTGAAGGACGAAGGGCACAACATTGGTTTGATTCTAAGAAGTGAAAAGAGAAAAAACGATGCGATCGAAGAACTTGGTGATTCCCAAAAAATTACATTTTTCTATGCAGATCTTAGCAAAAGGGAAGAAATACAAAAGGTGGCCGAAAAGATTAGAAAGGACTGGGAGCACATTGATGTGCTGTTCAATAACGCGGGTGTTCTTTTGGATAAATTGTACTTTTCTGACTATGGCAATGAATTGCAACTGGAAATAAACGCCATAAGCCCCTATATTTTGACTACGGAACTTCTTCCTCTTTTGGGAAAATCGGAGAAGGCCACTGTTATAAATACCGCAACTACTGGACTGAACAAAAAGAAATCAATTAATATTCCAAACTTTAAGAACCCTAAAAAGTTCACTAAACTGACGGGCTCTTACATAGATTCAAAGTTCATCATGGTTTTGTTGATGAACCATATAAGCACTGAAAACCCGAATATTCGAATAATTAGTGTGGATCCTGGCGCGATAAAAACAAAAATGACTGCTGGCGATGGGATGCCGTTTTGGCTAAAACCGATACGGAATTTGCTTTTTAAGTCACCTGAAGAAGGGGCTCGAAATTTATATGCTGCTGCTTTCAACACTAATTTTAGTCAAAGTGGAATTTATGTAAGCAAGGGGAACATTAAAAAAATGAGCGTGGCAATTAACGGGTCGGAGATTAAGGATTTGTTGTCTTAGAAATAATCGGTATAAGTTCGCGGGTTTGGTCTGTATTTAAATACATTGGAATAGGGGTATAAATTTAATGGGATCATGTTAGACAATTGCAAAACAACAAATCCATAATACCGGAGTACAGCTTGGGGTGTAAAGCAATCAAAGTCCTATTCCCTTCGGTATTTGTCTTGTTATACTAAATAAATTATTTCAAGAAAAAACGGACTATGTTTGTGACTCAGCGATGATTTAAGCAATCACCAGTAAATATCCCCAATTACGCAGTTAACTGCGTAATTGGGTATATTTACACCTCCATGGAAAAAGATATCGTAAAAGAAATAGGCATTAGGGGTTTAGCCACTCGTTTGAAGAGAATTGCAGATGCTATGTCCCATAGTGCGCGGCTCATGTACAAGCAGCTGGAAATGGACATGGAGCCCAATTGGTTTTTAATATTGAATCTCATAAGAGATGACAAGTCAATCTCCGTAATGGATATTGCCAAACGGATGGGTTTCACGCACCAATCCGTACATATGATGACCGCCAAAATGGTTAAAAGGGGCTATTTAAAACCAGAAAAGGATGGACAAGACCTAAGAAGGACCATTTTTTCATTAACACTCAAAGCTAGGAAAGTCCTACCGGAAACTGAAAAGATTTGGGATTATGGGGAAGAAGCTTTACTTGAAATCGTAGAAAATGATCTCGCTGTTTTATTAAAATTGGAAATCATTGAAAAAAATCTTCACGAACGTTCTTTTGGGGAAAGGATCATAGATAAAATGTAAACTAACGGCAGATGAATAAAATACATAATTATAACATTGAGGTTAAATGGACTGGAAATGACGGTCAGGGTACAAAAGCCTATAATACTTACAGTAGGGACCATGAAATTCGGGGGGTGCAAAAGATGTGCATACCAGGATCATCCGACCCTTCTTTTCTTGGGGATAAAAAAAGGTACAATCCTGAGGAATTGTTTTTGGCTTCCATATCTTCCTGTCACATGCTGTGGTATTTGCACCTGTGTACAAGTAGCGAGATCATTGTAGTGGACTACTTGGACCAAGCCGAAGGTTATATGGAGGAAACCGCAAAGGGTAGTGGACATTTCACCCAAGTAATACTTCATCCAGAGATAACCCTTCTTAACAAAGACAAAATTCGGGAAGCAGAAATGCTGCACCATAGGGCCAATGAAATGTGTTTTATTGCCAACTCGTGTAATTTTGAAATCAAGCACAGTCCCATTATCCTGGTAAGGGCTTGATGGACAAAGGGGCCCTTAAGTAAAAAAATTTCGTGTCGTATTTAACTGGCCCATGAATGGTTGGCAAACCTTTATGGCCCAAAAATCAGATAGGGGGAAAATTCAATTTTAGGGACTATAAGTAGTAGTGGTTGGATTTAATTTTAAATTCAAAAAAGAGAAAATAACGTTGATATTCACTATCTTACCCATCTGTTGTACTAATTGCTTCATATCGTTAAAGCTTCTTGTTACTGACTAGACAGGAGGACCTTATCAAAAGGGGTTAAAGGGGTTTCACACCCTTTTAATAATGGGGTTTCGCACCCTTTTCCATACTATTTTAATCAATTAAGATAATCGAATCACAAGTGGATTATCGTATGGTTGTGGTATAAAAAAATATACCGAAAGCCATAAGAATACAGAGATGATAATGAAAAGTAAGCAGTTAATACATAAGGATATAGAGTTACTTTATACCAGGGTTTCCGAGGAAACCCGACTTGACGAAGGAATGGGCATATTTGAATTTGAAAGGACCCAATCACTTATTGAAAAATACATCCCAGGAAAACCTTCACAAATTTTAGATGTTGGCGGTGGTACGGGAAAGTACTCAGAATGGCTGGCTAAAAAAGGGCATGCCGTACACTTAATAGACCCTGTCCTAAAACACATAAAACTAGCACAAAAACGGGCGAAGGCATTGAAGAATGGATTTACGGTCCACTTAGGTGAATCCCAGCAACTAGGGTTCCCGAATAATTTTGCAGACGTTGTTATTTTACATGGGCCACTATACCATCTTCAAAAACTAGAAGATAGGATAAAGACCATTCAAGAAGCGAAACGTATTTTAAGGAAGGACGGTATTATTTTGGGTTTTGCTATCAACTATACCGCATCTACCTTAGTTGGCCTATTGCACGGGTTGATTCATAAAAAATCTTTTTTTGCCATGTGCAAGGAAGAATTAACTTTCGGGCTACACAATCCCCCCGATGAGTTTCCGTGGTTATTGGCGCGGGCCTACTATCACAGGCCCGAAGCATTCAAAAAAGAATTTATAGGTCAGAAATTGACATTTCTCAATTTGTATGCTGTAGAAGGAATGGCATGGCTGGATAAGGACTACTTTGCAAACCTGTCCAACCCTAAATACAAAAAAAACCTGTTAGGGCTTATAGAAGTCACGCAGCATGATCCCTACCTTCTGCCATTTAGTCCGCATATGATGATTGCGGTAAGAAAACGATCATAACAAAGTATATATCTAAGTAAGTGGTAAAAGTGTAGTGAAGTCTCCGTCTTTTTAATACACGGTCAATCGCTTATCACTTTGTTCGTTTAGGGAAAGAGATTATATCCATGGCTATGCCCTTAATTTTATGGATTCAAGTTGGCGTTTGATCTGTTCAAAAATGGCATAACCGTGCGCCACTGGGTATAGCACATTGTCTATTTTTGCCAATATGGATGGGTAGCCGCGTACCCCCCAGCTTCGGTTCAACATAAATTCTTCCCTAGTCGCTGCTTTTACCTCGTCACTCTCAAAACGGGCTGTAAAATCTGTGAAATCAACATTGAATGTAGCACAGATACTTTTATAGAAAACAAGTTCGTTGGGGTCCTCATTGTCTACGTAAAATTTTTCATGCACGGCGTCAAAAAATTCCAAGGTTTTGTCCCCTAAAAGGGGGGCGTGCCGTCACTATGGCCCGACACGGAGGGTTCGGTATCGTAATTGAAATGGTCCCGATCTAGAAGTTTTGAACCAAAAGGTTGCCCTGAAGTTTTGTTTACTTGGTCCCAATGATGCCTTAGATACCCTTTAAATTTATCATCCCACGCATCACCACCACCGGGCCTGAGACCGCCCACAACAATTTTAAAGGTGCCTTGGGTCGCTTTTTGGTACGCCCGTAATTTGAACAGATGTTTTGAAATGCCCCAACACCAGGAGCACATGGGGTCCCCAATATAAATCACCTCAACACCTTTAGAAGTGTTGGAGGCGCCATGTTGTTGATACGCTAAGGGTGCCGGACTGCACAGTCCCGTTTCCTCATCACAATTTAAATCTTCTTTCATCCTACTATTCTTAAATTATCAATGCGTTTATTTGTGTCCCTAAGCTTTCATATGACCGAATAACCATCGATTTATTTTGAATGGGGTAAGGACTTTTGCATTTGGCCATTGAATTATCGCAGCAAGACAACCACTTATAATCAAGCATCATGGAACTTCTAAAGACCATTTTTGAAATCATATCCGCAGTTTTAATTGTCATTGCCTTCGCACTGATCAGTAAAAGAAGTATCAAGGGCTTTAGCATAATGGCCATAGGCCAACTACTTGCTGCCGTTATTTGTGTGGTTACCTCCCTATGGTTTTTGGCCATCATGCATTTTATCAATTTTGTGTTAATGGTAAAAGGGTTTATTTCACAGAAAAATGAGGAAAAAAGAGCGATGTAATTGC
>JBCBZA010000221.1:0-4700 GCA_039815575.1 Bacteroidota bacterium | reverse complement strand
GCCAAGCATCGCAAAAACCTGGTTATAACCTTAGGCACAACACTTGTCCCATTTAATTAACTTCCACAATGACCCTTTTTAGGGACAAATAAAATCAGACTTAAAAATGAACCTTATGCATATTTCGTAGTGACCTATATTTCGATAGAAAGTTAGTAATGGGTATTTCCTATATACTAGCTCATCTTAAAAGTGAACGGGAGTAGGGTGGAACGAAATCAGGTGTGAAACCCAATCCCAAAACCAAGTAGGTATTCAATCTTTTTAGCCTTATGAGGTGTTCCATTAAAATAACCGTGATTTATATGGGCAAGATGCCTAAAAAGAAATTGGATGTAGGGTATTCAATTTGATATTTTTAACTTTAAAATGAACTTAAAATACTCATCGGAATGACTGTAACTATATGAAGTTGGGTAGATAACACTTTAATCGGGATAGGCGATAAAGAAAACGACAAACCTACCCTCGGTAATCACCTGAGCGTCATTATTGATTTTTTATTGACCTTTATTTCGACAGTAAAAGAATTATGATGCGCTGTGTGAATCGGAATATCATTAACGGAAAATTTAAGAAAACAGGTGTATGAGGTTTATGAGCGGCTTATGGGAGGCACTAACATCTGTCTTTTCGTGTTTCAGTTCACAAAACCATTCTATGTACCGCAGATTTTGATGGTCTACATGAATCATCAATCTATGCTCTGGTCCTCAAAATATTGATTCTTGGAAAAAATAATATCGAAAAAATTTATGAACAAATCTTCTTTTATTCTTATCGCCCTAATGCTCCATACCATTAATGATGGGATTGCTCAACATACAAACGATTGGGAAAACCCCCAGGTAGTGGGGATCAATAAGTTACCGGCCCGAGCAACATCCATGTCCTATTCCAATGAGGCATTGGCATTAAAAGGGGAACGAACGGAAAGCAACCGGTATAAAAGTCTCAACGGGCTATGGAAATTTCAATTTTCCCCCGTTCTGGAAAATGCTATTAAAGGCTTTGAAAACCCTAGTTTTAATGATCATACATGGCCCAAGATCCCTGTTCCAGCCAATTGGGAACTACATGGATTTGGCCAAGCTATTTATACCAATGTCACTTATCCATTTGAACCTGTAAACCCACCCCATATTCCAAAGAACGATAGTCCAGTTGGGCAATACCGAACCGATTTTATCCTACCCAGTGATTGGGATGACAAGCGTGTAATCCTTCATTTTGGAGGTGTGAGCTCAGCTTTTTATGTATGGATCAATGGCAAAAAAGTGGGCTACAGTCAGGGTAGCCGTTTGCCTGCGGAATTTGATATCACTCCTTTTCTAAAGGAGGGTGAAAATATTCTGGCAGCAAAGGTATTCCGATGGAGCGATGGGTCTTACTTGGAGGACCAAGACCACTGGCGTTTGAGCGGTATCCATCGCGATGTATATTTAGAAGCTTTGCCAAAGACCCATATCCAGGATTTTTTCGTCAAGGCAACACTTGATAGAGACTATCAAGATGGAGAACTGCTTATCCGTCCAAAAATCCATTTTGAAAAAAATAAAAGTGTGGAAGGATGGCTTTTGGAAGCCCGATTGTTCGACACTCTGGGAAATACGGTTGCTGGAGGTATGGAGGTTGCCCTGGACGAGCTGCGTTCGGAGGTTTATCCACAGCGCGGAAATGTGCCTTTTAGTCGACTACAGGCCAAAATAAAAAATCCAAAAAAATGGTCTGCAGAATTCCCAAACCTGTACACTTTGGTGCTTTATCTAAAAAATGGAGAAGGTAGTACTATAGAGACACGAAGTGTAAAAGTGGGATTTCGAACCTATGAAGTTCGAGATGGGGAGTTCTTTGTTAATGGTCGACCTGTTCTCATATATGGGGTAAATCGGCATGATCACAGTCAGCATACAGGGAAAGTAGTGTCCAAGGAACTTATGGAAAGGGATGCCCTTTTGATGAAACGGCTGAATTTTAATGCCGTACGTACATCGCATTATCCCAACAATCCATACTGGTATGAACTATGTGATGCATACGGCATCTATGTTATGGACGAGACCAACTTAGAAACCCACGGAATCGGTGGTTTACTTTCCAATAAGCCCAATTGGGCCAATGCCCATCTGGAGCGCGCTGTACGCATGGTTGAGCGAGACAAAAACCACCCCTCTATATTTTCTTGGTCCCTCGGCAATGAAGCTGGTATGGGTCCAAACCATGCTATTATGGCAGCATGGATAAAGGATTACGATCCGGAACGGCTTATACACTATGAGGGGGCACAATCCAGTCATGGTAGTCGTGGTTACAAAGAAGTGGACCGCTCCTTATGGAACCTTTCCCCAGATCCGGCCTATGTGGACATTAAAAGTAGGATGTACGCTAATTCAGATTTTATGGCTGCATTAGCGAATCAACCAGAAGATACACGACCCGTGATTTGGTGTGAGTACGCCCACGCAATGGGAAATTCTTTGGGTGATTTTCCGTCTTTTTGGAAAGCTATTAAAAACAACAAACGTCTTATAGGAGGATTTATATGGGATTGGACAGATGGGGCACTTCTTGCAAAAAACAGATCTGGTAAAGAATATTGGGCCTACGGTGGTGACTTTGGTGAAAAAATCCATAGTGGAAACTTTAATAACAACGGAATCCTCTCTCCTGACCTAAGTCTAAAACCAGCTGCGTGGGAGGCCAAAAAAGTACAGCAACCTATTGAGATAGAAGCAAAGGACTTGGAGCAAGGACTATTTACAGTTCATAACCGTCATCATTTTGCTGATGCTTCCCGTTATGCCATTCATTGGAACGTAGAGGAAGATGGGATATCCATTGAGAAAGGGACGGTACCTCCAATCCTTTTGGAAGCTGGAAAAAAAACTGACATTACCATTAACTTTAAAAAGCCGAGAGTACGCCCCGGTGCAAGGTACCATATCACTTTAAGCTTTAGGCTCAATATGGATTTCCCTTGGGCAAAAACTGGATATGAGACATCATGGGCGCAGTTTGTACTTCCCTATTTTGAACCGGCCAAAGCCATTGGAGCATCCCCCGGTTCTGAAGTATCCATTGATAAAACGGATACCGAAATCAAAATAGACACAAAGGAAATAAGTTATAGGTTTGATGCCAGGCAAGGTTTCCTTAAGTCCATTATGATAAATCAAAAGGAGCTGCTCAAGCAGCCATTAAAGCCAAATTTTTGGCGGCCTCCAACAGATAATGATGTGGGTTCAGGCATGCCCAAAAGACAGGCTTATTGGAAAACAGCTTCATCACAAATGGTGATGAAGGATATTAAGCAAAGTAAAACATCCAATTACGTGCAGGTACAGGTAAACTATGCGCTTCCATCTACCAATACAAATAACAGGGCATTAGCCCTTTCCATGAATTATAAAATATATACTGATGGGAGTCTTTTGGTAAAGCAAAGTCTGGATACTTCCCAAAAAGACTTGCCCAACCTGCCCCGATTTGGTTTACAACTTGGTCTAAACCCAGAACTGGACCAGATGGAATGGTTGGGTAAAGGACCTCACGAAAATTATGTAGATCGACGGACCAGCACTCTTTTTGGGCGCTACGAAAAATCCGTAAAAGACGACTTTTTCCATTATGTAAGGCCACAAGAAAGTAATAATTACACAGGGGTGAACTGGGCAAGTTTGATCAATACGGAAGGAATCGGATTTGAGGTTTTAGCCAAAAATCCATTGAGTATTAGTGCATGGCCATATACCATGAAGGACTTATCGGACCCTCAGGGCCACATAGCGGATTTGCCCTATCGGGATATCATTACCTTAAACATTGACCATAAGCAGATGGGAGTTGGAGGGGACGATAGTTGGTCACTAGTGGGTAGGCCGCATAAGGCCTTTCGCCTTTTGCCCAAAGCATACAACTATGAATTTATCATTAGACCGATTACAAAAAAAGTAAAGCAAATCAACCATGGCTGGCCTTTGGATTAAAGTAGCAATGTGGGACCCATAAACAGAAGATGTCGCCCATTCATACTGCGTATTATCAAGTGCATCCAATATCTTTAGGTCTTTTACCTTCGGCAATGGAAATTTTTCCTATTAACTATGAACAAACATTAAGCGATAAAGAAATTGGTTTTAGTCAATTTTTGAAGTTATATCAAGAACGAAAAATTGACTCAAATATGAGTTTATCCGAAGAGACAAAATGAAATTTCCACAAACAATTAGCATGTTATAAATATCCCAATGAAGACAATTAGACTACAATATATGGTCCTGGCAATTATAATATTATTTGCCGGATGCAGAACGCAAACCAGAAAGACATTAGAAAAAGAACAAGCAAACACAATTCAGCATAAAAAAGAGATTGACTTTGACGGGATTTTAAATGGCCGTAAAATCGAACTTATACGAATTACAAATGCTAACGGTATTACAGCCAGCTTTACCAATTACGGACAACGACTGGTTTCATTATTGGTACCCGACAAAAACGGAAAATTGGATGATGTTGTGCTGGGTTTCAACACCTTGGAGGGATATTTAAGTCCTCAGGGCACCTATTTTGGTTGTATCATTGGACGTTATGGTAACCGCATTGCTAAAGGGAATTTTGAATTGGATGGGGTGAGCTATCCACTTGCAGAAAACAATAACGGTAACCATTTACATGGAGGCATCCAAGGGTTCCATGCG
>JBCBZA010000179.1:0-7394 GCA_039815575.1 Bacteroidota bacterium | reverse complement strand
GGTAAAACGTTAAAAATTGTGATTATTGAGGATGAGCCCATATCCTCCGCTTATCTTAAAAAACTTATACGAGACACGGGTATCGACCATGAAATTGTTGCTGAACTTGACAGCATTGCCGAGTGTCTGGTCTTCTTTGCCGAAGGTATCGATTACGACCTTGCATTTATGGACATTCACCTCGGGGACGGCACTTGCTTTGAGTTGCTCAACTCCCTTACCATAGAAAAACCCATAATCTTCTGTACCACTTTTGACTCATACGCCATTGAAGCCTTTAAATACAATAGTATTGACTACATACTAAAACCAGCCAAATCCGAAGATATCAATGCGGCCCTAAAGAAATATTGGGCCTTTAAGAAAGTGGACGAGGACGATTATTTGGCCCGTATGGATATTATGATGGAGAATTTAAGTGCTCCCAGTTACAAAAAAAGGTTTTTGGTTAGGGAAAACAGTAAATTAAAGCTTGTCAATGTGTCCCAAGTTACCTGTTTCTATTCTGATGAAGGACAGACCCACTTGGTGGATAAGTCGGGAAGGGACCATATTATTGAATTTACCTTGGAACGATTGGAGGATTTGCTCAATCCCGAAGAGTTTTTTAGGATCAATAGAAAGGTAACGGTTTCCATCAACGAGATACACTCTGTGGAGGACTACTTTAACAATCGGTTAAAAATTCGATTAAACAGCAGGTTTAGCATGGATATGGTAGTAAGCCGAAATAGGGTAAAGGATTTTAAAAATTGGCTGAAAGGCGTTTCTTAAATCACTTTTTTATCTTATCGTACATCTTGGCAATAAAGACCAACCACACTAAAAATATCAGTGCGACTACAATCGAATAAACGAGTATAAAATCCATTATTTTTTATACTTCAAGTAATTCATAAAACCCAATATGGTCGGTGCCCAGAATGCAATAAAAATGGCATCCATCTTCTTTCCACTAAGGAAAAGTACTTCAGAGACGACGATAATTGACATTACCACCAGGAGCATAACACAATTCATTACACCCACTCTCCTTACAAAACGCTTAAACATTTAAAAGAACTTGTAATATTCCAATCAACAAATTACTTATTAAAACGGAGAAATTGTTAAAAATATTGTGATTTTCTTAACAATTTTGTTTAATGTTGGAAAAAACAAAAAATGTCCCCATTGCTGGGGACATTTGACTATCTAAAATCTGGATACATCAGAATTGAGCACGTTCGGTACTTCCTTTCATAGCAACCGTGCTCGAGGTACCCGAGGTTACCACATTTTGAACGGTATCAAAATAACTTGTTCCCACAAATTCTTGATGTTTTACGGCCTTGAACCCATCTTTTTGCAAGCCGAATTCACGTTGTTGCAGTTCCGAATAACCGGCCATACCTCTTTCTTTATACGATTTAGAAAGCTCGAACATGCTGGTGTTCAGCGCATGAAAACCTGCTAAGGTGATAAATTGAAACTTATACCCTATAGCCGCCAACTCCTCACGGAAGGTTTCCATCTCTGATACACTTAATTTCGCTGCCCAATTAAAGGAAGGAGAACAATTGTACGCCAACATCTTGTGAGGATATTGCGAATGGATGGCTTCTGCAAACTTTCTGGCCTGTGCCAAATCAGGTGTCGACGTTTCCAACCAAATCAAATCTGCAAATGGAGCATAGCTTAGTCCCCTATCTATACCTTGTTCCAGTCCATTCTTCACATAAAAGAACCCTTCTGGAGAACGCTTACCGGTAATAAATTTATGGTCACGGGAGTCTATATCACTGGTCAAAAGGTTGGCGGCATCCGCATCCGTGCGGGCAATGATTACTGAAGGTACCCCTAGCACATCTGCTGCCAAGCGTGCGGCTATCAATTTGTTGATGGCCTCCTGGGTAGGCACCAATACCTTGCCGCCAAGGTGTCCACATTTTTTGGCCGAACTCAGTTGATCTTCAAAATGAACACCAGAGGCCCCACTTTCGATCATTGATTTCATCAATTCAAAAGCATTAAGGTTTCCACCGAATCCAGCTTCAGCATCTGCAACTATAGGCACTAAATAATCCTTTTTGGCTTTGACCTCATTAACGGTTTGTATTTGATCCGCCCTTAACAAGGCATTATTGATCCGTTTTACCACCATGGGAACACTGTTGGCAGGATAAAGCGATTGATCCGGATACATTTCTCCCGCAAGGTTGGCATCTGCCGCTACTTGCCATCCACTCAAATAAATGGCTTCCAGACCTGCTTCTACCTCTTGGATGGCTTGATTCCCCGTTAATGCTCCCAATCCGGCCACAAAATCCTGGGACTTCAATTTTTCCCATAGTTTTTTAGCTCCTATTCGAGCGATGGAATAATCGATATCATAGGACCCTCGAAGTTTTATGACTTCCTCAGCGGTATAAGGGCGTTCAACGCCTTTCCATCTTGGATTGATCGTCCAATCGGTTATCAATTCTTGAATCTTCTCTCTTTTTTCCATAATTTTAAATTTTCGAATTTGAATTGAATCCCAGGTAATGTTTGCCCATTCTTGGGATTTTTTTGTTGTTGATTATAATTGATAATTAGTGATTGTTTACAGTTCTGAATACGCCTTCAGGGTGAGGAACTCTTGAAATTCCCGTGCTTTGACCAACTCATCAAAGAGCGCAATAGCCTTTGGAAATTGGGTGTTGTTCCATTTGTCCTCGCCTACCAAACGTTTTATTTTGAATACCTCTTCTTCAAAAATCCGCTCATAGAGATTGCTATTGAATGTTCGTCCATCTTCCAATTGGACATTATATTTTCTCCATTGCCAAATCTGGGTCCTTGAAATTTCCGCCGTTGCCGCATCTTCCATAAGATTATAGAGTGCCACACATCCATTACCTCGCAACCAAGATTCCAAATAAAGTATACCTACATTAATATTTTTTCGAATGCCTTCTTCTGTAATGCTTCCCCTTGGAACAGCGATTAAATCCGCTTCCGTAATGCTATCATTCTCACGCATTTTACCCAATTGATTGGCCTCTGGCATGTGTATATCAAACTCCCGCATGGCTACGGATACCAATGCTGGATGTGCCACCCATGTACCATCGTGGCCGTTCTTTACTTCGCGTTCCTTATCCAATCGCACTTTTTCAAGGGCGGTTTCATTGGCCTCTGGATCATCCTTAATGGGAATCTGTGCCGCCATTCCTCCCATAGCATGAATACCCCTTTTATGGCAACGTTGGATAACCAATTTAGAATAGGCATCCATAAAAGGAACCGTCATGCCCACTTGATCCCTATCAGGTAGAATAAATTCGGGATGACTTTTGAATTTCTTGATATAGGAAAAGATGTAATCCCACCGTCCACAATTCAATCCAACAATATGATTTTTAAGCTCATAGATGATTTCGTCCAACTGATAACTGGCGGTAATGGTCTCTATCAATACTGTGGCCTTAAAGGTGCCAACAGGAATGCTCAAATACTCTTCGGCGAAAGTGAAGACCTCGTCCCACCAACGTGCTTCCAAATAGTGTTCCAACTTCGGCAGGTAAAAATATGGGGCGCTACCGTTGATCATTCGTATTCTGGCATTATGATAGACATACAATCCAAAATCTACCAAACTGCCCGAAGCTTCCTCATTATTGATAAGAATATGGCCCTCATTCAAGTGAAGTCCTCTGGGGCGCACCAAAATCACGGCAATATCATCATTAAGTTCGTATAATTTTTCCTTTTTAGCATCGAAGTGGCTAATGGTCCCTCTATTTGCTTCTAGTAGGTTGTATTGCCCTTCCATGCAATTTTCCCAAGAGGGCGCATTACTGTCTTCAAAATCGGCCATAAAGGTCTTGGCGCCTGAATTCAAGGCGTTAATTACCATTTTCCGTTCGACAGGTCCGGTAATCTCAACCCGTCTGTCCAGTAAGTCAGCAGGAATGTAGGGTACTTTCCAATCGGATCTTCTGGTCTCCTCGGTTTCCTCCGGAAATTTTGGAAAGACCCCAGCATCCAATTGGGATTGTACTTTAATCCTTTGTTGCAGTAATTGCAACCTACTGCGATTAAATTTCTGATGTAGGGCAATTAAAAACTCCAGGGCCCCGTCGGTCAAAATGTCTGGATAATAGTTCTTTACCTTTTCGGAGAACTGTAACTGAATGTTTGCAAGCAATGCCTCTTCCATGATATGTTGTTTTTGTCCATACAAGGATATAAGAAACTTGTTTAAAAAACAAGCGAACGTTCGCTAAATTATTAATATTCGCTATTTTTGTATTATTCGCAAAATACCCTATCTTTGATTGCGAATAATGGAAGAACAGTACATAAAATTGATTTTTGGGCTCAAGCTCAAGCAACTACGACTCAAAAGAAACCTCTCACTTTTTGGCCTTTCAAAGCTTTCTGGCCTCTCCAAATCATACTTGAATGAAATAGAAAAGGGGAAAAAATATCCCAAAACCGACAAGATTGCACTATTGGCAGAAAAATTGGAAGTCCCCTACGATAATTTGGTTTCCTTAAAATTGGACAAAAACCTTGCCCCTGTCGGAGAGTTGCTCCGTTCTAACATTTTGAAGGAGTTGCCTCTTGAACTTTTTGGTATAAAGGAAAGTGACCTTATCGATATTGTTGCCAATGCCCCTACCAAGGTCAATGCGTTTATTAGCACTATTATTGACATTGCAAAACACTACAATTTGGGGCGTGAGAACTTTTATTTGGCTTCCGTACGCTCCCATCAAGAAGCCAACAATAATTTTTTTCCAGAGCTTGAAAAATCCGTTGTTGATTTTTCCATTGCTTACCAAATTGATTTAGAACAATCCGTTTCCTCAAAGGAACTGGAAGAAATACTTGTCGAGGAATTTGGATATTCCATATCCAATGAGGATTTGGGGAAATTTGAAGGGGTGGAGAACCTTAGGTCGGTTTTCATTCCAAAAACGAAAACCTTGTTACTGGCCAATCATGTGGATGAAACGCAACGTACCTTTATTTATGCCAAGGAATTGGGATATAACTATATGCACATTGAGGATAGGCTTTTTACCTTCCCATGGATCAAGTTTGAGAATTTTGATCAGGTCCTTAATAATTTTTATGCCTCCTATTTTGCTGGAGCCTTAATCATGCCCAGAAAGCTTATTAGAAAGCATGTCAATGAGTTTTTGGACAAACCCGTACTCGACAGGGGCTTTTTATCCATACTGAGAAAAAACTACAATGCCTCCCCGGAATCCCTGTATCAGCGACTTACCAATATTCTACCCAACGACTTTTATTTGGACAATCTTTTCTTTCTTAGGTTCAGTCATCAAAATGGAAGCGATCGTTTTAAAATTACCAAGGAGTTTCATCTTACCCAATCGTATGTTCCGCAAGAAAACGGGGTAGACGAAAAGTTTTGCCGCCGCTGGGTTTCCATTCGCGTCTTAAAAGAAATTAGCAAGAAAGATGGCCCGCATCATATGGAGGTCCGCATATCAAAATATCCCTCCATTGGAAGATCCTACCTCATTTTTTCTTCGGCAACCCGAAATCCAAATGAAAAAGAGGAATACCGAAGTATCATCTTGGGCTTTTTAATCAACGATGCCCTAAGAAAGCGCGTAAATTTTATAGATGACCCCGCTATAAAGGTGTATGAAGTGGATGAGTCTTATGAACAGTGGGAAATTTTTGATTATCAGGTTCGAAATAGACCTTCCAAGGTTCTGCAGCAACGTGAAATCAACGATAAGACCTCACAAGTTGTAAAAGACCTTAACAAGAAATACGGCTAAATCTTTGGATATAGCGACACCTGTAACACCTCATTGGCATTTAGACGCTGAAACCCCTCATGAAGATTTTGTTGTTTGACCGCATAAGGATAAAACGTAATGGGCTCAACACAGACCATATTAGGCACTTCGGTCCAACACATAAAATGTCCAAATCCTTTGGTTTTAATGGTCATTTCCTTTTCATCAATCAGGGTAATCTCCTCACAATTTGCAACTTCCAAAGCTCTACTGCCCACTGCCATAACTTCATCCAAAGTAATATTACGATCCTTTGTTTGAATAATGGGATGGGTACTGTGTAGTTTAAAAGCTGGGTGGTACCCCAACATAAAGGGCATATCCTCATCTCCGGAAATGAAAAAGGTAATTTCCAAAAAGTCCTTGTGCAATTTAAATCGTTTTTCAAACGAAAATGTGTATGGCCAATCCAACCATTCTTTTGTTGATTTCGCGGGATATTTTGAATTCTTTACGGGAGTACCTGCCTGGTATGTCTTTTTAAAAATGGCCTCCTTGGAAGAGGAAGAAATCCGTTCATATGAAAATTGCCTTAGATGGCCATGTTGGTCTTGAGCTGCATGTCCTAAGGGTACCTTCACCTCAAAATCAGCCTCATTGACTGGCCCGATGATGGGAAACATTTCTGCATCCGAACTTCCCCAACCTGGACTTCCTTTTTGATGAATAAATTGATGTCCTTCCACTTCATAACCTACCAATTCACCCAAGTCGATACGCACTTTTTGAAGTCCTACCCTAAGTTCTGTCAAATCTTCCTTGTTTATTACTTAATAATGGGGTAGGCATTAAAGTTGATTGATTTGCGTATCCAACCAAACCAATCTATCCCCTATCCAATTTTTAAGATAATCCAATTCCTGGTCATAGGTGTTCCCAACAAAGTTGTTTGGCCATATATAATTGCCCAAAACTGGCCATGTATCAAAGTTTCGGTCCAAAGAACCGGATTTGTCCAACTGCATCATATATCCATCCAACTTAGATAATATGGCTGTTTCTGAAAGCTCATTACCCCTTAAGGCCAGCCAGCGCCCTTTTAACTCAGCCACAAATGCCGGATCCTGTAGCAGCCTATCCCACCAAAATGGCACCAACCAGAAATCGTTGGAACAACGTTCATTGAACTTGTAGGCCCAAACGTTGGTGCTGCCCCCACTGCAATAATCAGCATTACCAAATGCCAAATTAAAATCCCAAATAGGTCCCATTTTTAATTTCTCATTTTTGTCTTTGTGCATGAAGGTGCTTAATCGATACGCGTCCACATTATTTGACAATTCGTTCAATAGGAAAAAATCAATAAAGCTGGGAATATCAATATAGCTGGCATATCCTATATCTGGGTCACTAAAATCATCCGAAGCCAAGGCATTTTCAAAATCCGATATATAATTGGAGATGTATTCCTTTTGTTGTATCGTAATATCCTCGGCATCAGGATATTCGTATAAAAAATACATTTTTTGTCCAGAAGTGGCATTGGGTGGGTCGTAATTGGACTCAAATGAATTTAAATCGTTATAACCCTCACCAAGATTATTGCCAGCTGTTTTGTCAATCTTTAGAATATAGCCCCCTGTTAGG
>JBCBZA010000270.1:0-2706 GCA_039815575.1 Bacteroidota bacterium | reverse complement strand
TTATGGGTTCATTACCAACGACGAAACGGGCAAAGATATTTTTGTTCATGTTACAGCACTCAACGGCCTACAGTTGAATGATGGAGACAAGGTAGAATATGTAGAAGAAGAAGGAAGAAAAGGTTTGGTAGCCGGACAGGTCCAAATCATTTGATAGATATATTGTATTCTTGATTACGCATTGACCTCGACGATACTGTCGGGGTTTTTTATGCCCTTAATTCAGATTTCTTCTTTGAATAAAGAAGCGCTTCAATAGATCAGCTGCCTCATTTTCCAGAATACCACTGGCCACTTCCGTTTTTGGATGAAGCGTGGTTCCCATAACCCCAAAACCGCGTTCTAAGTCCCTCGCGGCATAAACCAATCTTGAAATTTGACTCCAGTACAAAGCTCCCGCACACATTTGACAGGGTTCCAAAGTAACATAAAGTGTACATCCATGGAGGTATTTGCCCCCTAAAAAATTGGAGGCCGCAGTAATAGCCTGCATCTCGGCATGTGCGGTCACATCATTCAATTTTTCCGTGAGGTTATGGGCACGACCAATAATCCTATTATTCACCACCACTACTGCCCCTACAGGAACTTCTCCAGCCTCAAAAGCAGCCTCCGCTTCTTGAAGGGCACGTTTCATAAAGTAGGCGTCGTCAAATGGTTCTACCATTCACGAAAAATACACATTTTGGTATCCTCCCCCAAGAAGTTTCCAACTAATGGACCATATCTTAATTGATATATCATTTCGAAGAGGCCACTGAATGAGAAATCTAAAGTACCCAAAATCGGATTTCCCACACTCATTCCATTCGGTCCGAAATGACAAGAAGTGTATTAAAACCTATCCTTATAGGTCCGGGAAAGGGGTACCGTGGCTCCACCAATCGTGATCAACGTTTCCCGATTGGCTTGCTTTATAAAATTGGCATTCACAATATAACTGCGGTGGCACTGTATAAAATTGGGGGGCAATTGTCGCTTAATGTCCTTGATTTTACCCCGCACCAAATGGTCCCTGCCATTGGAAAGGAACAACTTTAAATAATGGTCTTCTGCTTTTATATACATCAAGTCAGCGATATAGACCTTGGTCTTATCCTTGAGGACAATATGGTTTTTGATGACAATCTTCTTGAGCTGATCAATACGTTTTAAGGTTTCCGTTTTTTCCTCTTCCAAAATCTCACTGCGCTTTCGGTATTTCCTGTATAGAAACAGGGCTATTAGTGCCAGGACCATGGCAATCCCAAAAAAGGGCACCAAGGTATTAAAATTGGTCTGTACCCGATTTTTTTCATTGGCCAAATGTTCCAGCTCCCGTTCCTTTTGAGCAAAATCATATTTGGCTTCAATGGCCTTGATTTCCCGGGCATGTTCCAACAAGCTCAAACTGTCCTTGGCCTCTCCCACTTTCTTAAAGTAGCGGTAGGCATTGCTATAATCCCCTAAACTGTCATAGCATTTATGGAGCCAATCGTAGCCATGCATCCGGTAGACCAGTTCTTTTTCGGTTTTAAGTACCCGTTTAAAAATAGGGATGGCATTCGTAAAATCACCTTCTTCGTAAAGGATGATAGCATTGTTAAACTCAATACCACTAACTACGTATTTTGCATAATGATAAGTGTTGTCCTTAAGGTCATTAAGTACCAGATTATTAAAATATACCCCTAGTTATTGATTTTTCATACATGCAGAATAAAAAATACTTTTATATCCATTTAGAGATGCTTGAAAAAAGGGGTTTGAGGCATATTTTGAAGCCCTAGAAAAAAGCTTTTCTATTTTTATGCTATCAATACTTGTAGGGTTATCTTCTACTTGAAGAAATTCATATCCGATTTGATGATAGTTGACATAGAAGTTGTCAACAGAATCTTTAGCAGTATCTTGGAACAATTTAAGATAATGATCAAAGGTATTCTGTTGACTTCCATTAATAAATAAGAATCTATTTATTCTCTCCAGCACTTCATTAATTATTAAAGTATCCTTCTGTATTCTTGCCAATTTAAATGCCCTCTTGTAGAAGTTAAAAACCGTTGAATCTGGCTTATTCCTGACTCTACTAACTAAATCGGCGAGTATATACATTCCCACGTATCTATTCCTTCCATCTAAACCATTCAAATTCAAAAAAGATGCATCTACTCTCTCACCTTTTTTTAGAAACTCCAATTCATATTGAAAAAACTGTTTGAGTTTTTGAGGTTCAAGTTCGGTAAGAATGATTTCCATTGAATCAATTTGTAATTCTTTATGTGTGGAAATTACCTTATCAAGAAGCATAGAATTTTCTTGTCCCTTTAATCCTTTAACTAAAAGAAAAATAATCAACCCTAAGAATAGAGAACGATTCAACAAAAAAGTTTTAAAAAGCAATTCTTGTATAACAATGTCTTCCGAAAGGTCGGCTAGAGGTATCAAATTCGGTGAATCCGAACAAAGGATACACCTCTTTTTCGTTCTCAATATGGACATCCAAAATGGTGGCGGTATCCAACAACAAGGGTGTATTCAAGAGAATGATAAAATCAATGCCGGAACCGTCCAACTGTTGCTTTCGCCCACAATCCCCGCAGTCTTCATCTAGGTTCAGCAATCTCATTCTGATCAGTCGCTTTCCTTGAACCGCATCCGTAATATAGGCGGTATCCACGATGACACTTTGGGGATTGTTGGTCACTTCAAAATGTTTTAATTCCA
>JBCBZA010000215.1:0-5350 GCA_039815575.1 Bacteroidota bacterium | reverse complement strand
TTACTCCCTGCTATTGTGATTATTCTTTTCATGCTTCAAAATTCCTTTGAAAGCGCATGAAAAAAAATGAACTAGTTTAAGACTTTCACAGTCTATTGACCTTAGAAATAATTTTACTCATAAATTCTGGTGTAATACCTATATATCCTGCCAGGTCTTTTTGCGTAATTCTATTGGCAATTTTTGGATATTTCTTTTTAAACTTCACATATCTTTCCTCGGCAGTTAAGGATATACCTTGATTGGAACGTTGTATATAACTTGTGAGGGACTTTTGATATAATATGCGATAAAACCTTTCAAATTTTGGTATTTCCTGAAAAAGCAAATCATAATTAGCCTTGGATATACCTAATAGTTCAGAATACTCTATAGCCTGGATAAAATAAGGCGTTGGTTCTTTGGTCATAAAACTGGCCATGTCACCAGTCCAATAATCCTCTACTGCAAACATGGATATATGAGGGGCACCATCTTGATCTAATGTGTACACTTTTACGCAACCTTTTGTTATGAAATACTCATATTTGGTAACATCACCGGCCTGCATTAAAAACCCCTTCTTTTTTACTTTTATTTCGGTAAGCAAGGAGAGGTATTTTTGTTTTTCCAATTCCGTTAACTCTATAAACCGTGCTATATTTTTAAGGATTAGCGTATGTGATTCTTTGTAATTCAATTCACGTTCATTTTGGGTTGGTCACCCTTTCTTACTTGCTATTTTTGTAGGTATTGACAACGGTTTGGATATGGGCAGTAGGCCATGTATGGAAGTCTATTAGGTATATTGTTTGTTGTGTGCAGTGTTATTTTGCTTTCATTCGGTTATTTCGCTTGTTGTGCTCCACTTCCGCTAATCCTAAATGTTCCATTAATGGTGGTATATACATTCCAAATCGTCCCCTAAATCCTTTTTTCAGTCCATACCATCCACCTATTGGGTTATCTGCTGACCTACCCCAATGTTCCACTGTTTCTGGTTTAGTTTGTACTTTTTCATCTTTACTGCCCAATTCCATCCAGTCTCCATGTGCTTTTAGCATTTCGTGAAGGTCTTTCAGGCAACGGATGTCATAATGCAGAACCGTTGATTTAACGGTACAGACTAGAATATCCCGTCCGTCCTTTTCGTCAACATGCATGGTGTATTCCGAACTCAGTGGCGGAGTTTTTAGGCGCAATGGATTTTCTTTTGTTCCTATTTTTTCTTGGTAGTTCATCATTACAGGCTTTATTTGGTTTGAAAAACATTCTCTGCTTCTTTCTTCAAATCGGAGGCAAATTGCTCAAAGGATTCATCAAATGGAGGAATGTACTTGGCATACATAGGAAACATGAGTCCGCCAATTTTTTCAGTCATAGTAAATTTTACTCCATTCCCGTTTTCAGCAATGGTGTAGACCCTGTTCCCCTTTCCATCACCCCAAACCATTCTTTTCTTGGGTTCAAATTCCTTTACTTTTAATTTGAAAGTACGCTTCTCGTCCAGCGTTGATTTTAGTTTAATTCTTTCTCCCATTTGTATCTCTCCTTCAATCGACACTACGGTTGAGTTCCACCTTGGAAAATTAGATGCATCGGTCAGTAATGCCCATACAGTTGAGGTATCTGCGTTAATGTTGATGTCAACAGTAGTTTCCCTGCTGAAAGTTTTTTTTTCGGTTGTGGCCCTTCCACTTTGAGCAACAGTTGATGGTGTTTTCATAAATAGATTATTGTAAAAATTAGTCTCGCCTTTTGGGTTTTTATGAAACCAACAAAGGAACACCATTTCCATTCAATCTGACTTTACATTTGTTAAGAAATTACCCTTTCAGCTGTTTTCCCGCCCGAATTCTTGATAGGGTTACGGCAGATATTTGCAGCATTGACGCTATATCCTTCAGTGGAGCCACCTGAATAAACCTTGGAAATGCGTACTCAATATATCTATAATTATTAGTGGCATCATTGGAAAGCAGATTAACAAAAACATCAATCAAACTAATGTGAACTTTCTCTAGAAGAAGTATCCCAAACAATGCCCAATTTTCTGATTTCTTGTATATGGCCATAAGGTTCTCGCGTGAAATCATCATTACCGAGGTTTGTTCATAAAACTGTAATGAAAATTGGGAATTACTTTGACTTGAAAAGCTCTTAAATTCCGTTATAAAAGTTCTCTCAGGTTTCATCCACAAAGTCTGTTCTTGTCCTTCATTGTCCAAATAGGAACACCTAGTAATGGAAGTGTCCGCAAAAAATAGAAAATCACAAATTTGTCCTGATTCAAGGATTTTGGCATTGGGTTTAAAATTTCTCTTTTCAAAAAGCGAAAGCCCGTACTCAATCTCTTGATTTGAGAATGCAGGGTTACAGTTCAAAAGTTCCTTAATGATAATTTCTTTCATTTCGCAGTTTGATTTAGTTGCCAATAAGGGGCTTGATCGGGATTTCCGCACGGAAAATCCTTGTGGATCTTTCAGGTTGCGAAATAGCGCCATTTAAAAATAGAAAATTTTAGGCTTAGGAGAGAGGTGACGCTAGGTTATGGCCCTTATTGGGCAGCGTTATTTGAATTACATAGCCTATACAATCTAAGATTTAGTGATTTAGGATATAATCAATAACTGAATCACTGCCATTGATGTAATCAAAAAAACTTGTGGATACCTCTTTCTCTGGAGCCAGATTCCCAGCCGGGAAACTATCAAAATAAGCAAACCAAAAGCACTTGCTTATATCCCTACAACCGTTTTCCCAATCATTGAATGCGGTCCATATCCTTGGGGCTATTTTTGAATTGGGAAGTGTCATTTTAACACCCCCATCGGCCCAAAACTGCAACCTGTCCCCAATCTTATCACCCACAATAACGGCTTTTTTTCCAAGGGTGTATTTTGCATAGGCAGCAGTGATCAGCCCTGCCGAAAAGGTACTATTACCAGTAATTACCCAACACTTTTGATGATCTTCTAGATAGTCATTTAGGGACCGGATAAAGGGCCAGGGTAAATGATAGTTATTGCCTCCTGGATTGAACCTAAGATCAAAAATAACCCGAATGGGTTGCCTTGCTTTCATCTCGTCCGTAACCCCTTTGAGATAGTTGCGCAGATGCCTCTCCTGGGTGTTGTAATTGTCATTTATTTGTACGTACAAGTTGTTTCCAATGAATTCATGATGTACGTTCTGGTACATGTTCTGTAGCGGGATTATCCTATGCTTCTCGGATTTACAGGACTTCCATGTGGTGTTTTTGATTTTTGAATATGGATGAAGCCAGTAGGGGACCCAGTATCCAGGAATATCCTTTTCCTCGGTTGAAGCAAAAACATCCCGTGTCAGTATATTTCCGTTTTCATCCTCAATCGTTAGCTGAATCGAATTGGAGCTGGAGCCCAACCCGATAGCGTTCAGGATTTCAGGAGATATGAAGAATAGTGGACTTTTTGCCTTAAGACCTTCCGGTGTACCTCCCCGCCACGGTTTCATAAGGGTCAGGAGTTGTTCCGGAGCTATTCCGTTGATGGTTAGGATTTGTTTTCCCAGCAATTCTTCATAGCCTTCCTGAGCTAAAATGGTAAATAATCCTTCCTTGAACCAATAAAATCTTAGCGGCACGTTGTTTAGCCTTTTTGCCCTTGCTCCTTCACTAATATTCGTATGTCCATTATCCGCATAAGCCAAAGCCTTAGCAATTCCCATCTCAAAAGCGGCCTTTGAAATTGGCAGTTGTCTTTTTAATTTTTGGAGCTGCAAAAAAAAGGAATCCCGCTTCGTTTGTGTGTCAAAACTTTTGTCATATTGAGGATAAAGTGACAGATATTCAACATCCTGTAGCTGGGATTCTGACAAGTTCTTTGGTTCAGCGAATGTGTGATCTGGAGGGTTGACAACAAAGCGTTTGTAGAAAAGAAACCCAAAAATTGCAAAAGCTGCAATGAATACAGTCATAATCCACAAGCTTATTTTTAACCATTTTTTCATTTGATCTATGTTTGTGCATAACAGTTGGGCCAGAAAGTATGGGACGTTCTATTAGAATGACCATCTATCGCACTACAATCGGTGAACGAACTTTCTCCAATGCGATTTTCTGTCTTATATTTTCTTAGCCACTAGTGGTATTGCATTAATAATTTGCCGTTGGCCTTTGGCAGTAGATAGTTGCTCTTATTAAGTTATAAGTTAGGCTCCCTGACCGAACATAATAAGTATTAGTTCGCACGGTTCGTCAGACTCGTTCCACCACTTGTGATGAACATTGGCTGGAATAAAGACCGTATTTCCCTCAGAGACCGTTATTGGTGCTCCGTCCACAATGCCCTTGGCCGTACCCTTTATCAGGACCCCCATCATGGGAAAAGGCATGGCCTGCTCCCGAGCATCTTCCCGCACACGATCTCCTGGCATCATTAGCCCCCAACCGGTTCGCAACCCCTTTTCGTAATAAAAAATTGTGGCTCCAAGACCATGGGCCTTTCTAGTAGCGCTGGGACGAAAGGGAACAACTTCTGGAAATCCTTTTGTCCAAAAGTGAAATGAAAAGGCGTTCATCTCACCATTGTCTTCTTCTGTGGGTTTAAAACCTTCCATTTCATGGGTGTCAAGTGGAGCATAGTCACTTGAAAATGCCTTTACCTGAGCGGTCATTGCATTTACCTTACCTTCATTCATAGCTTTTAAAATACCCGCTTCCGCACGATAAACATAGCTAGGTTGTTTAGGTAATCCTTCGGACAAGAAGACTTCCCATTTCTTTGGTGCTATTTCCTTACCTGTAATGGTAATGGTCCATTTTCCGTTTACTTCAGGAACCTCTATGCCCACAATTTTGGGGTTAGTTGCGTAGCGGTCGGATCTATAATCAATAACAAAGGATTGGATGATTTCTTTAATTTCATTTTTAAGCACATCGGAAGTATTCGTGAATTCCACCGAAGAGGATTTTGGCCCCTTGGAAACTTGTCCATTGACTTTACATAAAAACAGTACGATAAGAATGATCCACCCTGTTTTGCCATTTTTAAGGTTTTTCATTTGAGTAATTTTTAATTTTTTCAATGCTCAAATGAAATGAATCTTTGACGTTCAGCTTAGTATAAAAAGGGCCTTTGTGACGAGTGGACAAGAATTAGTGACCATTGATCAAAAGTTCACTAATTTGTGCCACATACTGTTTGGAAACTGGAATGGTGGTTTCCCCACCTTTTAATCGAATGGTCATACTTCTGCTGCTGGATTCCACAACTTTAAAGTATTTAAAATTGATCAAATACTTCCGATGACATCTATAAATTGGGGAAATGGCATATACCAATTGGTCCTCAACGTTCTTTAAACTGGAACGAAGTATTTCCTTTCTGAT
>JBCBZA010000153.1:0-9185 GCA_039815575.1 Bacteroidota bacterium | reverse complement strand
CTTCTACTTCCGGAAATTCATCTACCAGGGTCTGTGCCACAGGACCTTGCGACACCGCTTCTTTGATGATTTCACCACCCATTTGTCCGCGTAGGACTTTTTTTATGACTTGGTTGATATGATAGAGAAGGACTTTGAGGAAATTGTCCGGTTTTATGCGTAATGCCTGGTCCTTGTTTTTAACAATGCCAATATGGGCAATGCCTCGTTAGCTAGTGAAGACATTACCCAATTGGCAAACTATTAAAAATGAAAAAATGGAAAGTTTTCAACTTATGACAAATATTCAGAACCAAACATATAGACCTACACTCCAGTATGCCCTGCTTAAATTTGCAGGAATCCCAATTTTAGGACTCCTAGCATTGTTCGCAATTCGACTGGTACCCGTATTCAACGAGTTCGAGGAAACCGGATTTCGGATAATTGGCTATTTCGTATTTAGCATATTCATTCTGGTTTACCTGTATAGGGTGGCCTATCTATGTTCCATAAAGTACAGTTTTGAGAATGAGCATATAGAAATCTCCAAAGGGATTTTCAGTATTCAGAACGATTATGTCCAGTATTACAGGATTAAAGACCTTAAAAGGTACAGGTCTTTTTTCTCAAGAATCATAGGAACCATGGACATTACACTGATAACATCAGATAAGTTCAATAGATCCATTTTTATGAACGGGATAAGGAACAATAAGGGTTTCCCAAACCAATTGAGGGAAACAATTGAACGCGAAAGGGCAAACAAGCGAGTTTATGAAATCGACTAGTTTGATCATTCAAGCTCGCATTCTGTTTACAACCGCATTGCTAATAGGAATTACCTGGCCACCATATGGTCGGGTAATTTCATTATTGCCTATTGATGTGCCATTTAAGAACGTCTCTAGAGAAACGCCGTTACTTTCAACCTGTGTAATTCTAATCCTGTTTTTCATAGTGGTTCCGATTGTTCATGCAAGGTTTATAAATACCTGGATCGAAGCAAAAAACTGGGTTACGCAATTCTTAAGAACATGCTCAATTTATAAAACGCTGAAAAAAACCTTGAAAAATGCCTTTCATCGTAAAAACCTGAAGATTAACCTTAAGTTTTAACAACATTTTTATCTTGGTTTCAATATATCATGAGTTTCATTAAAAAATTTCCGGCTATACTCCAATTGGACACAAATGACTGTGGGCCAACATCCCTCATGATAGTGGCCCAACATTACGGTAAAAACGTTGACCAAGATGTACTAAGGGACGTTTGTAATTCTGAAAGCATTGGAATTTCGCTGTCTAGCTTGGAAGAAGGAGCTGAACACATTGGATTTGATTTCTCCAGTGTGCAGCTAACTTTTGAGGAATTGAAGGAAAAGGCACCATTGCCATGTATATGTCATTGGGAACAGAACCATTTCTTGGTCGTTTACAAGGTTACTAAAAATTTGGTATACCTCTCCGACCCCGCAAATGGGTTAGTTAAGTTATCCCATCAAGAATTCTTAAAAGGGTGGGCTATTGATACGGTCGATGAGCCGGCAGGCATCGCTATGCTCTTGGAACCCAACGAGCTTTTTGAGCAAAAGGAGTTTGGAAGCAAGGAAAAGGAAGCCTTAAACCCTATTAGGTTCATATTGAAAACAGCATTGCGCAATAAAAGACTATTGACCTCAATTGTTTTTGGTCTTTTGATTTCGGGAGTATTACAAATCCTATTGCCAGTAATGACCCAATCCATCGTTGATCAAGGCATTCAAGCAAGGGACTACAATCTCATTGTTCTGATTATTGTAGGACAACTGTTTTTCATCGTAGTTGGTTTTGTTATAGAAATAATAAGGAACTGGATGCTGCTCTTTCTTTCCCAAAAGATCAATATTCAATTAATGAGTGGTTACATATCCAAATTAATGGGCCTTCCCATATCATTTATCCAAAGAAGAAGCAAGGGCGATATCATTACACGTATAAATGACAACGAAAGAATTGAACAATTCCTTAGCGGGAACATGGTAGAATTGGTCTTTGACCTTTTTGTAATAGTAATTTTCTCAGTGTTACTGCTGTTTTATGACCCTTCAATATTCCTAATATTTCTGGTGGGTGGACTCCTATATGTTGGATGGGTTTCTTTTTTCCTGAAGAAAAGGGGATTACTGGACAAAGAGTATTTCAGGAAAAGGACAAAAAGCCAGAACCTGGAACTGCAGATTGTAAATAACATATCTGAAATAAAAACAAACAACTCTTCCCAACGTAGGCATAAGGAATGGTATCAACAGCAAATGGAATTGGTCCGGACAAAGACCAAATCGTTAAGGCTGCAGAACCTTCAAATGAATGCCGGTGAACTTATAAGAAATGGAATGAATATTTTGATTCTTTTCGTTTCTGCAGGTTTGGTCGTCAAAGGGGAAATGACCCTTGGCGCAATGTTGGCGGTACAATACATCATAGCTCAATTGAATCTTCCTTTAAACAGGCTGACTACTTTTTTCTTGGAATACCAAGATGCCAAACTGTCCATGAACAGGCTTTTCGAAGTTCTAAAGGAAACGCCCGAAAACGAGAATAAAAACGACTTTTATCCCAGTAAGGAAAGTAGCGATATCGTTCTAAAGGACGTTTCTTTCAGTTATCTTGGAAAAGGGCATGAGATTTTTAATTCCTTAAATCTGACAATACCAAAAGGAAAGTTTACAGCTATCGTTGGCCCTTCTGGTTCCGGTAAGACAACACTTTTTAATCTGTTGCTTGGTTTTAGATTTCCATCAAGTGGAACCATCCACGTTGCCGGCCAAAACATACAGCACCTTAACCTTACGCAATGGCGCAACAAAGTTGGTGTAGTTCTTCAGGAAGGGAAAATATTCAACGATACTATTGAAAAGAACATTACCGAATCAGGTTCAAATAACAGCGTTGACAAAGAAATGTTTCAAAGGAGCATCAAGACAGCAAACCTGGAGGGGCTAATTGACGTTTTACCAAATGGCCGTCTTACCAAAATTGGAGATGAAGGAATAAAACTTTCTGGAGGTGAAAAACAAAAACTTCTCCTCGCGAGGGCAATTTATAAGAATCCAGAGTATTTCTTTTTAGATGAGCCTACTTCAGCAATGGACACAATCAACGAAGGCAAAATCAAAGAAAACTTAAAAAGCCTTTTTAAAGATAGAACCGTTGTTATGATAGCCCATAGATTGTCCACTGTGATGAACGCCGATAATATAATTGTGCTAAATGAGGGCAAGGTTGTCGAATCCGGCAACCATGAGCAACTAATCAACAAAAACGGAGTTTACGCAAAACTACTTACAAATCAAATCAGCTATGCCCAAGTATAATGTAGACAACTATACAGAACAGGAGCATTATCTGTTCAGCCCACCATCCAAATTCATTAAATATGGCTTTGGTATTTGCGGTATAGCGGTATTGCTGTTTCTGGTGCTTGGCTTCACCATATCCTACAACAAAACAATTATCTCAGAACTTAATATTACTAGTAATCCACCTCCAATAACCTTATTGAGCAAGATTGATGGGCGCATTGACTCAATTTCCATTACTTCAGGACAATTGGTATCAAAAGGGCAAGTTCTGGCCATTCTACAAAGTTCCGGAAAACCAAGGGACATATTCTATTTGGACAGTATTCTTAATACCGATATTACACTTTTGACAACATCCAATTTGTACGATACCTATCCTACGACTTTGGATTTAGGTCCTGAGATCCAAGAAGCATACCAGAATTTCATACAATCCTATTTGGGGGTTCTATTGCTTAAAGAGCTCAAGATTGGACAACAAAACATTTCAAGTCTAGAACAGCAGGAATCCAAATTAGAAAGTCGAATAAACTCCAAAAGACGGCAATTACGCAATGCCGTTGAAAAATTGAACACGGGCAAGGAAGAACTTAATCGGTACCAAAAGCTTTTTGATAAAGGGGTCTTTTCTGAAAGTGAACTTAATCTCAAAAAACAGGAATATCTAGACCTGGTTAATGCAAAAAATCAATTCCAAGATGAATTGGAATCGTTAAGAGGTGGCCTTATAGAAACGACGAACTTAAAGGACAATACATTGTCTGGCCTAGAAAAAGACAATCTAAAAGAATATTCAGACCTCCAATTGAATAGACAGGGGCTTATGGCCGATATCACAAGCTGGAAAGAAAAATATGTTTTCCAAAGCCCTATCAATGGAAAAGTTTCCACCTACGATACTTGGTCCAAGGACCAGGAGGTTTCAATAGGAGAAAACGTCCTTTCAATTATACCCAATGCCCCTGAGACTATTTTGGCCAAATTAAAGGTACAGGTCAACAACACCGGTGAACTAAAAATTGGTCAGCCGGTAATTATCGACCTCGATAACTATCCCTCGGAAGAATGGGGAACGCTTTCCGGACAAATAAAATACGTCTCAGACATTCCAAAAAGGGAAGAAACCCCCTATTATGTAGTGGATGTTGAACTGAACAACCTTACCACAGACTATAACAAGGAGATAGAGTTTAAACAAAATATGACCGGTACTGGACGTATCATTCTAAAGAAGTTATCTTTAGCAGAGAGAGCATTTTACGGATTCAGAAAACTATTTGACCAAAACTAACTTGAAAAGGCATACATACATATCATTAGCTCTTATCCTAGTTTCAATTGGTAATCTTTTGTCTCAGGACGAACCTTGTCCAATTGACGAAAAAAACCTTATCCCTATGACCAAGGATTCCTTGTTGTCGGTAGCTGATACCTATTATGGGAACGAACCTTGTTTGGATATTGTTTTTCCCTACATGCTGGAGCTGGGCACAAAGGACAAGGACAAGCATTTTCTAGCGGAAACTTATCGTTTAATGGCCTATACCTACGATGGGGAAAAAAGCCTGGCCTATGCAGATTCCCTCGTAATGTTCTCTCCAGAGAAGTCCGATTACAGGTATGCAAGTGCATATTATACACGGGGAACGGTCCACTATTATAATGAAAACCCAACTGCAGCAATAAACGATTTTCAGGTAGCCTATGAAAAAAGCCTGGAAATTGGAACCACCGACTTAAGTGTTTTGAGCTTGAACATTATCGGAATGATCAAGAGCGAGTACTCCAATGACAAGAACTCAATCCTTTTGCACCAACAAGCAAAAAGAATGATAAAGGACTTAGATCTTGACGATACGGAAAAAGCAGATATAGAAATTTATACCAACGACAAAATTGCCATTTATCACTTAAGGGCCAAGGATCCGGACTCAGCTCTGTATTACATTAAGCAATCCCAGGATCTCATGAACAAATATCAATTGGATGAGCTTCAAAACTCCTTTCAAATTTTAGAGGGCCAAGCTTATTATTTCAAAGAAGAATATTATAGAGCGGAGGAAATTCTTAGGGAAGCCCTTAAGGAAAGTGATGGCCTTAGAAGTGCGGATATTTTATATTATCTAGGTGATATCGAGGGAAGAAAAGGAAATCAACAAGGAAAACTAAAAACCTTCCAGTCCATTGATTCAATTATGGACCAAGAGGACGGACCGATTGACACTACGGACAGAGTTTATCTCTACTTATTGGAAAATGCCAAAAAAACCGGTGACATAGCGAACCAACTCATCTATTACGATAAGCTTATCAATTATGACAGCATAATTAAAGCTAATAGAAACGAGATTGGAGATTTTGACCCCCCTGGATATTCAATCAATGACTTAATCAATAGTAGGAATGAACTATTGGTCCAAAATAAGAAAAGAGGGAATTGGATAATCGTAGTCGTTATACTATTGGCCATCGCTATGCTAACTGTTTTCTATTTTGTGCAGCTCTACAAAAAGACGGCTAGGAAGCTACAAGAACAACTGTCAAAAGAAGTGAAACCCATACCGGTCAAAAAACCCATTGCCAAAAATGAGAAAGAAAGCCAATCGGTGGAAATAGCATTCCAGAAACTAAAGAATTGGGAAAAGAAGCAAGGATATTTAGACAAAGATGTTAACCAAAATACACTTGCGAAAATTCTAGGAACCAATACATCCTATCTAAGTAAAGCGGTCAAGGAATACATCGGTCAAGACTTCCGGGTCTACCTTGCTGATTTAAGGATAACAAATTTGATAAATACCACTAGAGAGAATTATGAAGTTCCCAAAAAGAGCATTATTTCAATAATAGAAGAATTTGGGTTCAACTCGATTGACTCCTTTAGTAGAGCTCTCAAGTCTAAGCTAAATGACAAGAATATTACGCCAGCAATGTACTTTAGGGAAATCTCAAAACGCAATTTATAAATTGAGTAATCATAATATGATAATATTATTTTTTAAAATCCAATAATGCTACATTGTGGCATATTAACCCTAACAAACATTATCAAAATGGAAAAACTAAAATCAATACCACTAGGTTCAAAATTGAACACTAAGCAAAAAAACAGAATTTTTGGAGGCACCCCGCCGATTAAGAAAGGTGATATCAAGCCACCAAAAAGACGATAATTGTATAACCTTAAATAAACTAAAGATGAAAAAAGAAAACAAAAAAAACTTGCAAATTGGTCAGCTTATCGATACCAAAACGAAAATCAATGTTATCGGTGGCGGGACCCCACCTATCAAAAAAGGTGACATCAAACAAATGAATAAGTAAATCAAACATTTTAATAACATACTAAATAAACTAGAAATGAAAAAAGAGGTAAGAAAAACATTGAAAGTAGGGAAGCCAGTAGATAATAAAACCAAAACCATGGTTATCGGCGGAGCCGGAACCCCTATAAAAAAGGGAGATATAAAAAGAATGAACCATTAATTGGGTGAATTTACATTTGCAACCAAAACCATTTAGGACTTAAAGTCCTTTAGTCATCACCAAGGAATTCATAAATTGAACTTCCGTTCCTATAAAGAATGACATAAATCCCAGGGAAACCATCTTGGCTTCCTTGGGATATAAATATCCCAAACATGTTCAAAAAATTATCATTTCTATTAGTAGGCATAGCAATCGTATCATGCAAAAAGAAAGTTGAAACGACCTACTATTATCCCTCAATTGAAAACGATTCCACTGTTGTTGAGAAATTCAACGAATCATATACCAACCAATTCAATAACCTTGAAAACTTTAAGGATCCTAGCGTTAGCAAATGGTATGTCAACCAAGATACCTTGGCCGAATCCTATTTCAAAAGAAACAAATTCAAAGATTTTCAGAATAACATAAATTCCCTCTTTCCTGAAGGGACAACTTCCACCTTTGCTTATAAGCCTGTTGGTAATAACGAATACTTTTACTTAGAATCCACTGAGGATTCAACCCTTTTAAAGAAGGTCAACATAAAAACAAAAGAGAAGACATCATTCTTGGGTTTCCCTACCTCGGACGAAATCTATTATTATCAGCCGTCCTTGGACTCCAAAATGGCCTGGATTATACTTACACAAGATGGTAAAGACAAGATTTTGATTTATGACCTTGAGGAGTTAAATCTTGTTGCTACCGTTGATGAGGACATTGACACGAACGCATTTGCGTGGGCCGCTTGGACCAAGGATTATACGCATTTGGCATTTACCGGTTTTCCCAGCAACGAAGATTCCAAAAACTCATATATCGGCTTGCTTGATATGGAAACAAAAGAAGTCACTAAAATTTTACAAAACGGTAAAAACGACATAGACTTCAATCCGGAGTTTTTTGTAGTTCCCGAAGTGTCTACACCAGATTCAGATTATCTAATTGTCTACGTTGCCAATGCAAGCGAGCACTACGATGGTTACTACATGCCGTATGAAGAAATCAACACCGGGGCTAAATGGAAAAAATTATTTAGCCAACAGGACAGTATTCTATATTACGGGATTGAGCGGCGCGGGGAATACTATTATTCTCGATATAAAAATGGAGAAAAAATTCTTGCAAAGTCAGCTTTGGATTCAATTGGAATCAACGAAAAGGTCATATACAAAAAGCCAGAAGGGATAAACTTTGACAGTTTTGTACTAAGTAAAGATAATGTCTATTTGACCCTGAACAAGAACGGGCTGGACAGTAAATTGGTCCATCTCAAAGACGATATCAAAATTGATACGGTCGAGTTGGACTATCCAATTGGACAAATTTCATTTTACGAATCAAATCCATCAATGTCGGACATAATCATCAGGACCGATAATTGGACCACTAATTCATCCGTGTACGATATTACCGATAACCTTGAAATAACGAAAAACGACTACATTTCGAAACATACTCCACAGGAATTTAATGACCTAACGTACACCCTTGTGGACATAGAGTCCCATGATGGGACTAAAGTGCCTCTTACCATCATCCACAAAGATGGATTTGTTACCGGTGGTGACAATAAGGCGGTGATTATGGCATACGGAGCTTATCAGCTCTCTAGAGAACCAGAATTCCAAAGCGCAATATTGAATTTTGTGAATGCAGGGAACATTTACGCGATTGCCCATGTTCGTGGTGGTGGAGAAAAAGGATACGATTGGTTCATTGATGGCATTAAGGACAAGAAGAGCAATTCCTGGAAAGATGTATTAGCTTCTGCGCATTACTTAAAATCCAATAATTACTTTGGTGAAAATAGATTAGGACTGTTCTTTCAAAGTGCTGGAGGGATATCATGTGGGATGGCCCTAATGGAAGAACCAGAGCTGTTTAATGCAGTAGTTGGTATTGCGCCATTTTTGAACCCCATAAGAATAGAGCACCATACGAGTTATAACGCTTCAGACAGGTTTTATGATTTTGGTACCATACAAGAGGAGCAGGGTTTTAAAGACCTAATGGCCATGGACCCCATTGTCAACCTAGACGGTAATAAAGAATTCCCACCGAGCCTTATGATTATTGGGGACGATGACGACCTCGTACCATTATATGATCCTGCAAAGTACATAGCCCTTCTCCAGAGTAAAGATTCAGTGTCAACTAAACCATTCCTTCTGGACGTTTATAAAGATGAAGGACACTACGTACCCTATGATGAAGTGCATGAGAAAGCCTTTATGTTTTTCGATAGAAACCTGTAAGTAGGTTTGGTTGCGCACCATACCATTTTGATTTAACGCTTAGCTTTCCGCGCTTTCACACGTACGACTACGCGCGCCACTTTCTCAGCGCATGTTCGCGAGTCCTCGACCTGACGACGACGACTCCCAAGGG
>JBCBZA010000071.1:0-19342 GCA_039815575.1 Bacteroidota bacterium | reverse complement strand
CTGACGCTCGTCCTCATCGCGCTTCTCATCTACGCCCGCGGCCAGCGGCGGGAGGCGGCGTGAAGACCTCCGTCCGCCGCTATCCCGGCTTTCTCATGGCGACGCTCGTCTGCCTCTTGATCCTCTACGCGCCGCTCCTCGTCATCGCGATCTACAGCTTCAACGCGTCGAACTCGGTGATCCTCTGGGGCGGGTTCTCGCTGCGGTTTTTCTTGTTTGACCCACTGCGCTGCAGCTGCGAACCGCGCCAACACCAATACTTCCTTTAATCCAAGAACCCCCAACGAAATCTGGAGTGAGTTCCTCAATTTTATCCAATTTTCTCAAACGCTCCCAAACCTGATCGGAAGAAGCATTAATGACTTGGGTTTTAGTCACCAAAGCATCTGCCTTTTGTGCGTGGGTAGCACTAAAACCTGAAAATAAAAGTGTCAAGACCAAAGTTGTTTTAATTGATTTCATAATCATCCATTTTAAAGATTTTACTCGTTTTTTAGAGCCCTCAAAAAGCTTTGAAGACTCAAATACAAAATTCAGAAGAACCTCGACCTACACTTTGTTGGAAGGGTCCAATTGTTTGTGCAGAAAGTTCAAATTTTAAGCTCTTAAGAACCAATTGCAACCATACTTTTTGATTGGACGTCAAGAACAAGAAATTGAACTTTTCTGTCAATAAGCGGTTGCACCGCTTTTGGAACTTTGTGGACAGATAACCTGCGGTTGTCTTATGACGTTAACACAAGTAATATTAAAATTGGAAAAAATGAAAATAACGATAAAAGCAACGACCCTTCTCAGTACAATTCTCCTCATATCAGCTTTTGCAAGGGCACAAAGCATGGACAAAAAATATCGAACGGTAAAGGTGGAACTCAAAATAAATGCTCCAGCAGAACGGGTCTGGGAGGCTATGGTATTGGATTACGGTGAGATTTCCAATTTTTCACCTTATATCTACACCTCGGAATACACCAATGGTTCCCTTAAAGGAGAGGTAGGGGCAAGCCGAAAATGTGATTTTAATGCAAAAGGTTCCCAGTGGATTAAAGAACAAATTGTGGCCATAGATGAAGAAAATATGGTTATGACAAATCGACCTGTAGAGGGGAAGAAACTACCGTTGAACTTTGATAATACCCGGGCATTTTACACGGTAAGGGACAATGGTGATGGCACTTCAACAGCGGGATATGAACTACAACTAAGAACAAAACCTGCTTTCCTTGGATTTCTCGCTAAAGGCCAATTCAAAAAACAACTTTCTGGAACGCTCGTAGGTCTAAAGCATTATGTAGAAACCGGAGAGATTGTAAGAGGGGGAAATGGTAAGTATAAGGAAATCAAAAATAACTATCCTGCACCTACCGTAGTTAAAGCCAAATAGCAACATGTGCCATCCTGGTCTTATATGAAAATAAAGAAATGACAGGCATATGAAAAATCTAAGTAAAAGCGAACTGGAATCATTTTTGGGACCTGCTTCCATTGATGGGAAGAAAGCTATAGATACCGTAAACCTACCAAAGAATGCCCACATTTTAGATGTGGGCACCGGTGCTGGCATTTCCGCTATCTTCTTGGCATCAATTGGATATAAGGTTACTACGGGGGAACCCGCCACGGATAGTTCGGAATACGCCAAAATGGATTGGAGGGCCAATGCCATTCAGTTTGGTGTTGAAAAGTACATTTCGTTCCGAGCTTTTGAAGCACAACAGATGCCGTTTAATGATGCTTTTTATGATGCGGTGGTCTTCTTTGGTACCCTTCATCACATCGATGAAAATGCCAGGACCGAATCAATAACAGAAGCATTTAGGGTGTGCAAGCCTGGAGGGACGGTTATTTTCTTTGAACCCACAAAGGAAACTATTAAAAAAGTAAGGGAACGTTATCCTGAGCATCCGGTAGCAGCTAATCCCCTTCTGTACATCCCATCCTTTTGCAAAATCCATATGCAAAAAATTGAAGGAGCCATGATGGACATTTATATACTTAGCGCATAGCTTTCCCATAGATTCAAACCTTTCACGCCTTAATAACTTCGTTGTTGGTATCCCACTTTAAGGTATTTTACAAGTTTTTACCCTTTACGAATTCGTTGATTTTACAATCCTTTTTTAGATAGCACCTAAGGATTCCAAATAGGTCGCTGCATTCCGCATATGGCCTTCCTTTTTTTCAGGAGTCATTTTATCAAAGGTCCTAACCAACATCCCCAACCTGGGGTTTTTAAGGAAAAAGTGGCGGTGCACATCCATAAATCGCCAAAAGAGTCCATCCCAGGTTTGTTGCCATTCCCCTTTTTTATAGTTACTCATTTTCATTAGATAATTACTACCACTGATATAGGGCTTAGTGGCAAACAGACCCCCATCTGCGAATTGGCTCATACCATAGATATTGGGGACCATTACCCAATCATAGGCATCGATAAAGAGTTCCATAAACCATTGGTACACTTCATCGGGGTCAAATTCGCAAAGCATCATAAAATTACCCAGGACCATTAGGCGTTCAATATGATGGCAGTATCCTGTTTTGAGCACCTTTTTGATGGTAATATCGATAGGCGGAATACCTGTGGTTCCTTTGTAAAATGAAGTTGGAATCTTTCTTTTAAAGCCCCAAAAGTTTTTGGTGCGTTCTTCCCCACCATGAAAATGATAAATACCCCTTATAAATTCACGCCAGCCGATGATTTGCCGAACAAAGCCTTCAAGGGAGTTCAAGGGTATCCCTTCATTTTTGGCAAAGGCAAGGGAGGTTTTAATAACCCTTTCCGGAGTCAATAGCCCTGTATTAAGCATGGGGGTCAAAACACTGTGGTTTAAGATGGGCTCCTGTGCAACTATAGCATCTTCATAGGCCCCAAACTCCATAAAGCGATATTCTAAGAATTGTTGTAACCAAGCCTCCGAGGATTCAAAAGTTACAGGGTAAAGTGGTGTTTTTTGAAGTTCTCCTAGGTTGTTAGGGAAGTTCTTTGATACATAGGATTCGGCTTCCACATAAAAGGGATTTTCCTTAGGATAATGAACGGGAGGGGGTGTTTTCTTTACCGGATATTTTTTTCGGTTTTCAGTATCAAAGGTCCATTTGTCACCCACAGGTTTTCCATTGGAACTTAGAAGAATGTTGCGTTCTTTCCGTTGTTCCATATAGAATTTGGTTTGATGATATCTTTTCCGCCCCTTTTTAAAGTGTTGCCCTAAATCCTCAATGGAATTTAAAAAAAGAGGAGATTGATGCTCTTGTATTGTGATGCCGTATTTGACAGCGGTTTTTTGTACCCTTCGGGATAGCCAATTGTCAGTAGGGGCAATAATTTCAAGGGTATTTACTTTTTCATTGGCCAATTTTGCAATGAGTATTCTAATATCCGAGGCTTCTTCCGTGGCGTCAATATAATGGACTTTCTTACCGAGTTGATTAAGGTAACCTTGATAGCATTTCATGCTTGCTCGATGAAAGGCAATTTTCTGTTTATGAAAATTGTATTGCTTAAAAAAGAGCCACTCCTCTACCATATACCAGGGGAACTGGTTTGCCAACAAAGGACTATCTTTAAATAATTGGTGTGGGAATATAAGGTTGACTGTTTTCTTCATTTTTTATTTCTTCGGCAGCGTTCGCTGCAATAGAGGACACTTTCCCAATTTTTTTCCCACTTTTTGCGCCAAGTAAAGGATAGTCCACATATAGGGCAGGTTTTTGTAGGAAGTAGGGACTTCTTCATGTGCTGGAATTACCACTTGATTTCTTTTTTACACTTCTTCCAATAAGCAAAGAAAGAAGGAAAGTACCCTTCAATGGAAAACATCCAATCCCGTGCCTCTTGGATTCCTTGATAATGCCGGTTGGTGGGATGTTCTTTAAAATGGATATTGCCAGTGCCGTATTGTCCCAGAAAGTTCCCAAATTCGCCCACGAACAACTGAATGCCTGGAATGTTCTTCGATAGGTCCAGAGCAAATTCCAAAGATTTTTTAGAGATAGGATAGCGCTCAAAATGTGAAGGTTCAAGTAGTAAAATGCGATTAGCTTTTTCTTCGGATTTCCAGTTGGGGTCCAGATTGTAAAAGTTATAAAGTAGGGTGGGTAAGGCACTATCAATTTTAATGCTATCACCCTTTGGTAATGTTGTGATGCATTCAAAGGGTGTTATGTTGACCAATCCATACGGAATTTCCATGGTAGGTAGTTCCTCATAAGAAACATCTAAAAAAGTGTCCCTTTGGTCGGAGTTACAAAACCTATTGATATTCCCTTGATTGGCATAGTACTTTTTATTGCTGTTTGCGCCAGCAACCCATTGCCAGCTTAAGGCATTGCTTGCCCAATCCGCATCAAGTAGGTGATAGTACATCCATTTTGCCGGTTGCGACCAATGGCACTTTGCAATATTGCAACAGACCGAGGCAATGTACATACGCACATGGTTATGCAGATAGCCTGTTTTATAGAATGAGATAATGGCAGTGTCCAAGGCTTCGATACCCGTTTTTGCATCAATGATTGCCGTTGGAATACCGGAGTTCACTACCTGGGGCTGAGGTCTTTTTAAGTCAGTATGGATACTATCGCCTTTGGCCTTCCAAAGTTGTTGCCAATAGTCCCGCCAGGCCAGTTCTTGAATAAACTTTTCCATCTGGCGTGGTGCATACCCTTTATTCAAAACGGCCTGTAAAACCTGTTTGGTGGAAATGGCCCCCCTTGAAATATATGGCGAAAGATAGCTTACCGCTCCATCAATAAAATTCCTTGATTTACCATAGGCAATGGGTTCGATCTCATCCATTCGCTGGCGAATAAAATCCAGTGAGGATTTAAAAACAGCTTTATTTAATACATCCGCATCCAATTATCTTTTGCTGATTTTATTTCCTGAAATCGTTCTTTGCCTTGAACACTTGAAACGGTTGATGTCCGGATTACGCTTTTTTAAATGTTTTTGACTGACCCCACTGTTTACACGTTTTCTCCAAAGATTAAAACTACTTCGCTTAAGCTCGGCCCGCATAATTTTAATAACCTCTTTTTCCGGTAGTCCAAATTGAAACGCTATTGCCTCAAATGGGGTACGGTCTTCCCATGCCATTTCAATGATACGGTCCAGTTCGCGTTCGGAGAAATGATGTTTCATGATTTAGGCCAATGCATCAATCTTTTTCATGACCTCCTCCGCCTCTGCCACTTTTTCATCACTGAGCTTGCGATTGGTCGTACTGAGTTTATGTGCTTCGGCCATGAGCTTTGCATATTTGTCCTGTAGCTTTTCTTTTTCCGATTTTCGTTTGAATAATCCCATAATGTTTAACAAAAAATAAATAAAGTTAAACAAAAATAAGAAAGAATTTTGGTGTTACTCCTTTTTAAAGTGCAAAATAAAGGTAGCATTGAACCCAAAAAACAGATTGCCGTCTCTGGTATTGAAATTATTACGGGTTTGGGTTATAAAGGCATCTTCGGCCATATTGGGGGTATTAGTCAGATGGAACTGTAGCATCAAATCTGTCAGCTCCCAATTCACTCCAATCGCAAATGCGTCAAAAGTAGTAACGGAGCTTATAGGGTTTGCCAAGTAGTAGTATTCCGAGGATACTGAAACATGCCCGCCAATACGATACCTTCCGCCAATACCCAATGCAAAATGGTTGGTATCGTCCAATGGATTCCTAGCGGAATTTCTATGGATAAAGGTTGGGGATAACTGAAGGGAAAGATTTCTTGTGAATTTTCTGGCAATGAGTGCTTGTGTAGTAAAGGAAAGTTTATCTGAGAATCCATTACTGGCATTGATGCTACGGTTTGGATTGGTCCGTATGCTCATATTTTGAAATAGGGTCATGGTAAATGGGGACCCCGTTCCGTTTTCTACTTGTTTTACAATTCGATACTTGACATGGCCATCCAATATCCCATCAAAGGTGGTGACTCCCAATCCTGTGGTCAGACGATTGGATAAGGCATAGGAAGCCCCAAAACGTGTGCTCATGCGATCAGCTAAAAATCCCTGGGTACGCTGGGGGATATTCCAAAAACGTGAATTTGCCGATAGTTCCATGGTGCCTTGGTTTCTGGTCTGTACTGACCGCCCCAAAGCTAGTGTCGTGGTTTTAAATGTAGCCTCCGTAAAGTCTTTACTGGGCTTTACTTCATTCTCAACCTCTTCCAAAAGGGATTGAGCCGCTGCGTAATTACCAGCAAGTAACAACAAGAGCACAAGCAGTAAAGAGCTACTATTTTTCATGGGGTGCGTATTGAATTCTAAATGTAACCTCAATAGTCTTTGCTATATTTCCTGCCACAATAGGGGGTATTTTTATCTCGTAATCTGCTACTGTCATAGAGAATTTGCCTGTCAGTACCACTTGATTTTTATCATTGACTATGGTCGTTTTGATTTCTTTTTCTTTGGTCACTCCATGCAACGTAATGGTCCCTTTAACAATTTTGGTCTGTGACTGGGGTAGGGAAGTATCAAAATCAATGATATTACCTTCAAAAGTAGCTTTGGGAAAGATGTCAGATTCTATATAGCTTTCATTAAAATGCTCACGCATCAAGGCCTTTTTAAAAACAAATGCACGCATGAGTATACTAATGGCAATTTCCTTTTTTTCAATGTCAATAAGACTGAATGCTTGATTATTAGTGGCTTCTATATTTTCTACGGAGGTATAGGAGAAAAATGAAACTTGCCCCTGTCTTGCAATTAGCCTGCTTTGGGCAAATACCGCAGATAGGGGTAAAACCAGTAACAAAAAAAGAATGGTTCGTTTCATTTTATGGGTTTACAAGAACGCAGTTCAATAAAATGGCATCCATTAAAAAACCTTTACATATGCCCTTTAACGTTATGCTATCGCCAATAACCACTTCATTAATTTGATCAACTTCATCGTCGTCCATATCACAAATAAGGCAGGCATACTCACCTTGTCCTTGCAATAATACGGTATATCGATTATTCAAAAAAGTGACTTCCTTTACAAGCCCTTGAACTTCCACGACCTTTTCCACAAAATCTAAATTGGCTTTCGATTCATCCTCTATAAAGCTAGCCAATAGGTCCGTTGAACTAATTTTTACCTCTACATGGGTATCTGGGGTAATCTTCTCTGGTGATTTGTTTAGATAGTGTAACGCCCAAAAGGAAATTAGGGCAATTAGTGCGGCACTTGTAAGGATAAAACCTACTTTCTTACTTTTCATCTTCTTTCTTAACCAGGCATTTTTAAAGTATAGGGGTCAGCGTATTTTGCACCGACCCCTATTTGAGGACTAAACTTAACTCAATTCGTTAATCATAGCAATTTGTCCCCCATCAATTTGTAGTTCTTGTACTTCAAAACTTTCAATTTCATTATAGCCATAGGCGCTATTATCATCTTTACGACAGGCCGAAACCGCTACCAAAAGAAGCAACAGGAAAAGTTTTAGTATTGTCTTCATTTTTATATTATTTTAGGTTATTTACTTAGTTTGAACCGTTTCCGCCTCCCAGCGTAGGTGTGGTAGCTTCGGACCAATCTTGTGGAGTGAACCCTTCGCCATCATACGCAATGCTGGATCCAGAGGCAACATTGGGCACAAAACCACCAGCTGTCCAAATACCCGCTTCTACGGCCACACTTTCTCGGAAGTTCCCAGAGGCACCCCATTGGACAAAACTTCTAATGTTCTCGGCATTGCCAAAATCAGTGTTATTGGCATATAGACCCAGACCACCAGCATCATCTGGAGCTGATAGGGTTACTGGGCTAATGACAAGGAATTCCCCTGGTTCCAAGCTAAGCTCCCCGGACACTACATTGGTTGCTGTGTCATCACCTACCCTGAAGTATTGACCGGGTCCAAAGCACATCCAATAGGTGGAAAGGTCAACCGTAACATTTCCATTATTATATAATTCAATCTGATCGTTGATCAAATACTCGACTTCATTGATGACAATGGAACGTATTTCGGGTGCTGTGAACTCATTAGAACTCCCAAATGTTGTGGTGGTTGTTTCTGACCAATCGGCAGCACTGGAACCTTCGCCGTCATAGGCGATACTATTTTCAGCACTTCCTACAACCGCTACGTACTGGCCAGCAGTCCATATGCCGGCATCCACGGCAACATTTTCCCTAGGACTTCCGGCAGCGCCCCATTGGACAAAGTCCAAAATATTGGCGGCATCGCCAAAGCCGTCGTTATTGGCATACAAGCCAATACCCCCAGTAGCGTTGGGCATATCGTAGGCAATATTAAGAAAGCTGCCTGGAGCCATTTGTAATGCTCCTTCAACCTCTAGGTCGCCAATTCTTCTATAGGTACCTGGACCAAGGCAAAGAAAATAATTGCTCACGTCTACCATGGCAGTACCGTTGTTGTAAAGCTCCAAGTAGTTGCCTAGGTATCCCACTTCATTAAGAACTACAGAAGCAATCGGTTCTTCAGGGGTTGTAAATACATTGGGTTGACCAAATGTGGTCGTAGTGGTCTCTGACCAGTCACCGGCACTGGAGCCCTCGCCATCATAGGCGATACTATTTTCAGTACTTCCAATAACCATGACATACTCACCAGCAGTCCAAATTCCAGCGTCTGCGGCAACATTTTCACGAGGACTTCCTGCTGCGCCCCATTGGACGAAATCCAAAATATTAGCGGCATCGCCAAAACCATCGTTATTGGCATACAGTCCTATACCTCCTGTGGCGTTGGGCATCTCATAAGCAATATTCAAAAAAGAACCAGGTTCCATTTCTACTTCTCCCTCTACCTGTAAATCGCCAATTCTACGATAGGTTCCAGGGCCCAGGCAAAGAAAATAATCACTTACATCAACAGTAGCAGTACCGTTGTTGTATAGTTCCAGATAGTTGCCCAAATAACCTACTTCATTAAGAACTACTGAGGCCACCAATTGCTCTGGTGCGGTAACTACATTTGCACTTCCTAAAGTGACCGTAGAAGTTTCATTCCAATCTGACGATGATTCTCCTTCGCCATCATAGACAATACTATTATTTTCGTTTCCAACTACGTTGATAAAATCACCAGCAGTCCATATGCCAGCATCCACGGCAACATTTTCACGGGCACTCCCCGCATCGCCCCATTGTACAAAGTCGGCAATGTTCGCAGCATCGCCAAAACCGGAATTGTTGATATAAAGACCTAATCCTCCCGTAGCTCCGGGACGTTCATAGTTTAAGACCAAAAAGTCACCAGGTTGCATGTTTGCATTTCCACTGGCAATAATGTCACCAACCCTGTCATACGTTCCTGGACCTAGACACAGGAAATAATCGCTCACATCCATGGCACCATCGCCATTGTTGTAAAGTTCTACCTCGGCATTGAGATAAGCCACCTCATTGATTACAATGGAGGCTTGTCCTGTTGGAGTGTTATCAATCGGGTCTGGAATGTCGACCACTATATCGTTATCATCATCTTCAGAGCAAGAAAATAATAAGGCTCCAATGGCAAATAGTAATAGTAATTTTTTCATTTTGAGATTTTTTATGATTTAATGATTTATGGCACAAATCAATTGATATCAAGGGTTTACCATACTATAAAGGTTGCTCAAAGGGAATTTTAGCCTTTAAAAGGGAATAATTTGAGTTGAATATTTTTGCTTTTTGGTGAATATTGCCCTTTCAACTTTATCGAATAGAAAACAAATAGGAGCTATCCCAAAATAAACTTGATATATTAGCGACCCAACAACTAACCTAAAAGAAAGCGGGGGCAGATGCGAAAAGATAGACTGTACTTTTTTACCTTTTTGGCGATAACCATCATATTTATCTTGATTGCTGGTATTTCTGTGCGCTCTTTTATTAAGGCAAGTGCGAATGAACTCTTGAAAACGCAGCTTGAGTCCAGCAAACGGGAAGCAAAAGAAGTGGCCAGTCTTATTGGGTATCAACTGGCCAATGGCATGCACAGGGACAGTGTTATCCATATGATGCAAAAAAGCATTGAGAATACGGATATTGAAAATGGATTCATTTGTATGTTCGATTGGTCTGGAAGGGAAATTTGCCATCCTGATATTACCCGCGTAGGCCAACAGATTAGTCCTGAACAGTCTTCAGTAAGTTCCATTGACGGGGAAATGACTTCTGAAGATTTTTATGACCTTTTGGTTAACAAGAAAAATACAGGCGGACTTTTAGATGCTTCAGAAGATGGGAAAAGTACCGAAATTATTTATCTGTACCCGGTTGCGAATTCAGACTGGATTATTGCTGCCCATGCAAATACCGATAAAATCAATACCCAAATAGACGGCCTTAGGGGTCGGTTTTATACCATTTTTAGTATCATGGGTTTTGCTATTGTACTCAGTTCGGTCATTCTGGTGCGTTTGATCGGTAGTTCTTATGAGAAACGTTTGGAAGCCAAAAACCAAAAGTTGGAAGACGAGGTAATCAATCTGGCCCGACTTAATAAAGATTTGGATACCTACCAACAACGTATTACCGAAACTAAACTGGAGGTAACCAAAACGTCTCCTGAAAAGGCTAAAAAGCGCATCCTAACATATGTACGGAACGAACTTCGCCCTGTGTCTACCGAAGAAATTGCCTATATCTTTATGGAGAGTACCATTACCTATGTTGTATGTTTTGATGGGGCACAGTCCACTTCAAATTCCAGTTTGGACGAGCTCTTTTCCCAGCTGGACGACACTCATTTTTACCGTGCCAATCGGCAGTTTATCGTGGCCATTTCTGCCATTCGAAAAATCATTAAATATGGCAATAATCAGCTGAAATTGATGGTTGAGCCCAATTCAGATTTTGATATTATTATAAGTAAAAACAGGGCTGCGGAATTTAAACAATGGCTGAATTCTTAGCGGCTACCCTTCTTTTTTTAATGTTTTTATATCGGCAATTAACTGGGCAATTGCTGTTTTGTTAAGACCATTGTAAATGCCCCTGATATGCCTATCCTTGTCCACTAAAATAAAATTTTCGGTATGCAGAAAATCATCTTTTCCCTTAGGAGTACCTAAATCCTCCTCTACAAAATAAGCTAGGCGCCCAAGATTATAAATTTCCTTTCGGTCTCCGGTGACCAAATGCCATTTATTGGGCAATACACCTTTAATATCCGCGTAACGTTTCAAAATAGGGACAGAATCGTATTCTGGGGTTACCGAATGGGAAAGCAAAAGGACCTCCTTATCTTCCTTAAACTCTTCCTGTACTAAAAACATATTGGAGGTCATTTTTGGACAGATACCTGGACAAGCGGTGAAAAAGAAATCGGATATATAGATCTTATTTTCAACGGTATGCTCGGTAATGGTATCGCCCAGTTGGTTGATCAATGAAAATGGGGGAATCTGGTGCAACCCTTTTTTTTGACTTTCGTCATTTACCCACTTTGGCGTAAAAGTGGCATCACTATAGTACGGTAATTGGGCGATACGGCTTAATTTTTCGTTCTTCGGGTTGTCATTGCAGCCGAAAACGAATAAAAGTATAGGGAGCCAATTATTTTTGGACCACTTCATCTTTGAGTTGATAACATAAATTAGACCTTTTCAATCCAAAAAAACGACCGTTTTTAGCTTCATAATTGACATAAAGCTTCCCTGTACGAAGCCATGCCTGCTGCAATCCCTCTTCCTTTCCATCAACAAATTGGGTGCGTCGGGCCAGTTGCCCGGAGGGATACCACTTTAATTGCTCCCCATGGCGCTTCCTATTCAGATAGTTCGATTCCGTACTTTGTTGCCCGTTAGGCCACCAAGTTTTGGCCAAGCCCTCCAATCGGTTTTCCATATAATTCTTTTCACTGGATATCGTACCATTTTCAAACCATTTTAATGCAGGCCCCTGTCGCTGCCCATTAAAGAAGCCTGTTTTTTCAGCTAGGGTTCCATTTTTATAGTGGATAACGGCATATCCATTAAATGCTTCCCCGTCATAATACCATTTTCCTTCTTGCGGATTTAACTGCAGCTGCGACCAATGAACTTCAACAAGGGCAATGGAAGGGGTTGGACTCCCTTCTTCAATCTTAAATCCCAAAAGGATCAACAATATCAAAAAGTGACCTAGGACTGCAGTTTTAATTAATGCTGCTCGGGGTACCTTGGTAGTCTCCTGGAAAAATGACATAATACTGATTTAAATAAAGTTCATTTTGAATATGGTAGTGATATTCGCCTTCCGGGTTGTGCGGGGTAGGACCGAAGTGCCCACCTGATTCGTCTAAATCTGTAGGATAGTTCCCATCATAATCCCTACGACCATATATAAAAAACCCATCTGCTAAAATGCCTATCAAGGCACCGTCATCATCAGACCAAGCCTTGGGCTCCAAATGATAGTGGTATTCCGCAGGACCAATATGCCCTCCTGTCCAATCCAAACTGACCGCAGCATCACCCAACGGGCCATTGCCCTCTTGATCATTGAATATGGCCGCCCCGCTTACGGCGATTCCAATGGCCCCCAGATTTGTTGAGGTGCTGTTAGATGCCAATTGCGGATTGGCTGATACCACCAAAGTGGCCGAACCATCAAAATTTGGAATAATACTAGGGGTGGTCTCCACATTGGGCTCATCAAGGTACATATCACTGCCTTGGCCCCAATAAATGGTTTCGTGGTTGGGAAATCCAGTGGTCTCTATCACCACATTGTCCCCGTCTAGGTAAATGGTAGTTTCTTCTTGATCGAATTCGGCAAATGCAGCACTTAAAGTTGCGGTGCCCCCATCCTCATCATCGGTCGTTCCGCCATCATCCGAACTGGCGGTATCGTCACTAAAAACTTCCGAGTCATCGCGATCTGAACTGCAAGCAATAATGGCTAAAATCAATAGTACCGAGATGATTATAATTGAATTTCTTCTCATTGTATTAGTTTTTGTTGGGTCTTTCCCTTCTTTTTGGTTTTGGGGCCTTTTCCAGTTCTTCCCTAGAAATAAATCCATCTTCATTGGCATCAACACGATCAAAATCACGACTTAATGGGCCCTTGACCTCTTTTTTGGATAGTTTTCCATCTTCATTGGCATCCATGTGCTCAAAAATTTCATCTATTGAGGGTGGTTCCTTACGGTCCCTTTGATCGTTGTTTAATTGCGCATTCAATTGATAAGTGGCGATCATAACGATTACCGCTAGGCCCCTCATAAGTCTTTTGTTTGTTTTCATGATCAACTTATTTTGAAGGTTAGATGAAGAACCATGGAAAAAACTTGCGCGAAAAAATCATTTTTTTGAAATCCCTTTATTTTGTAGGGAACAACCACTACTAACTTTTTGGACGAGAGGCAATTTTTAGCGGATTTAAAAGCTCAAAAACGAGATGCTTATGCAAAGCTGTTGGACATCTATGGAAAAATGGTTTTTAATACCTGCCTATCCTTTGTGCCAAATGCCCAAGATGCAGAAGATATAGCTCAAGAAGTTTTTGTTAAGGTATATACTTCCATTTTGGAATTCAGGGGAAATTCCAAACTTTCCACCTGGATATATCGAATAGCGGTAAATAAATCTTTGGAATTTATTCGGAAAAAAAATGCAAAAAAACGATTTGGTTTTGTGCAATCCCTAACAGGAAACGCCATTCCGATGGACAAATCGTCCTATTTTACGGAATTCGATCACCCTGGGATTCAGTTGGAACGTAAAGAACAACGAGAAATCCTTTTTTACGCCATAAATCAATTGCCGGAGGGTCAAAAAGTGGTTTTTACCTTACATAAAATTGATGGTCTGAGTTACAAAGAAGTCAGTGAGATTACCAAAAAGAGCATATCGTCAGTGGAGTCGCTTCTTTTTAGGGCCAGAAAGAACTTAAAACAGATTTTAACAGAATATTATAAAAAAGAAGGGTGGTAGCGCAAGTTTTTAAATAAATGGACATCTAAGAACTTAGAACCACTGTTAAATGCCATGAATGATAAAAAAAATACTTCGCAATTCGTTGATGAACTCATAGATTCGGTCGAAGGGATTCGAACGGTGGATACGCCTCCATTTTTCAGGGATAAGGTCTTAGGAAAATTGATCCCGGAAAAGAAGGGCGATGGAGTTTTGTTCCATCCAAGTTGGTTGACGCTAAAATTTCAATTGACCGCTCTTTTGATTTTTGTGTTTTTGAACCTTGGGGTTTTATACTATTATACGAACTATAACCAACAGCAGGAACTACAATCTTTTGCGGAGACCTATGGTCTTTCTTCATCTCAAGATAATTCCATCCTAAATTAAATGGTGATGAAGAAAAATACACTTATATGGGTCTTGATGGTATTTCTAATGGTCATGAATGGGCTATTGTTGTATTTGGTGCTGCAAAAGTCAGATGGGCAGCCAAGACCGCCTCGGGCTTTTATCGCTGATGAATTAGACTTTGATAATCAACAGATGACCCAGTTTTTTGATTTGGAGGAAAACCATCGAAGGAAAATGGGGGATATTGACAGGCGCAATGGGCAACTTAGGGAAACCCTCTTTTCCTATTTGGAAAAAAGTAACCCTAAAGAGTCTATTATTGATTCTTTAGGAAATTATATTGGAACACTTTCAAAGGAACGCGAGTTGGAAATATTCCGCCACTTTAATGCGATTGAGAAAATCTGTAATGAAGGTCAAAAGCGAAAATTGAAAAGAATGGTCAAGGGTGCCCTTAGACCAGGGCCACCTGGAGGCCCACCACCCCATCATAGCCCCGGCCCCCCGCCAAAATAATTTTTTAGTCGACACAAGTTTTTTTAATGGTGACATCTAATCCCTTGTACTTACCACAGTAGATTGGTTTAAGGTCTGGATTGGTTTTCCAGACCTTTTTTTGTTGCATTGATGTTGGTAAAAAAATTTAGCATAACTTAAGCAGTAATGTTAAAAATTGATTTCGACCTACTAATTACTAACAAATCTAATTCAGAAATAAAATGAGTGAACAACTTCAACAACTGACCGATAAACATTGTGAAAACCCTCCAACTAAATACGATGATTTAAAAGCCCTTTTTTTAAACTGCACCTTAAATAGAACTCCGGTACTTTCGCATACAGAGGGGTTGATCAATGTGGCAAAGAATATTTTTGACAAGAATGGCGTCAGTACCAAGGTCATTCGCCCTGTGGATTATGTTATTCCTGCTGGCTTGGGGCTTGATATGTCCAAGACTCCAGAATGGGACAGGGATGATTGGCCCAAAATTCAAATAGAGATTGATGCTTGTGACATCTTAATTGTTTGTACTTCAGTATGGTTAGGTGAAAAATCATCCGTTTGCAATCGCACTTTGGAGCGGATGTATGGCTATACCCATCAATTTAATGAAAAGGGACAGTACCGCGATTATGGTAAAGTAGGAGCTACCCTTATTACAGGAAACGAAGATGGGGTAAAGCACTGTGCCATGAATATTTTGTTCTCATTATCCCATATTGGTTACACCGTTCCCCCTCAAGCAGATGCTGGTTGGATGGGTGAAGCCGGACCAGGACCATCATATCGGGATGAGGGATCGGGAGGCCCTGAGAACGATTTCACCAATAGAAATACAACTTTTTTAGTCTGGAACTGTCTGCATTTGGCACGAATGCTAAAGGACCAAGGAGGAATACCTGCTTATGGAAATCAACCCGATGAGTGGGCCGCGGGATGCCAAGCTGGATTTGATAGCCCTGAACATAAGCGATAGGAATTGAAAATCCCATTGCATTGGAAAGTATCTATTTAAAATTCAAAAGGCAAACGATAACCAAATCGTTGGAATGTACGCATAGGGCAACAAAGCTGTTGTTGGAAGAAAACAGTCCTTCCGTGCAAGAAGGAATTCGCAATGCAAACCTAATTTGATGGAAGAAGTAATTCAGGTATTTCTGGTGTTATTGGGTACCTATAGCATACTTGGCTTTTTGTTTGCGCTTTATTTTCTTTTTGTGGGGGTAAATAGAATGGACCCTTTGATGGCCGACACAAAAAAATCAGTACGATTGTTGCTTTTTCCCGGAGTATTGGCGACCTGGCCTTTTTTAATATATAAACTCCGTAAATCAAAATCAGCATGATAGCAGGTCAGCGGAAAGCCCACAAACTTATTTGGTTAGGGATGGCACTTGCAATTCCAATAGTACTATTCTTTGCTGTCAGGAATTTGACCTTTACCGAAGCAATCAGTGGTACTTCCCCATCTGGGCAGTTGAAAGCTCGATTTGATACGGATAGGATTACGATAACCTTGAATACATCTTTCAAAAGCCCTTCGGCGGTTGTTTATGCACTTGACAAAGAAGGAAAAATCGGCAGACCCTTAGGTCAGTTATCGGCTCCAGGCACCTATAGTTTTAGGACTTCTGATAAGGTCATAGGAGTTGTAGTTGTGGATAAAATAAAAGAACAAGAACTCTATAAAATTAAATTTTAATGGGGCTCGACTATAAATGGGTGCTTTGGAACAAGCATAAAAAGACATACGATAAGTTCATTATTGGGGGTATGGTCGGTTATCTGGTGCTGTTCCTTGCAATAAGTATTTTGACCAATCCTGAAATGACGGCCGAAACGTTGATTATACGGGCGTTTGGCTCCCTGGCCATATTAATGCTGCATGTTATTTTGGTAATTGGACCTTTGAGCCGTTTGAACAAGAACTTTTTGCCCCTGCTCTATAACCGAAGACATTTGGGGGTTAGCATGTTTTTTGCCGCTTTGGTCCATGGGCTTTTTTCAATAATACAATTTCACACCTTGGGAAAGGTCAACCCCATATATTCTATTTTTACAGCGAACATGGACTACGGTTCTTTGACCAATTTTCCGTTTCAGGTTCTGGGTTTTCTGGCTTTATTGATCCTTTTTGTAATGGCTTCCACTAGCCATGATTTCTTTTTGCATAATCTTTCTGCGAAAACTTGGAAACGCTTGCACATGATGGTTTACCTGGCATATGGTTTAATCATCATGCATGTTTTTCTAGGGGCTTTTCAGCAAGAACCTTCAGTTTTCACCATAAGCCTATTGATATTTGGATTTATCATGATGAGTTCACTTCATATAATAGCGGCCTTTCAAGAATCCAAGATTGATACCTACAAAGGAGATATCGATGCCAATGGATGGTTAAAAGTTTGTCGTCCTGAAGAAATAGAAGAAAGCCGAGCAAAGATTTTTACGGTGGTGGGTGAACGCGTAGCGATTTTCAAACATGAAAGTAAACTATCCGCAATCCACAACGTGTGTAAACATCAAGGTGGGCCATTAGGGGAAGGAAAAATTGTCGATGGTTGTATTACCTGTCCATGGCATGGTTATCAGTATTTACCAAATAATGGGCAATCACCACCGCCCTTTACTGAAAAAGTAAAGACTTATGAATTAAAAATTGAAGATGGTATGATCTATATCAACCCAAATGCTTTTGTTGAAGGTACAGAGGTCACCCTAATATCTTGTTAGAATGAACAAAAAGGAGGAATTTTATATCGGATATGTGGATAAAGTAGGCGGTAGGACCAAAAAGAGCTTGAAGCGTTTTGTTCTCTTTTCAATTTCGCTGTTGTTTTTAAGTGCTTTTTTGTTTGCCTTCTTTCAGCAACCATCGGTAAACAGTTCCTTTGATTTTGGAAATCCAACCAAAGTTTCCGGAGTGTATCATGAATCGCCTTATCCCATGCTAAGGGTACAATTGGTTAAAGATGAGTATAAGGAAATCGTGCTTTTGGGTTTTGGGAAGTCTGGTGCAAATCCCTATCTGGATGAGATTCGAGAAGAATATGGTAATCTTACTGGCCGTGCAATGACCATTGAAGGACAACTGATTTATTATAACGGAAAAACCCTTCTGGAGATTGATGATAGCCAGAAGATTTCAGTAACAGAAAAAAGTAAAAAACCCGCTGAGGTCAAAAATTTAGGAAACAAAACTATAGAAGGTGAAATCACTGACCCTAAGTGCTATTTCGGGGTTATGAAGCCTGGTTATGGCAAGATTCATCGCAGTTGTGCAGCGCTTTGCATTGCTGGTGGTGTGCCGCCTGTATTGGTTTCACGGAGCGAAACAGGGGGTGAAACCTATTTTTTATTGACCGATTTGAAAGGAAATCCAATACATGGAGACCTATTACCCTATATTGGACAACCTGTTCAAATGCAGGGGTCGATTGAGAAAGTTGGGGACTGGCAATTACTGAAAATAGATGTTGGTCAAATTAAAATATTGAATAAAAGTTCAACAATTTATTAGAATGAAGTTACTATTTAACATTTTTGTCGTCCTATGGGCAGGGGTAATCGGGTTCGGTCAGACCATGGACTACAACACAAAGAGGGGATATGTTGCGAATGGATATGATGTAGTTTCTTATTTTCAAGGGAAAGCGACTAAAGGTGATGACCAATTTATGACTATTTATGATGGAGCGAAGTTTAGATTTGTAACAGATCAAAATTTGAAGGCATTTGAAATGAATCCAAAGAAATATCTACCTCAATACGGCGGGTATTGTGCGTATGCCATCGCAGTAACGGGAAAAAAGGTATCCATAAATCCGGAAACTTTTGAAATAAGGGATGGCAAGCTTTATCTTTTTTACAATTCTGGTAAGAATAACACTTTGGAATCTTGGTTGAACGAATCACCGGAGCAGCTAAAGCTTAAAGCAGATAAAAATTGGGAAAAGATTGTAAACAAATAGAATGTTAATTACAAGGACGGGAAAATGAAGCAATTGAAAGTTCTTGGAGCTGGCCTTCTTATAAGTTGGCTTGGTGCCCTTCCTTTGGGTACCCTTAATGTTACCGCTTTTGATATTGCGGCAACAAAGGGTTTTCAAGCAGCATTTCTTTTTGCTGTTGCTGCCATATCCGTAGAACTTTTTTATGTGCGCCTATCCTTATGGGGCAATAAAAAGTGGACATTAAACGACCAATGGATTTCGCCCTTGCTATTGTTGGGGGTAATTTTTTTGTTCTACCTTTCCTTAAAGAACTTTTCCGCACCTGTAATGACCACAAATTTTAGTGATGATGGTCAGCTATACGACGTTATAGAATCTCCCTTACTTCTGGGATTCCTCTTGAGTGCTTTAAACCCTTTGCAATTTCCATTTTGGTTAACATGGAATAAGGTACTGTCAAAAAAGAACATTTTAAAAAATGAGATTCCTTCCCAAATGTACTATATGCTAGGTATTGGTCTCGGTACATTTTTAGCATTATCTTTATTCATTTGGATGGGAGGAAGTCTTTTGTTGGATTACCAGGTATATGGACAATTTTCCCATAAGATTTTAGGGGTTTTATATCTTGGTTATTCACTTTACCTATTATTCATGTTTTAAAGGAAAAACCTT
>JBCBZA010000125.1:0-11799 GCA_039815575.1 Bacteroidota bacterium | reverse complement strand
TTTGAAGGGGGTCTTTTTGTGGAAGATGGTAAAAATGAATCTTCAATCCTAAAAATGTATAGGGTTGCTGGTCTATTCATATATATTTGGCAAGTTAACTAACAAAATCAATTATGAAGAAAGTCGAGGCAATTATTCGAAAATCAAAATTTGATGAAGTTAAAAAAGCACTTCATGAAATTGAGGTCAACTTTTTCAGTTATTGGGATGTAACTGGAGTTGGCAATGAAAAACAGGGGCATGTGTATCGCGGTATTACATACAGCACCACCGATATACAGCGTAGGTATTTGGTCATTGTAGTATCTGATGATTTCTTGGAAAAAACAGTACAGACACTCATAAAGACCGCTGCAACAGGTAATGTAGGGGACGGAAAGGTATTCGTTTCTGAAGTTTCGGAAGCTTATAGAATCAGGACCGGTGAAAGCGGCTACGCAGGAATCAACTAACAAAAACCAACTATTTATTAGAAACAAAAAATTATGGAAGCAGGATTATTTACAGCGAACAATGTATGGATGATGGTGTGTACCGCATTGGTATTCTTTATGCACCTAGGGTTCTCCTTTTTGGAAATTGGATTGACCCGACAAAAAAATACAGTGAACATTCTCTTTAAGAATGTATTTATAATTACCGTGGGACTTCTCCTTTATTACATTGGAGGCTTTAATTTAATGTACCCAGGTTTTGAAGAAGGGGACGCCGGATTCTTGAAATTCGCAGGATTTGGAATTGCCGCTCCTGAGGGAGGAATGACTCCAGAATATGCCAGTGGTGGATATACGTGGTGGACCGATTTCTTATTTCAGGGCATGTTCGCCGCCACTGCGGCTACCATAGTGTCTGGAGCTGTGGCCGAAAGGGTTAAACTAGGATCTTTCATGGTATTTACCATTATTTATGTAGGTCTTGTATATCCAATCGTTGGAGCCTGGAAATGGGGCGGAGGTTGGTTAGACAGCCTAGGATTCTATGATTTTGCAGGTTCAACTTTGGTACACTCCGTAGGTGGATGGGGGGCATTGATTGCCATTTATCTATTAGGAGCCCGTATCGGTAAATTTGGTGAAGACGGAAAACCAAAGGCCATACCAGGTCACAACTTGCCCTTGGCAGCAGCAGGGGTACTGATCCTTTGGTTGGGTTGGTTTGGCTTTAATGGTGGTTCCGTACTTTCAGCGGATCCAGAATTGACATCATTGGTTCTCGTAACCACATGTTTAGCAGCAGCAGCGGGTGGTGTTTCCGCATTTATCACTTCTTTCTTAAAGTACAAAAATTTTGATCTTACCATGTTCCTAAATGGAATATTGGGTGGACTCGTCGGTATTACGGCAGGGGCGGACCAGATGTCACCCAATGAAGCGGTTATCATTGGGTTAATTGCCGGGGTCGTTATTGTATTTGGTGTTGCACTTATTGATAAGCTTAAGCTCGATGATCCTGTTGGCGCAGTCGCTGTCCACTTGATTTGTGGAATCTGGGGAACATTGGCAGTTGGTATCTTTGGTGCTATGGCCAGTTTTGATCAGTTCTTGATTCAACTGGCGGGCGTTGGTGCCGCCGCCGCTTTCTGTTCGGCAACAGGGTTTATTATTCTCTTCACGGTCAAGAAAGTAGCTGGCCTTAGAGTATCGGAAACTGAGGAATTGGAAGGTCTGGATATCCATGAACATGGCATGGATGCCTATGCAGACTTTAGGATGAACCAACACTAATTAGTTTTAATCATAAAAAGGAAACGGAGCGTTTGGCAGAACGCTCCGTTAAATAACCTTTTCACTTTACACATTCAAATAAATCAAAAAACACCCTTTTTGACGGGGTATTTAATTCTTGAAATTATGAAAACGATTATTAATACAAAGTACACAAAAAATTTACTACTCTCTTTGTTAGGCCTTTTGAGTTTAACAATTGCAGCCCAAGAAGAAGAGACTTCAAGTCCATTTTCATTGTCGGGAAGCATTGACACCTATTTTAGGACAACTTTTGTTGATGGAGGTGATGCTACTACGGCAACACCAACTTCCTTTGCCAACCAAACCGGTTTTGCTTTGGGAATGGCCAACCTAGTCGGTACCTATGAATCCGGTTCTACCGGTTTAGTAGTTGATCTGGTATTTGGTCCAAGGGGTACGGAGGCCACCTTTGAAAATGACGTATTGAACGGTATCATTAATCAGGCCTACGCCTATTGGAACGTTTCGGATAAGACCACATTGACCATTGGGCGTTTTAATACGTGGGTGGGCTATGAGGTCATTGCACCTGCAGCTAACTTTAACTACAGTGTATCTTATCTATTCTCGAACGGACCATTTTCCCATCTAGGGGTAAAAGCGGACTTTGCTTTATCTGATGATGTTAGCTTAATGTTAGCCGTTACCAATCCTTGGGATACCAATGACATCAGCGGAACGGGTATCTACGGTCTAGGAGGGCAATTGGGTGCCTATGGGCAATACTTAAATGTCTATTATGATGGCGGTGGCCAGGGAGGTCTTGGTTTTGAAATCGATTACACGGGTGGATTTGATGTTACGGATGACTTTTTTCTTGGTATCAATGCGGCATTCAACGATAATTCTGAAACCGAAACAGGATTTTACGGCGCGGCCTTATATCCTCAGTTGACAACATCGGATAATTTCGCCATTGGTCTGAGAGGGGAATACTTTGCTTTTACAGATGACGCATTAGATGATGATGTTCCCGTTCTTGGACTTACCCTAACGGGAAGTTTTACCAAGGATAATTTAATTATTAAACCAGAAATCCGTTTGGATAGTTTTGGAAACGACAATGAACCCTTTATAGATGGAGATGGCGATTTTACCAACAGCCTATCTTCCTTTTTAATCGCTGCTATTTACACTTTTGATTAATAATTTTTAGTTGTTGTATGAAAAAATCCCCTGACCGGTACTAGTTGGGGGATTTTTTAGTTAGGAACGAAATCCTTTACTCCTGCCATCACCTTGGTATTCATAAAATTTTGCCTTGGCACCAAGGGGCAGGAGTATTTTTTATTGTAAACACAGTAAGGATTATACGCTTTATTGAAATCAATCACCAAGGTATCTGAGCTAGGTATGCGCAAATCCATATAACGGCCACCACCATAGGTCCCCTCGCCATTGGTCAAGTCCAAAAAAGGAAGAAACAAATAATCTTCAAATCCAGCCCTGGTTCTTAAGTCCAGTCCTTGATATACCTCCAATTGATGTTCTATACCATTTAGCTCAAAACGAACAAGACCATAAAGAACTTCCCAAGTGCTATCATCCGTAGTGGATGGCATTTGAAAGGGTTGGGTGTCTGGTGTACGTTCAAAATGAGCATGAATAATATAGGTCGTATCAGCGGGAAAAAAGTCCAAGCCGTCAAAATTCTTGCGATAACGGTCAGGCAATGGCGAAGTTTCGGGATCTCTGAATTCCTCATTTCTTTCTTTCTGATAATCAAGAATACCTTGAAGCTTGGCTGGCATACTCTGGGGATCATCCACTGATTGGTTGTGATATTTTTTGCCTTGGCCACAGGACCATAAGAGCAAAATCAACATGAAGTTTATCCATTTCATAGTACAAAAATACATCAGCCAATTTTTCTTGAGGAATCGTACCTTTTGCGAAAATTTCTTAAAATGAAGGACCTGATCATATACAGTACGCTGGCATTGTTGGTTGCTGGCTGCCAGACCAAACCAGAATCCGAAGCTATTGCAGGGGTGAGGGTTCTCCCAAAGTTGGTTAAAAATCGATATAATGTCGGTTTTCTTATTATGGATGGGGTATACAATACGGAATTCACGGCACCTTTTGATATTTTCCAACATACCCAATACCGTGAAAATATCAAGGCCATGAATACGTTCACAGTCGCAAATACTTTACAGCCTATTACTTCTTTTGAGGGTGTCAGAATCCTTCCCGATTATGATTATACCAAAGATTCGCTTCCAAAAATAGATATTCTGGTCGTGCCCAGTGCAGAGCACCATTTGGATAGCGATTTGAAAGATACGATAATGCTGAATTTTGTAAAAAGAGTGAATAAGGAAGCCCTATTTATGACCTCACACTGTGATGGTGCATTTGTTTTGGCCAAAGCAGGTGTTTTGGACAGCGTAGCTTCTACAACCTTCCCAAGCGATATTGATACGTACAAAAAAAGGTTTCCGCATCTAGAAGTTAAGGACAGCGTCCTTTTTGTACACGACGGAAAATATATTACTTCTGCAGGGGGAGCCAAAAGTTTTGAAGCCGCACTTTATTTAACGGAATTGCTTTATGGGAACAAAATAGCACGTTCTCTAGCAGGCGGCCTGGTCATTGATTGGGATGTAAATACCGTTCCGAAGTTTATTCGTCCTTGATTTCGTACCGAGCATCCTTAAAGTATTTTTTTACCAGGGTATTGAACTCAGGTGTAATTCGAAGTAAGGCCGTGTTGGGTATGGTATATAACCGTTCTTTGGATTTGAATCCTTTTTTCAAGGCCTCTTCCAAATAAAAGAGCGAAGTTCCAAAATCTTCATTTTTGGAGGCAATGGAAGCTACCTTAAGATAATTCTCAAAGTCTTTGGGAATTATGATGGTCTTTAACATATAAAGAAATACCAACGCTTCTTCATCAATAACTTTTTGACTGTTCACTAAATCAATGTTATCTTCTATTAATGCATTTACGTAACCGTTTAGCCGATGCCCCATCTCCTTTTCCGCATTGCCGGTACCGTTCATATATTTATTTATTTGGGTCTTTTGATAGTTCCACCAGCCTAAATTATTAAAGTTGTAGGTAAGTACATCTTCCTCAAGGTAATACGCAAAATCTTCCCGTAAAAGGGTCTCCTTGAAAAATGCCGCTTCTTCTTCCCGTTTTTGAACACGAAAATCCTTGTTTCGTTTCAAGGTTTTCTTTTGTTCCCTCAGGGAATCCATATTTTTTAGGGTTCTGTACGCATTTAACGTTTCGCCCATTGCCCTATTGGCAAGTAAGTATTCTTTTTTTGAGATCAATTGATTAATGGAGGCAATATCCATCTCATAAAGCTCCTCTATCAAAACAGAATCTTTGATCGCATTACCTCTGGACATAGCCAACAACTCAAAATGCGATAGGGCCTGGAAGATTCTTCTGTCTAGGTCATCCATAGATGGTGTCCCTACCAGGATACTATTGGGAAATTTTAACCCATTTAGAACTTTTTCATCCTTTAACAATATCGGATAATTGTAATTTTTTTTGTCTACCACCCCAACAAATTGAAATGGATTCTTTGCATTCAAGAGTTCGATGTTAGCGATCCCCGCATTGATTGAAAGGGAACCCTCAACATCTTTGATAAAAATTGGGACCAGATTGGCAAACCGGCCACCATCCCCAAATCCAGTGGTATAGATACGGCTTTTATTTAAAGGCAATAGATTGACAAGATGATCCATCATCCGTTTTACTCCCAACATATTTTCAGAGAGTGAAAGCGAATCTTGAATTGTGTTTGGTGCGGCTATTACATAACCAAAACGGTTGGCTGCCTTGATAAATTTGGCCATTTTGGATTTTGCCCCTCCTTTCAGAGTAATCACAGTCAATAGGGGCCACTTGCCTTTCAATTCAAAGTTTTTGGGTAGAAAAAGGGCATATGTTTCTGGTATGGAGTCGTGAATTTTTAGGGAATCTATAATGATTCCCTTTTTAATTTTTAATTCTTGTGAGTGGATGCCAAAACTAACTAGGCAAGCTAAGAGTAAGGTTAGTGGTGCTAGTTTTCCAGTCATATACAAATTACAGCAAAAACCTCGCCAAAATTTAAGATTTGATCTAGGCATCCCTTGATTTACTAACAGGAGAATTAGAAACTACATTGGACAAAATAATGTGCGTTCTAGTTTCTCCGTAACTAATCAGTTTGTCGATAAACCGTTCCAAATGGGCCTGATCCTTTATTACCACTTCCATGATAATGTTTTCATTTCCCGTGATGCGATAACAGTTGATCACTTCTTTAAAAGTATCAACTTTATCCAGAAAAGGGCGCAATTTTCCAACAAACGCCCTTACGGTAATCATCGCCCTTAATTGATAACCCAGCTTCGTATGGGAGATATGTGCGGTATAGTTTTCAATTACTCCAAGGTCTTCCATCTTTTTGATACGCTCTGCAACGGCCGGAGAAGTGAGCCCCACTTTTCTACCAATTTCTGTAAAACTCATACGTGCATTCTGCTGAAGGCAATGAAGAATTTCAGAACTCAAATGATCAATTTTAAAATCCAAAGCACTTTATAAATAAAATTTTAAATTCTATTGAAAAATAGAACAAATGGTTTTTCTTTTAAAGATAATTAATTTTTTATCATTAGTAATTTTACTATACTTAATTACTAGGGTTTCCATGAAAAATAATGATTTTGACTCTTTGGCTGTATACAAAAGCTCTCTTGCGCTTCGCGATTTAAGTGATGCCCTTGGTCATTATTTCTCCCCTGAACATCGGGTGTTTTCAAAAAAAAATTTGGGATTAAGGGCTGTCATCGCCGAATCGTTAAGAAACGATGCCTCTCTCATACCGGCCACTATCGAAAAAACCTACAAGTCCAGCTCAATCAACCACAGACTGAAAAATGCCAATTTTATCAATATTATCACAAGAAATATTCTCTCCTATTGCAATGGACTGGAAAACGATGGGATAAAGGAAAAAGAGTACCTCCAGCTATTGCGAGGGGAACTGAAAACGTTTAGAAAGTCCTTTAAGCAATGGAGAAAATCATTGCTTTATGATTCCGAATAGTAGATTCCTATCATTTTGAGGAATTGAATTAAGATACTTCCACCTCATTCTGAATAAACAATTCTTGGGCTTCGAATGCTCAAAGACAAGAATAATAAGGTATCATTAAAACTAAAAGCCCCTTCGAAACGCTCAGCATAAATAATGCTGCGGATTTGAATGCTTAGGGCCTAGAATAGACCCTTCGACCTTGCTCAGGGTAAGCGATACGCCCAATTTTCAATTCACTTGGCTCTTGGAAACTAGCTCTCTGCTTACATATTTCTTCGGTATTGCCCCCCCACCTTAAAAAGGGCATGGGTAATCTGTCCCAAAGAACAATATTTGGTAACCTCCATCAATTTTTCAAAGGTGTTACCATTTTTAATAGCAACCTCCTGCAATTCCTTAAGCAATTGTAAGGCCTCTTCCGTATTCCCCTTTTGTAGGTTTTCCAATGTTTTTATTTGATCGTTCTTTTCTTCCTCGGTAGCTCTAATCACCTCGGCGGGAAGAACAGTTGGTGACCCCTTTGAACTTAAAAAGGTATTGACACCAATAATGGGATACGTACCGCTATGCTTCAAAGTTTCGTAGTGTAAGCTTTCTTCCTGTATTTTTGAACGTTGGTACATGGTTTCCATTGCGCCCAGGACTCCCCCTCGTTCCGTAATTCTATCGAATTCCAATAAAACCGCTTCCTCTACTAGATCAGTTAACTCCTCAATAATAAAGGCCCCTTGTAATGGGTTTTCATTTTTGGCCAGTCCCAACTCCTTATTGATGATCAATTGAATGGCCATGGCCCTTCTTACGGATTCTTCTGTGGGAGTTGTTATGGCTTCATCATATGCATTGGTATGCAAGGAATTGCAATTATCATAAATGGCATATAAGGCTTGGAGCGTAGTCCTAATATCGTTAAAATCTATTTCCTGTGAGTGCAAGCTCCTTCCCGAGGTCTGTATGTGGTATTTCAACATTTGTGCCCTTGCTCCCGCACCATATTTATCCCTCATGGCCTTTGCCCAGATTCTTCTGGCTACCCGACCAATAACGGCGTATTCTGGATCGATTCCATTGGAAAAGAAAAAGGAAAGATTGGGGCCAAAATCATCGATGTGCATTCCCCTACTTAAATAATATTCTACATAGGTGAACCCATTGGATAAGGTAAACGCCAATTGGGAAATGGGATTTGCTCCAGCCTCAGCTATATGATAGCCCGAAATGGAGACGGAGTAGAAATTTCGAACCTTATTTTCAATAAAATATTCTTGGACATCCCCCATCAATCGCAACGCAAATTCTGTGGAGAAGATGCAAGTGTTTTGTGCCTGGTCTTCTTTTAAGATATCGGCTTGAACCGTACCCCTTACTTGGTTTAGGGTTTTGGTCTTTATTTCTTCGTAAACATTTTTGGGTAAAACTTGGTCGCCGGTTACACCAAGAAGGAATAGGCCCAGTCCATTATTACCTTCCGGGAGGTCACCATTATACTTAGGTCGCAGAAGGTCTTTCTTTTTGTAAATGGACTTAATTTTCCTTTCAATCCCTTCCTCCAGACTATGTTCCCTGATGTACTTTTCACAATTTTGGTCGATAGCGGTATTCATAAAGAAGCCTAGCAACATGGGTGCAGGACCATTAATGGTCATGCTTACAGAGGTCATAGGGTCGCTCAGATCAAATCCTGAATAGAGCTTTTTTGCATCGTCCAGGCAGCATATTGAGACTCCGGCATTTCCTATTTTCCCATAAATGTCCGGACGGTAGTCCGGATCGTGTCCATACAAAGTGACCGAATCGAAGGCGGTTGAAAGTCGTTTAGCCGGCATATCCAGACTAACATAATGAAATCGCCTATTGGTCCTTTCAGGGCCACCTTCCCCAGCAAACATTCGAGTTGGGTCTTCTTCCGTTCGTTTAAAAGGATAAATGCCCCCCGTGTATGGAAATTGCCCTGGTACGTTTTCCTTAAGCATCCATGAAAGCAAATCGCCCCAAGCTTGGAATTTGGGTAATACCACTTTGGGAATTTTATTATGCGATAAAGAGGTGGTATGGGTTTCGATCTTTATTTCCTTATCCCTCACTTTATAGGTATAGAGCGGTGCTTTATAGCGATTGACCTGTTCCTCCCAATTTAGGATAAGTTCCCAATTTCTGGGATGTAAATCCATCTTTATGCGGTCAAACTCTGCCAATAGTACCTTGATTACCTCTTGGTTTTCTGACTTGGTATGGGTAAGAATATATTTTGTACACAATCCTGACTTTTGAAGCCCCTTTGAAGTATTCCCCTCTGGAATATGGGTCAAACCCAAAATCGTAGTACAAATTCCATAAAGTTTTTGTGCTGTATTGGATTGTTGTTTGACCGTTTGGTCATAACTTCTATTGTTCTCAGAAATTTCCGATAAATACCGTGTTCTGGCTGGAGGGATGATAAATTGCTTTTCTGCAGCTTTTTCCCCGATTTTAAAATTGGAAGTTAAATCGGCATTCGCCTTTTCCGCTAAGGTACTTATCGTAGCCGTATACAAAGCATTCATGCCAGGGTCATTAAATTGGGAAGCCATAGTACCGAAAATTGGTAGCTCTTCCTCTTTACTATCCCAAAGCCCGTTGTTCCTAACGTATTGTTTGCGAACATCCCGTATAGCGTCAAGAGCGCCCCGCTTATCAAACTTATTTATGGCTACCAAATCAGCAAAATCAAGCATATCTATTTTTTCCAGCTGGGTAGCTGCCCCAAATTCTGGGGTCATAACATAAAGGGAAACATCGCTAAAGTCCAAAATTTCCGTATCGGACTGGCCAATACCCGAAGTTTCCAATATAATCAAATCGAATTTAGCTTTCTTTAAGATAGATAGTGCCTCGCCCACGTGTTTGGAGAGCGCTAAATTGGACTGCCTTGTAGCTAATGAACGCATATAGACCCGATCAACATTGATTGAATTCATCCGTATTCTATCCCCAAGAAGCGCTCCCCCTGTTTTTCTTTTTGAAGGGTCCACGGAAATCACTCCTATATTTTTATCTGGGAAATCCATCAAAAACCGTCGAATCAGTTCATCCACCAGGCTGGATTTTCCTGCACCACCCGTGCCCGTAATTCCTAATACCGGTACCTTGTACTGCGTTTTAATTTTTGCAAAGTGTTTTTGGAATTCTTTCGGACGGTTTTCTGCCAATGAGATCAATCGGGCTATGCTATTGGTATTCTTCTTAATGAGCTGCTTGGCAAGATCATCTCCTTCATTTGTATCCAACTGAGGTACTTCAACATCACATCGTTTGACCAAGTCATTGATCATGCCTTGAAGCCCCATTTTTCTTCCATCATCAGGAGCATAAATCCGCTCAATTCCATACTTCATTAAATCCTCAATTTCATGTGGAAGTATAACACCACCACCGCCACCAAAAATCTTAATATGACCTGCGTTCTTTTCTTGTAAAAGATCATACATGTATTTGAAGTACTCGTTGTGTCCTCCTTGGTATGAGGTCATTGCTATGGCATTGGCGTCCTCTTGAATGGCACAATGCACTACCTCGGCCACACTTCGGTCATGTCCTAAATGGATAACTTCAACTCCGGTCGATTGAATAATTCTTCGCATAATATTAATAGCGGCATCATGACCATCAAATAAGGAAGCCGCTGTTACTATGCGTATTTTGTTTTTTGGTTGGTAAGGTCGAACCTGTTCCATTATTAAACCTTCGTTTAAGCTTGTGCAATTTACGATAAGTGCAACAAAAACTAAATTAAAGTTAGAATATTATAAAAAAGTTTGCCTAATCGAGCTATTTTTTTTGAATCAAATAATTTTAATGGATTTTTAAATTATGAAGCTGACGATTCTTATTCATTGTCCGGATCAAACGGGTATTATTTATTCCGTTACCAATTTTTTATTTGAAAAAAGGGGGAATGTAATTTATCTGGATCAGCATGTAGATAAGGAAGCCGAAGTGTTTTTTATGCGATTGGAAGCCGACTTTGAAAATGGATTTACCATAGATTCCTTTGAAAATGAATTTAATGAAGCCCTGGCCAAACCGTATCACATGGAGTGGAGCTGCCATCTTGAAGGAACCCTGCCGAAAATGGCAATCTTTGTCTCTAAGTACAATCATTGCTTGTATGATTTGTTAAGTAGACACCAATCAGGCGAACTGGAGGTTGAAATCCCATTTATTCTAAGCAATCATAACAATTTGGAATACATAGCCGAGCAATTTGGAATTCCCTACTACCATATTTCAGTCGCTAAGGGAACAAAGGATAAGGCCGAGGCAGAACAGCTTCAGTTGCTTCGGGAACATCAAGTGGATTTTATCGTTTTGGCGCGCTATATGCAGATTGTTTCGTCTAGGCTCATTCAATACTATCCCAATAAAATTATCAACATCCATCATTCCTTTTTACCCGCCTTTGCCGGGGCAAAGCCCTATCATGCTGCCTTTGAACGCGGTGTCAAAATTATTGGGGCAACAAGTCACTATGTAACGGAAGAATTGGATGCAGGGCCTATCATTGAACAGGACGTGACCACAGTTTCCCATAGTCATAGCATTAAAGATTTTATAACCAAGGGTAGGGACTTGGAAAAAATTGTGTTGGCAAGAGCTGTTACCCTTCATCTTCATAGAAAGACTATGGTATACAATAATAAAACAGTCATTTTCACTTAAGACCTTGCACCTAATTGCATGCTAAAGGTATTTCCGATTTAACTATTTTTTAAAATACCCTATCAACAATATTCTTTTTTTATCCTCGTTATAACTTCAAGAAAACAAAGCAATTATAACATATTGCTAATATTTGGTTAACCTTGACCTAGGTCAGAAAATCGAATTTTGTTCCGAGTTATTTGAGTTAGCATTTTTTTGAGTTAGTTAGTTTAAAAGCCAGTGTTCCCACGAAAGTGCCGGCAACTGATCCTCAGACAAGGGTGTGCAAGATGCCCACCTTACGGGGTCGGGACCTT
>JBCBZA010000045.1:0-25396 GCA_039815575.1 Bacteroidota bacterium | reverse complement strand
TTTTCATTTTGTTTTGTTTAATTGTTTTAATGATTTAAAAGACTAAATGCGCGCTTTTGTTCGTAATTACACTGGGAATTCAGCCTTGGATGAGCAGAAACTTCTTTTTATTATATCTTTAACATTAATGCTACCCCATCAAATAGAGGACACCGAAATAATTCAACGAATTATCAATAAGGATAAGGATGCCCTATACCTACTTTATGATAAATACTCGGGAGCACTCTTTGGTGTGATACTTCGGATATGCCAAAACCAAGAATTGGCGGAAGATGTACTTCAAGAAACGTTCCTAAAAATTTGGGAGAAAATACATTCGTATAACCCTAATAAGGGAAAATTTTATACTTGGGCCTATAGAATTGCAAAAAATAGGGCGTTAAATTCCCTACGAAAATCAGACAAGCTCATCCAAAATGATGATTTAAGTGTAATTAAAGATAAAAGCGAGGCCGAAGATAGTTACGACCTACAGACGCTCAACGGGGCATTGAGCAAATTGGAACCCCACCATCAACAAGCCATTTCCCTGGTCTATTTTAGGGGATATACCCATAGGGAAGCCAATGAAGAAATGGGGGTGCCCTTGGGGACGTTTAAGAGTTATATTAGGCAAGCAATACAATTGCTACGGGAGAGCTATAAGATAGGAATGGTGTTTGTATTATGGTTAATGGAAGTGATATCATGATGGATAAGGAATACATATTAAAAGAAGGATTACTGGAAAAGTTTTTATTGGACAATTTAACTCCCGATGAAGCCAAAGCCGTGGAACTTGCCATATCCGAGGATATTGATTTAAAAAAACAATTCCTGCAAATTGAAGCGGACTTTGAGCGTATGGCTTTGGAAAATGCCATTGAACCACCAGCCTATGTAAAAGATAAGCTCCAAAAGTCGCTTGAAAAGAACCCAGAAAACGAGTCAATGCCCAAAACTTGGTTAGGATTGGCCGCGGGTTTGGCACTTTTGTTTGCCCTTAGCACATTTTGGATGTATTCTAAATGGCAGGCTGCCCAAAGTACTCTGGATACACTACAAAACCAGAGCGTGGTGATGCAGGAACGATTGGATTTATTGGAAGAAAACTATGAACTCACCAATAATAGACTACAAATAATTAATAGCCCGTACACCATTCCTTTTGTCCTGGCAGGAAATGGGAAGGCAAAAGACTCCAGGGCTGTAGCTTATGTAAATCACAATAATAAGTTGGTGGTCGTGAATCCAAGGGGACTTCCAGTGCTACCTCAAAACCAGACCTATCAAATGTGGAGTGACGTCAATGGGGAAATGATCAATATGGGATTGTTACCTACCGATAAAGACCTGGTAACCTTAAAATATATTGACCATGCCGAATCTCTAAACATCACGATTGAACCAGCAGGAGGTAATGACCACCCCACGGTGGAACAATTGATTTCCTATGTCACGTTGTAAATCCTCTTAAGAAACTCTTATAAAATAAGTTCTGACCATCTCATTGGAATGAAGTACCTCATCAAAATCCACTCCTTCAATGGGTTCAATGGTGTAGCCCAATAAACCGTATTACCATTGGTCAAAACAGGTTTGAAAATAATCAAATATTGAATAGGGATTACAGATTCAGGGTATTCTTTCCTTTCATAAGTGACTTTATTCTTTTTCCTGGTTCTAAATTCCATACTAACTAATTATGTAATGATGAGAAAGTTTATCGCAGAATTTTTAGGTACCCTATGGTTGGTACTAGGTGGATGTGGTAGCGCCATATTGGCCGCGTCCTATCCTGAATTGGGAATTGGGTTTGTTGGGGTGGCCCTCGCTTTTGGCCTTACCGTTGTCACCATGGCCTATGCCATTGGACATATATCGGGATGTCATCTTAACCCCGCGGTCACCTTAGGGCTTATGGCTGCTGGACGCTTCGATAAGAGGGATGTTCTTCCTTATGTTATTGCACAACTCTTGGGAGCTACCGCCGGGGCCGGAATTTTATACTTGATTGCTTCAGGAAAAGCAGGTTTCCAACTAGGCGGGTTTGCCGCTAATGGTTTCGGCGAACATTCTCCTGGAGGTTACGGAATGACCGCAGCTTTTATTACGGAACTGGTGCTAACATTTTTCTTTTTGATTATTATTTTAGGCGCTACACACTCAAAGGCACCTAAGTACCTAGGTGGTTTGGCAATTGGACTTGGGCTGACCTTAATTCATTTAGTAAGTATTCCTGTTACCAATACCTCTGTGAATCCGGCAAGGAGCACAAGCCAGGCGCTCTTCGCAGAAGGAGGATGGGCTATACCACAACTTTGGTTATTCTGGATTGCCCCGATTCTTGGGGCCCTTATGGCGGGGGTCCTTTATTCCGTCCTCTCCCCAGAAGAGTAGGTGTAAGCAAAATTTTTAGAAAGCCCTGGTTAGACCAGGGTTTTTTACTGGTGAACTTTAGGTGCGAATCGAATTTTAGATTTGACCGGAGCCTTCTTTGACTTTACCAAAATAGGGAGCGAAGTGGGTTCACCATATAAATCAAAATCAGCAGCATCCGTGATTTTGATTTCGGTATACTCCCCTACCTTTATATAGAACTTTGTTGCATCTATCAAAACTTCATTATCTACATCGGGAGAATCGAATTCCGTACGGCCCACAAAGTAATTCCCTTCCTTTCGGTCAACGATGCAACGATACGTTTTTCCAATTTTTTCTTGATTCAATTCCCAGGAGATTTGGGATTGTATTTCCATGATTTCGTTAGCGCGTGTTTGTTTTACTTCTTCTGGAACATCGTCCTCTAAAGAAAACGCGCGAGTGTTTTCTTCATGACTGTAGGTAAAACAGCCCAAGCGTTCAAAACGCATTTCCCGTACCCATTCTTTCAATGTTTGGAAGTCCTCTTCGGTTTCGCCAGGGTAACCGACTATTAATGTTGTTCGAATGGCCATTTCCGGAACGGCCTTTCTAAAATCCTGTAGTAATTTGGTGGTTTTTGCCTTGGTTGTTCCCCGTCGCATACTTTTCAGGATGGGGTCCGAAATATGTTGCAAGGGAATGTCAATATAATTGCAAATTTTAGGTTCCCTTGCCATTACCTCGAGAACATCCAGGGGAAAACCGGATGGAAAGGCATAATGAAGCCGTATCCATTCAATACCCTCCACGCGCACCAAATGTTCCAAAAGCAAGGCCAACTTCCTTTTTCGGTATAGATCTAAACCATAAAATGTTAAATCTTGTGCAATGAGAATAAGTTCCTTTACCCCTTTTGCGGCCAGCTTTTCCGCTTCACTGACCAATTCTTCTATGGGTTTGCTTTTATGCTTGCCACGCATTAGGGGAATCGCACAAAATGAACAAGGACGATCGCAACCTTCGGCAATTTTAAGGTAGGCATAATTTTTTGGCGTTGTGGTCAACCGTTCCCCTAGTAATTCGTGCTTATAATCCGCACCTAAGGCTTTTAATAAGTTAGGCAAATCCGTAGTCCCAAAATATTCATCCACATTGGGAATCTCCTTCTGTAAATCTGGTTTATAGCGTTCACTTAGGCAACCGGTCACAAAAACCTTATCTACATCACCTTCTTCTTTCTTCTGAACATATTCCAAAATGGTATTTACACTCTCCTCTTTGGCATTTGCAATAAACCCGCAGGTATTTATAACCACCACATTGCCCTCTTCCTCATGCACCACTTCTTTGTTATTGGCCCGTAGCTGTCCCATAAGAACCTCTGAGTCATAAACATTTTTACTACAACCCAAGGTCACTACGTTAATTCTATTATTTTTCAGCGATTTCGTGCGCATATCAAGTAGAATGGGTGCAAAAATACGATAGCATAGGCAATTGGTCGATTTTAACGCATAATTCTTTATTAATCGCGTTAAACCTTTACCTATAAAGGTTGTCCCAAATAAAACCGAAACCATGAAAGTCGCCTTTTTGATTGCAATGTTCTCCCTAGTTCTGCTTTGGGGCTGTTCCACGGATTCTGTAGGAGCCGATGAAACCATAATCCCTGTCGAACCTGAAGTGGCCAATTTGTACTTTCCGCCTATCAATTCAGGGGAATGGGAGGGCATCTCAATGAGTGAAATAGGTTGGAATGGGCCTGCAGAAGAACCACTGCGCGATTTCTTACAGGAAAAGGGAACCAAAGCATTTATCATTCTCAAGGATGGAAAAATGGTTGCAGAATGGTATTTTGATGAGCATACGCAAAATACAAGTTGGTATTGGGCTTCTGCTGGTAAAACCTTGACTGCTTTTGCAGTAGGATTAGCCCAAGAACAGGGCCTCTTGGATATCAATGCCAAAACATCGGACTATCTAGGCAGCGGATGGACCAGTTTGGATGCCGAAAAGGAAGATTTAATTACCGTTTGGCACCAATTGACCATGACCTCTGGCATGAACGGACTATTTTTTGATTGCGTCACGCCTGATTGCCTGCAATATGTAGCAGACGCGGGAGCTCGATGGGCGTACCATAATGGCCCCTATACCCTTTTGCAAAAGGTGGTCACCAATGCCAGTGGGGAAGAATGGTCCGATTATTTCAACCAAAAACTGAGGGATAGAATTGGGATGGACGGATTTTGGTTTTCCACAAATGATTTGAACAACGTGTATTTTAGTACTGCTCGAAGCATGGCCCGATTCGGTCTCTTGAACCTTAACCATGGTGTTTGGAATGGAACGACCATTTTAGGGGATGAAAATTACAATGATCAAATGAAGAATACTTCCCAAAATATGAATCAAGCCTATGGCTATCTCTGGTGGTTAAACGGAAAGTCTTCCTATCGTGCCCCTGGGCTCCAGACACAATTCCAAGGCGAACTCATTCCAAATGCTCCTGCAGATACCTACGCCGGTTTAGGGCGGGATGATCAAAAACTGTATATCGTTCCAAGTGAGGGGTTGGTTATCGTACGTCTTGGTGAAGATGCCGGGGAAAACCTTCTGGGTCCTTCAAGTTTTGATAATTCCCTATGGGAAAAGTTGAATGACCTCATAAATTAGTCTTGATATCCAGAAGGTAATTTTCTGGCTTTGGACAACGCTTCAAAGGCCGCTCCCATATGATACAATTTCCCTTCTTGGTATTGCTTGGCGATAAATGTTAGATTGGCAGGTTCCCCTGTTTTCCTATATCCCATGGGAACAGTCAACGCCGGATATTCCGCCACCGCAGCTGCTCCAGCGTCGTAATTGTTAATGGAAATCACCGCATCCAGGTTATATTGGGACATAGGCTGGTTAAAATACTGTCGCCCACTGGCTCGTAGACGTTGTTTTAGTTGTTTTAAGCCTTCAACTGAGATTGTGTCCGTCATAATACCATCAAAGCGGGCCTGGCCGTAAGGAATGCGAACTAAAGAATCCTGTATATTGAAATCCACCACGTCATGGACCGTGGCAACTTGTACCGCGTCTTTATCATTTGCCCATGCTTTAATATATTGGGGTAAATCGTTTTTCATATCGCCATTCAAAACGGAAAGGAAGTCCTCAAAACCCACTTCCGGTGGTTCAAACTCAATGATAATGGCCCCCGCCTGTTTCATCAATTCCAAAGTCTCGCGATAAAGGGAATCCCTTTCTATATAGTTCTTTAACGCACCAAATCGTTTTCCTTTTAAATTAGGCGCATTCGAAGTATACCAATCCGCTTTCCAATCCGCTTTTACTGACTTAGCGTCACGCTCATCAAAACCGCGCATTGCATCCAATAAAATACCATTGTCAATCACATTTTTGGTCATGGGACCTGGGGTATCCAAAGTACTTGAAATAGGGATGATTCCAGATCTACTCAATAGCCCGACCGTAGGTTTTAGCCCAACCACGGAATTTTGACCCGAAGGTGACAAAATTGAGCCAGAGGTTTCAGTTCCCACCGCGGCTACGGCATAATTGGCTGCAACCGAAGTCCCACTGCCTGCGCTGGAACCCCCAGTATCAAATTCACGACGGCCATACGGATTAAGTGTTTGACCGCCAACAGCGCTTTGCCCATTAGGGCAATCACAAATAAAATTGGCCCATTCGCTCAAGTTGACCTTACCTAAAATCAATGCCCCTTTCTCTTTTAGACGTTCAACGATAAAGGCATCATTCGTTTGATTTCCCATTAACGCAATCGCTCCCGCAGTAGTCTTCATATCTTGGGTGCCAATATTGTCCTTTAATAAAATAGGCATCCCGTAAATGGGGTCAAGGCCATCATTATTGGCACCTAGATTACGGGCAGTTTCCAAAATAAAAGGGTTAAGTGCTATGACCGTATTTAAAGTGGTTTCATTCTGCAGTTCATAGGCATAAATACGGTACAGATAAAACAATACCAATTCCTCATACGTAAATTTTCCCGCTCTAATTTGCGATTGAATAGTGGGAATATCCTGTTCCAAAACCCATGGCTTCATTAGTTCATATTTCTCTTCTGGAAATTGGGAAACCTCAACGTATAGGGGGTCAAAAACCGCATTTTTATCCAACACTTTGCTTTGAATGAATTTGTAGCGCATACGTTTCTTTTCATGGTCAGCGTTGGCCGCAACATCGGCCGAATCATTGTAAGGTACCCATAGAGGTTTTTCCTTTGCCATTTCTGATTCTGAGCCCTCACGTATTTTCGCCTCTTCAGTAGTGGGTGTATTTTCCTTAGGAATTGTATCGAATTTGCAAGAAACAGAGATCAAAACTATGAAGCAAGCAACAAGAATTCTTTTGGTACTGGTGAATCGTGTCATTTCAAAGGAATTTGTAGTAGGGAAATCTAAAGATAAGATTTCTCACCCTCGATTTGAAATCATCTTGGTTATCCCTAAGAATAGCTTTCTACAAAATTTGCAGAGGCTACTACAAATCAAAAAAAGCATTGGTACTATTCGCATTGCCAAATGTCCCAAAATAATTTACAACACCATTATCTACTCGTCTTTCACCCTTGTTAGGGTCGCGGTACGTCCTAATAGGGAGATGCCCAGATAGCCCCTCATTTTTAAGGTACTTCCACTATTTTCCAACCACATCTTGCCAGAATAGGTATTTCCATTGTCAATGGAATACACTTTGCCATCGACCCATTTGTCATTTTTAAAGATAAAATCCTTCATAAACACAATACCAATGACGCTTCTATCCCTAAGTGACCTATCTGGATTTTCAGTATCCTTCCTTATCTCTTTACGCCAGACAATTTTTCCAAAATAGCTGTTGCCATTTTTATACACCTCAATTTTTCCTTCCTTATTTTCCGTCCAATATTGACCAAGAATCAAGTCGCTATCCCTGGTTTGTGAAATGGAATTAAAACTTATTGATAGTACTACTAAAAAAGATAATAGCATCTTCATTTTTCAATTTTTAAACGTGTTTTTAAGTCCATAAGGCCTTCTTCAAAAGAAAGAACATTTTGATACCCTAATTCCTGCCTGGCTTTGGCATCTGAGACAGAAAATTCCCTGGCCATTAATCTAATGGCCAATGGGGGAACAGGAGGTTGTGATTTTAAACCTAAAACAGTCCAAACCGTATGAAAAACACGGGCCATGAAATTGGCAACGGAAAGGGGAAATTCTTTTTTCCCTGCATCCAATCCATATACCTCAAAAAGTTTCTCGAATGTCTCTCGCATTGGCCTTCTATCGCCATCGGTAATGAAATATGGTTTGCCCGATTCTTTAGTTTCAAGTGCCAAAAGAATTGCTTCAGCCAGATTTCTAATATGTACTGTACTTAAAATCTGTCTTCCTCCACCAATCCACATCCATTTTCCAGAATTTACCCGATCCATAATTTCATGAACATGGTGATTGTTTGGTCCCCAAATTAAGGGGGGACGTAACGAAATTGTTTGAAAATCTTTGGTATTGGAAGAAAGCACCCATTTTTCAGCTATGGCTTTTGTTCTGGGGTATAAAGCCTTCGGAAGCCCAATACCAACATCCGATTCCTTTGCATTTATAACTGGAGAACCGGGAATTACGGGCGCAGCGCTTATATAAATAAATTTTTTAACTCCGTTTTTTTTGGAGAGCGATAGGAGTTTTTTTGTAGCGCCGACATTGATTTCAAAAAACTTCTCTTTATTATAGTCCAGCTCCATTCGAGCTGCCGAGTGCACAACGAAATCGCAATGTCTTAGGGCATCCGCAGTTACCTGGGAGAGATTGGTCAAATCATCCATTATGGGAACCGCTCCAACTTTTTCAAGTTTGGAAGCGGCTTCTGCTGAACGTGCCAGACCTACAACTGCATACCCTTTTCCTTTTAGGACCGGTATTACATTTTGTCCTACAAAACCAGAACCACCCGTGATAAAAACCCTCATCTTTTTTTAGGCAAATATCCCTGAAAGCCCCACTTAGGTTTTAGCTTGATAAGACGATTTTTTTACCAGATAGGACGCAAAATCAATAACTTGATGGTAGCTTTCCGTGGAAGTTCTTGTAGGCCCTGGTAAATTTGGACGGATGCGAGTACCCTAATTCATAACTTAACTCGGATGGTGTCTTTCTTTTGGAGACCAACTGCTCATATGCATACTCCAATCGGATTTTGTTGTGATATTGAAGCGGGGGAAGGCCAAATACCCGTTTGAACATCATCTTGAATTTGGTACTGCCCATACCCGATAATTGGCTTAGTTCGGAGATTGATGGAACCTTTTGTAGAACTGGATTTCTAATTTGGGAACATGCTATGAAAAGACTTTTTAAATCATCTGGATGTATTGGTTTTGCATTTTCAAAGGCCTCCCTTTTTCTAAGTTTTTTTACAAATAGACCAAGAAAAGTCAAAAGCCCACCATGCATTTTTAAACTGCTGTCTTTTGACTCCAGAGTAGTTCTAAGTATTTTCTCAGATTCATAATCCAAGTCTTCATAAACTACATTGTTCTTGGGGGATTTAAAAACTTCTACATCCTGTAAACTATATTCTTGTAAAAAAATTTTGTGGAATCGAATCAAGACAATTTCTAAATCTTCATTCGGAAGACTTACATTCTTAACCGAAGTATTGGGTGTATACAAGAGCATTCCAGATGGTAAATACTTCTGAAATTCTATGTGTTCACTATTTACTTCTTTTTTGGATATGGAACGGGATAGGTTGATGTTGATTAAAAGCCAGTCACTATCTACTGGGTTATGGGATTCCATATGGAAGGGTTGATGTAGGGTAGTAACAAAATGGTATAGTTCCAGAGTGCCATTAAAGGACTTAAAGCCAGCACTACCCCTTCCAATACGGGAGTCAATCTTCAAGACGTCGTTTTCAGAAGACAGTCCTAGTTGCTGGGCAAATTGCGCTAAAATGTTTTTACTTACGTCAATTTGGGCGAATATCATTGATCTCTTATAAAGAATTCTCAAGCACCTATTCCTTAAATACTTCTAAGGTTCAGCTAACTTCACCAATTCATTTAATACCTGAATATTGATTAGTAGAATGCACTATTTTAATAAAAAAGGCTACAGTGTCATATAAAATTACGGTATCGCCTTATTTTTTTCAGTACCTAAAAGATAAAGTATCACTCCAGGGCCCGATTTTACCTTATTCATTTCCCAGTCAAAAGTTTCCGAATCGTCCAAGCCATCCACAAGTTCTTTCATCTCCTTAAGGGAATATGTCCGTAAAGCGGAAACCACACCATCCCAAAGCACAAATAGCGGTACTATTGGGATAATATACGTAAACAAAAGTCGTCCCCACTTAAAAGGGCGAATAAATGGCGTAGTGAGCAGCACACTTATGGGTGAAAACAGCATGGCCAAAATACTTGGAATACTTCGTTCTTGCCCTTCAAATATGGCAATGGGTGTTTTTGTATATACCGCATTCTGGAGAATGAGCTTGGCATCTTCGGGTTTAAAATGGTGCAGGGATAAGAACTGTGTTCGCAACCCTTTAAGGCTTTCCGGTACTTTTCTGGCATCTATGGAAGTGTTGATATACTCAAAATTAGGAGCTTGTTTCTTGGTGTACTCAAAAGCAGACTGATTGGGAAAGTAATCGGTCAACACGATTTTTAGGTCAGGGTATTGTTTTAGGAGCTCAGAATTCAGCGAAAGTAACCCGCCTCCACCTCCGGAGGCTAAATCAACAATGGTGTTCTCGCCATAAGCCGCCAAGCCCTTTCCTAAAACCGGAATAATAGGTTGGTAAATTTTAGCTTTATTGGATAGAAACTGTAGAAAATCCGTACCGTAGTCCCTTAGGAATTTAGGAAACCACTTCTGATCTTCAAACTCAAATAAGTGGATTCGGCCCATAGTCAACTGGTTTTGTTACATCTTAAAAAACGAATCAACAAACTCGTATTTATTAAATACCTGTAAGTCTTCAATACCTTCCCCTACCCCAATATATTTTACGGGTATTTGAAATTGGTCGGATATCCCAATCACTACGCCGCCCTTTGCCGTACCGTCCAATTTAGTCACCGCCAAACTGGTCACCTCGGTTGCTTTGGTAAATTGCTTGGCCTGTTCAAAGGCGTTCTGCCCGGTGGAACCGTCCAAGACCAGCAAAACGTCATGTGGGGCATCGGAAACCACTTTTTGCATAACCCGTTTTACTTTAGAAAGCTCGTTCATCAAATTGACCTTATTGTGCAATCGCCCTGCCGTATCGATTAAAACTACGTCGGCATTCTCAGCCACTGCAGCGTTGAGGGTATCAAAAGCCACCGAAGCTGGGTCGCTCCCCATTTTCTGTTTGATGATGGGTACGCCTACCCGTTCTGCCCAAACTTGTAGTTGGTCAATAGCTGCCGCCCGAAAGGTATCTCCCGCTCCCAAAACAACCTTTTGGCCTTGATTTTTGAATTGATTGGCGAGTTTGCCAATTGTAGTGGTCTTTCCCACTCCATTGACCCCGACGACCATGATTACATAGGGTTTTTTGTCGTCTGGTATGGAAAACTCCTCAGCTTCACCTACATGGGTCTCCGATAATAACCCCGCGATTTCCTCTCGCAGTATTTGGTTCAATTCTTCTGTACCCAAATATTTATCCTTTGATACGCGCGCTTCTATGCGATCTATAATTTTAAGGGTCGTATCGACTCCCACATCAGAGGTCACCAGAACCTCTTCCAAATTGTCCAATACCTCATCATCAACCTTTGACTTGCCCGCAACTGCTTTGCTTAACTTTCCAAAAAAGCTGGACTTGCTCTTTTCCAATCCCTTATCCAGGGTTTCCTTTTTGTCTTTGGAGAATATATTTTTAAAAAGGCTCATTTCTAATCTATAAAGGTTCAAAGATAGAAAAGTAGGGGGAGTTTTGTTAAAACAAAAAAGCCGCTAAAAGCGGCTTTGTAGTGTTTGGTTTGTTTGGCTTATTTCTTGGCCAACCAATCGTTTACCATTTCTGGGGGCATCACCGACTCCACGAAGGTATACGCACCCGTTTTTGGCGATTTGACCATTTTGATAGCCTTTGTCAATCTTTTCGAACTACTTTGTAGAGTTGCAACCGTTTTCTTTGCCATGGTCTATTATTTTATCTCTTTGTGAATGGTCATTCGTTTAAGGATGGGATTGAATTTTTTGATTTCCATCCTATCTGGCGTGTTCTTCTTGTTCTTGGTAGTGATATAGCGCGATGTGCCGGGCATACCAGAATCCTTGTGCTCCGTGCATTCCAAAATAACCTGAACTCTATTTCCTTTCTTTGCCATCTTACTCTTATTTTACGTAACCTTTGGCACGTGATTCCTTAAGAACTGCGGAGATTCCTTTCTTGTTAATAATTTTGATTCCTTTCGAAGAAACATTCATGGTCACCCACTTATCTTCTTCGGGGATGTAAAATTTCTTCTTGAAAATATTTACATCAAACCGACGCTTGGTTTTATTGATGGAAAAGGAAACATTGTTTCCAAACATCACCTTCTTTCCTGTAACTTCACAAACTTTGGACATCTCCGTAACTTTTGCGTGATTTTATTGAGCGTGCAAATTTAGATAATTCCCCAAGACCCACAAAACTGAAATTCAAAAATTTAATATTTCTTTTTGAAGCAGTTCAAAGGCCTTATTTACCCCTTTTTGAACAATGCGTTCCCTATGGTTACCCAGAATGCATTTTTTGGCAAAAGTATGTACGGGAGTACTTATGGCAATAAATGCGGTCCCCACTTCTTCGTTAGAATCTCCCTTACTGGGTCCAGCATTTCCAGTAGTAGCGATAGCAAAATCAGCACCCATTAGCTTCTTTACTTTTTTGGCCATGGCAATCGCTACCGATTCACTCACCACAGAATGGGCTTCGATGAGTTCTGGTTCAATGCCCAAAACTTGAATTTTAGTCGCTGTGGCATAACTGACCAAGCTACCTTTAAAATATTGGGAAGCCCCAGGAATGGCGGTTATTTGTTGTGCGATCTTACCCCCAGTGAAGCTTTCGGCGGTTGCCAAAGTCATTCCGTTCTGGGTCAATAGCTTTCCAATACCCGCTTCAATACTTTCATCCTCTTCTTCACCATAAATAATATCACCGATCAAAGGATACAACTTCTTGGCTTGCGAATTCACCAACTGCTGAAGATACTCTCGATCATGGCCTTTGGCACTCAATCGCAAACGCACCCTTCCTAAACTTGGCAAATAGGCCAACTTGATTTCCTTGGGTAGGTTATCTTCCCAATCCTCTATCTTTTCAGCAATGGCACTTTCCCCTAAACCATAGGTCATAATGGTCTTATGGATGATATGGGGGCGCTCAAAAGCAGCTATGATCTTAGGGATAACAGAATGGGTCATTAACCCCCTCATTTCAAAAGGCACTCCAGGCAAGGAAATAAATACGGTCCCCTCCTTTTCCATCCATATGCCTGGAGCCGTACCAAATTGATTGTGGAGCACCTCAGCCCTGGAAGGTACCATAGCCTGTTCCCTATTTAAATCCGAAATAGGGGTGCTAATGTATTTTTTAAAAAGGAATTCAATATGGTTCAGTACATTTTCATCCTGTATCAGGGTGTCTTGAAAGTACTCGCAGAAGGTATGCTTGGTCACATCATCTTTTGTGGGACCCAAACCTCCGGTAACAATGACAACTTTAGAACGCTTATTGGCCTCAGCAAACGCCCTTAAAATATGTTCCCTTTCGTCTTGAACGGACGTAATCTGATATACGGACACCCCTATTTTATTAAGTTCTTTTGAAATAAAGGCGGAGTTGGTGTCAACGATCTGTCCAATGAGAATTTCATCACCTATGGTAATGATTTCAGCTTGCATATACTATAACATTGCAGGGAAAGTCCCGATTAATGGACAAAAATAGGGAAAAGTAGAAGGTGGATACTACTCCTAAATATCGAAGTCCTTTTGTAACTCTGAAATGACCTGCTCCACATCTTTTTTCAGCAATGGGAACTTCATTTTGATTTCTTCCAAACTTCCTGAAGCCTTGCCCAATTTTTCTAAATCATAGGCGTTGGCCCGAGTTTGTTCCATACCTAGGAGGTCGACATTGGGCTTTATTTTATGGGCCATCTTTCCTATTTGTTCAAAATTTCCGGAAGCGATGGCATTTTCCAGGGCTGCAAGATCTTCAGGTACTTCTTCCAAAAAAACAGAGATGACGGAGAGGACAAAATCTTCATCTCCCTCAGCCATTTCGTTTAACTTATCTAGCGTATAAATCATTATCTGATGTTCACTGAAAACAATTCCTCATTTTCAATCCACCCTTGAAGGTAGTCATTTCGCTCCACTCTACCAACACCTGACGGAGTGCCCGTAAACAGAATATCCCCTTTTTTAAGCATAAAATAGGTAGAAACATGGGCAATCAGCTCATCTATCTTCCACAACATCAAGCTTGTATTGCCTTTTTGTACAATTTCCCCATTTTTTAACAAGGAAAACCCCAGGTTATCCAATTTTTCGTACGTATTTTTGGGAATCCACTTACCAATAACGGCGGCGCCATCAAATCCCTTTGCTTTTTCCCAAGGTAAACCCTTAGCTTTTAACGTCGATTGCAAGTCCCTTGCGGTAAAATCAATACCCAATCCGATGTCATCATAGTACTTGTGCGCAAACTGGTGCGCGATATGTTTCCCTACCTTTTTGATTTTGATCAAAACCTCTACTTCATAATGCACGTCCTGAGAGAAATCAGGAATATAAAAGTCCTGCTCTTTTGGCAAAATCGCGGAATCCGGTTTTATAAAAACGACCGGTTCCGTTGGACGCTCGTTGTTTAATTCATCTACATGGGCTGCATAATTGCGGCCAATACAAATCAACTTCATAAAGCATTATGATAATCTATTATTAAGCTTGCTTAGCTTTAGCTGTGTCAATACTTTTTTTGTGTACAGGGGAAAGTCCGCATTCATAATCCATCCAAAATAACCCGGTTCTTTTTCCAAGACCTCATCCACTTTTCTGTTCTTGTGTTTTCCGAAGGTGAAAATGGGCTCGCCATCTTTTCCCTTGGCAATGAAACCAGCAAAATCCAAGGACTGTTTTCTTGTAGTGAATTCAGAAAGCTTTTTGATGTTATTCTCCAGCTCTGGATAACGTTCCAATTGTGCCAACAATACTTCATAAGTAGCATTGGTATCGGCTTCAGCACTATGGGCATCATTAAGATTCTTGTTACAGTAAAACTGATAAGCTGCTCCTAGGGTTCGTTTTTCCATTTTATGGAATATGGTTTGAACATCCACAGAAACCATGTGTTTCATATCAAAATCCACCTCAGCCCTGAGCATCTCCTCCGCCAGCAAGGGAATATCAAAACGGTCAGAATTGAAGCCGGCCAAATCACTATCCCTGACCATCTTGTAAACTTCCTTGGAAAGCATTTTGAAAGTAGGTTCATTGGCCACTTTTTCATTGGAGATTCCATGGACAGCGACCACATCTTCCGGAATATTCATTTCTGGATTTACTAGCCAGGTCTTGCTTTCTTTATTCCCATTGGGGAAGACCTTTAAAATGGAGATTTCAACAATTCGATCTTTGGCTACATTGGTGCCAGTAGTTTCCAAATCAAAGAAACAAATTGGTTTTGTCAAATTTAATTCCTTCATCGTAATCTTGATTTGGAAAATAGCCAAGGTAATAATTCCGGTTCTTTGAAAGCATAATCCCAGCTGTTATGTTTTACGGCAGGATATAGTGAATACCTCACCTTTACTTTTTTGCCCTTCAAGGCTTCCACCATTTGGGTGGAATATTGTGGCGGTACTATATCATCAGCTCCTCCGTGAAAGACCCACCAGTCCGCTTTGGTTAATCGACCGGCAATCTTGGGATTCGCCCCTCCACAAATTGGAAAGGCAGCTGAAAACAAACCGGGATTTCGATTGACCAGCTCAAAGGTTCCAAAACCACCCATGGAAAGGCCGCCTATGTACATTTGACTTTTTTTAATATTAAAGGTCTCTTTTAATTTTTTAATAAGACCTTCCAATAAAAGCATCTCTTGTGTGGGTTGGCCTTTTTTATAGAATGTAAAGGTTCTATCTCCCCATTCCCCTTCGACCTTGATCCTGGCCCAAGAACTTTTCTCTGCACATTGCGGAAAAACAACGATGGCCGGAAACTGCTCACGAACGGAATCCCTTAGAAATAACTCCGCCCCGTGGGTGAGTTGCTTTTCATTATCATTTCCGCGCTCTCCTGAGCCATGTAAGAATAGAATTAGAGGATATTTCTTTTCCGCGTCATAATCCTTTGGCAGTAAAATCCTGTAAGGTAGAACAGTACTGCCTTGGCTATATATATTTTTTTCAAAAGCCGAAAAATCTTGAGCTGTTAATGAGGTTCCTATTAGAAGTAAGAAAAGAAGAGTATAGGAACGCAACATTTTGATTGGGTTTTACACATCGAAAATAGGAATAGTAAAGGAAATAATGGACTTTTACCCTTTAGATTTCGCGATTTACATCCCAAGCCTCCAAATAGTCCGCAACAGTTTTTACAAACATTCCTCCCAAGGCGCCATTCACCACACGATGGTCATAGCTGTGGGAAAGGAACATTTTATGCCGAACTCCTATAAAATCCCCTTCCGGGGTCTCGATTACCGAAGGTAATTTTCGAATGGCCCCTAGTGCCAGAATTCCTACTTGGGGCTGGTTGATGATTGGTGTTCCAAATACGCTACCAAAAGACCCTACATTGGTTACTGTGTAGGTGCCTTCTTTAACTTCATCTGGCTTTAGAGCATTGTTCCGTGCTCGGTTTGCCAAGTCATTGACCGTTTTTGCCATGCCCACCAAATTCAACTGGTCGGCGTTCTTTATTACGGGAACGATGAGGTTACCATCTGGTAATGCTGCTGCCATGCCCAGGTTGATATGCTTCTTTTTAATGACCGTGTCCCCATCCAGGGAAATATTCATCATGGGATATTTCTTAAGTGCAACGGCAATGGCCTCCAAGAAAATTGGGGTAAAGGTCAATTTCTCTCCCTCACGTGCTTCAAAGGCTTTTTTTATCTTGTTTCTCCACTGGACAACATTGGTGACATCAACCTCCACAAAACTTTGAACATGCGCCGAAGTAGAAACACTCTCCACCATATGATGTGCAATCAGTTTGCCCATTCGGGTAAGCGGAATCTTTTCATCACCATCTTTGACCTCAACTGAACTGACCTTTGTAGGCTGCTGGCTCTTAGAATTTTCTATAGAAACTTCTGGGGAATCGACTGTTTTTGCACCAACGGGTGCAACTATTTTGCCTTCCGTTGTATTACCTCCGTTTTGTCCCCTATTCGCTATAAATGCCAAAATATCATTCTTGGTAACCCGTCCTTCCTTTCCAGTACCAGAAATTGCATCCAACTCCGTAATACTTATCCCTTCTTCCTTTGCAATATTCTTTACCAGTGGGGAATAAAACCGTTCGGAACCTGAAAAATCTTGAATTGGAGAACCGACCGTCTCCTTAACCATGGTAATTTCGCTCTCTATTTGAGCGGCAGGCTCAGGCATTTCAGATGGGGTTTCTTCCACGGGCTGTATTACGGTTGGTTGGGAAACTTCTACATTTCCTTCCATTTCAATGACGGCAACCACGTCTCCTACTTTGATAACATCATCTACTTCAAACCGTTTTTCCAGAAGGGTTCCTTCCACCTCGCTAGGAACCTCAGAATCTACCTTATCCGTGGCTATCTCAAAAATAGCCTCATCCATTTCAATGGTATCCCCAACGTCTTTCAACCAACTGGTCAGTGTTGCTTCAGCAACACTCTCGCCCATCTGAGGTAATTTTAATTCAAATTTTGACATATTCTTAATTCAATTGCCATTTGCCCTAATTATTTTGCAAAAATAACAAAATATAGGCCAATTTATTGTTTTAACTTCATTGAAATTATCAATTCGCTTTGATGGAACGCTCAAACGGAACACGATTCAAAATACTACGTCCCAAGGTCACCTCATCCGCGTACTCCAGCTCATCCCCAACTGAAATTCCCCGTGCAATCGTGGAAGTGGTAACATCCAATCCTTCCAACTGTTTATAAATATAAAAATTGGTCGTATCCCCCTCCATAGTGCTGCTCAGGGCAAAAATCAATTCTTTCACCTTCCCTTCCTTTACCTTGTTGACCAAAGTGGTAATGTTCAAATCCTGGGGACCAATACCTTCCATAGGGGATATTTTTCCATCCAATACATGATATAGCCCCTGAAACTGTCCTGTATTCTCTATGGCCATCACATCACGGATATCCTCCACAACACATAGGGTACTTTCATCGCGCTTGGGGTTACTGCAAATTTCGCAGATTTCCATGTCCGAGATGTTATGGCAACGCTTACAAAAATTAATCTTTTCCCTTAGATTGGAAAGCGCATTAGCCAAATGATTGGTCTGTTCCTTGGGCTGTTTTAACAAATGCAACACCAAGCGCAGTGCGGTACGCTTACCTATACCGGGAAGTTGGGAAACCTCGTATACCGCATTTTCCAAAAGCTTGGATGAAAATTCCATGAAACGAAATTACAATTAATAGACGAGTGTTGCCATTTCTAAATAGCACTCTTCTACTTAGCGAAGGGACTTTTTGTAATTTGTGCCCCAAACCAAAATACATGACCCCTTTTCAGATACTTTTACTTGTAGGAGCCTACTTTATTGTGCTTTTGGTGATTTCCTATTTCACGGGACGGAACGATTCCAATGCAGATTTTTTTAAAGCAGGGAGACAATCCCCATGGTATTTGGTTGCCTTCGGGATGGTTGGGGCCTCACTGTCCGGAGTTACTTTTATTTCCGTTCCCGGATGGGTAGAAGCCTCCCAATTCAGCTATCTCCAAGTGGTACTGGGGTATTTGGTCGGGTATTTTGTAGTGGCATTTTTATTGTTGCCGATTTACTACAGGTTGAACTTGACCTCCATCTATGAGTACTTAAAAGAGCGATTTGGCCCAACTAGCCATAAAACGGGGGCTTTTTTCTTTTTTATCTCCAGGGTTTTGGGAGCTGCTTTTCGTTTGTTTTTGGTGGCCATTGTTTTACAGCAATTTGTATTTGACGAATTTGGCATTCCCTTTGAAATCACGGTAGTTATCTCCATCCTTTTAATATGGATCTACACGAATAAAGGAGGGATAAAAACTATTGTTTGGACAGATACCTTGCAGACGACATTTATGATTTTAGCCGTTGTTCTTTCCATTATTTTTATCACTAGGGAGCTGAACTGGACTTTTGGGGAATTTCTGGCCTCAGATGAATTCAAAGCCTACAACAGATTTCTCTTTTTCGATGATTTCTTAGCTAGAAACCATTTTATAAAATCCTTTGTGGGAGGAATGTTCGTTACAATCTGTATGACCGGCCTTGATCAGGATATGATGCAAAAGAACCTGACCTGTAAAAATCTGAAGGAAGCACAAAAGAATATGGTTTCCTTCAGTTTTGTACTGGTAGGCGTTACCGTTCTCTTCATGCTTTTAGGAGTACTTTTATTTATTTATGCCGAAAGAAACGATATTGGCATTCCTTTAATGGATGGTTCTCCCAAGACCGATTTACTTTTTCCTGAAATTGCGTTGAACAGTGGATTGGGATTGACCCTCTCCATTACCTTTATGCTGGGCTTGATAGCCGCCGCTTACAGTAGTGCGGATAGTGCGCTAACTTCGCTTACCACCTCATTTTGCATTGATTTCCTCAACATGGAAGATAAGGATGAAGTGGAAAAAAAACGTATTAGAAAGCGCACCCATATTTGGATGAGCTTGGTTTTGATACTGGTTATTATCGCATTCAAATACATTTTAAGCAGTAACGTGATTGATAGTTTGTTGACCGTTGCAGGTTATACCTACGGACCCCTATTAGGGCTTTTTGCCTTTGGCATTTTTACCAAGCACGCGATAAGGGATACTTATGTGTGGGTAGTTGCTTTAACCTCTGTGGTCATTATTTCCATTTTTGGAAGTTTAAAACCGGAATATTTAGGAGGATATCAATTGGGCTACGAGCTGTTACCATTGAATGGGTTATTGACCTTCATTGGCCTGTGGTTAATTCGAGAAAAGAAGCACCCAACCCCTAATTCCAAGTCCAGATAAGGAATAGGTAAGGTCCGCACAGGTCTTTACTTCGAATGCACAAAAATCATTACCCTATTGTTATTTTTTCGTGAGATTTACCCATTAGATTTGTTTATAAATATTAAATCCATACCCTAATGAACGGTAATGTTACACTTATTATGCTATTGATATTTACTTTGCTCACCCCCAGTATGAATGCCCAGACTGATTTGAGTCATCAAAGCGAAGAATTAGGGAATGTAAATTGGTATAGGGACTATGATGCCGCAGTGGCCAAAGCAAAAAAAGAGCAGAAGGATATTTTGATTCTCTTTCAGGAGGTTCCAGGCTGTGCAACCTGTAGAAATTATGGTAAAAATGTGTTGAGCAATCCTTTGTTGGTAGAGGCTATCGAAAACTTATTCATTCCCTTGGCCATTTTCAATAACAAAAAAGGCAAGGATCTTGAAATCCTAAAAAAATACAACGAGCCTAGCTGGAATAATCCAGTGGTACGCATCATAAACTATAATGGAAGGAATGTAATTAATAGAATTAGCGGCAATTATTCCATGAAGGCCCTTCACCAAGGTATGGAGAAAGCTTTGAATTCCTATGGAAAATCGGCACCCGGTTACTTTAAGCTTTTAGGTGAACAAATTGCTTCAAATGGAAAGGACAAAGAAAAATATTTTAAAATGTACTGTTTTTGGTCTGGTGAAAAACAACTTGCCAAAATAGACGGAGTACTGGAAACCGAATCAGGGTTTATGAACCATGCCGAAGTAGTAAAAATAAAATACAATCCAGAAGTGGTAGACTCAAAAACCATCGAAAAATATGCCGCAGAGTATCGCATTCAGCCCGTAATTTTTGATACCTCCTATAGGACAGCGGATAATGACGTCCATTATTACCTACGTCATACAGATTATAAATACATCCCATTAAGTCCGCTACAACAAACCAAAATAAACAGTGCACTTGGTAGTGGTAAATCAGGGAAGGAATATCTCAGTCCCAAGCAAACCAAATGGCTTATGAGTAGCATGGCATCGAAGTCAAAAAGGCAGAATCTATTAAATATGGATTTTAAAAAGGCTTGGAATCTGGCCGAAAATAGTAATTTGACTGAAGATAGATCTTCAAAATAGTGGTTTTAAGTTGTCATCTTCATAGAAGAAAAACGACCTCCAAGGAAAACGGGTCAGATGGATTTTTCAACCCTTAATTGTTGACCATTATATCAGCTAATACATACCTGTGGCCAATAAAACGAGCGTGCAAGCTACCTCAACCTCAATATTGTTTTCCCTTAGGAGTCCATAGAATTCAGGATTCTCGGTGCCGGGATTAAAAATAACCTTTTCAGGCCCTAGTGCAATAATATCTTGATAATATTGTTTTTGCCGTTCAGGATTCAAATACAACGTTACAACATTAATATTTGGTAATTCACCCAAATTGGTTTTAATTTGCACGTCGTCTACCAAACCAAATTTTAGCCCAAAGGCAAATGTCTTTTCACCATTCTTGCGCAGGCGCCGGATGGCCATATGACTGTATCTATTTGGTTTTAAGGAGGCTCCAAAAACAAGGGTATTTTTCATTTGTTAAATTCTGTGTTAAACTATCCTAAAAGTCGTAACGATTCTAAAAAAATGACGTCTATTTATGGACGATGAGAATCTTAATCATTGGTAAGACTGTATTTTTTATAGTTAATGGTTAGTGTTTAGTATAGCTTATCAATGCATAACCCTGACAACGCTCGTTGTCAGGGTTTCTTTTTCATCATGGATTTACTGTAACACCATTCCCTTTTTGTCGTCTAGTATGATATGGGATAACTAAAATCAAAGACCACCTGGTTGAATATTGGTTGGTTAGTTCTTGCCAAGTGGTCTATAACCCTGACTTTCTTCTTGAAATGTCAGGGTTTTCTTTTTACCATCGGATAATGACACTTCCCCAGGTAAATCCACTGCCAAAGGCGGCCAAGACCACCAAATCCCCTTTTTTGACCTTACCTTCTTCCCAGGCCTCAGTCAATGCGATAGGTATTGAGGCGGCGGTAGTATTGCCATAACTCATAATATTATTGTAGACTTGTTCATTGGAAAGACCAAATTTCTTCTGTACAAATTGCGAAATACGAAGGTTGGCCTGATGTGGAATTAACATGTCAATATCGGTGGGTGACAGATTATTGGCACGAAGTCCCTCCATAATCACTTCACTAAAACGAACCACGGCATTTTTGAATACAAACTGTCCATTCATATAGGGAAAATAGGACTCATCCTCAGGGTCATTATCCTTTAAAATGTCCAAGACCCACCGTTTTCCCATACCTGGAGCAATCAAGGATAATTCTTCGGCATGTTGCCCTTCAGAATGGAGGTGCGTTGACAAAATTCCCCTATCAGTATCTTCTTCCCTGCTGATGACGGCGGCACCTGCCCCATCCCCAAAAATTACGGAGACCGCCCTTCCCCGGGTAGTCATATCCAAGCCGTGGGAGTGCAGTTCGGAGCCAATGACCAAAATATTTTGATACATACCACTTTTTATGTACTGATCCGCTATGGAAATTGCATACACAAACCCTGAGCATTGGTTTCGAACATCAAGGGCCCCCACTGTATCAATCCCTAAATCCCGTTGTACCAAAACACCGGGGCCGGGAAAGTAATAATCAGGACTTAAGGTGGCAAAAATGATAAAATCGATATCACTTTTATCGATACCAGCGCGTTCAATTGCAATTTTGGCAGCTTTGACACCCATTGAAGTCGTAGTGTCCGTTCCCTTGACTACATGACGCCTTTCCTTTATACCTGTTCTTTCCTGTATCCATTCATCATTGGTATCCATAATTTTGGATAAATCGTGGTTTGTGACCACATGGTCAGGGACAAAGTAACCGAGTCCGGTTATTTTGGAATTGTACATATTCTTGATATTTGAGAAAGGAAAAATAACCAATATATTTTCAGGTACGCATAAAATCAAGAAAACAATACCCATATCTTCATTTTAACTTTCCCATACCCTATTTTCTTTGACCAGATGCTTACGAATTATTGTATTTTTAGAGGGTATGCCAAATGCTTTCTTATCATCAAAAACATAATCATGAAAAAACTCATTTTTTCCATATTACTTTTCGTTTTTACGTTTGGTTTTGCGCAGGAAAACCTTACCTATCAAAAACCATCAAAGGAAATTCTGGAATTGGTAGATGCCCCATTGGCCCCATCTGTTCTTATTACGGATGATGGCAACTATATGGTGCTTTTGTACCGGGATTATTATAAAACGATAGCTGAACTTTCAGAAACCGAGCTTCGACTTGCAGGACTTCGAATTAATCCCAAAACCAATATTGGAAGTAGAACCAATTACTACAACAATATTAAAATCAAACCTATTGGGACGGATGAGGCCATTCAGGTAAACGGAATGCCCGAAAGCCCAAGACTGGCCAACTTTAAATGGTCTCCCGATCAATCAATGATAGCGGCTACCAATACGACCCCAAATGGAGTGGAGCTCTGGGTCGTAGATTTGAAAAAAGCGCAATTAACCCGACTTACGGATGCCAAAATAAATGCCAATACCCGAGATGTAATCAATTGGTTTAAAGATGGAAGATCCATTTTGGTAAAAATGTTACCAAAGGATCGGCAACAATTAATAAAGGCGTCTGAATCGGTTCCACAAGGCCCCACCATCTCATCAAATAATGGTAAAAAAGCCCAAAACAGGACCTATCAAGACTTATTAAAAAATCCTAATGACGAATTCAATTTTGAGCAGTTGGCCAGGTCGGGCCTCTATAAGGTTTCAATGGATGGATCCGTAACGGTATGGAAGGAACCAGCAATGTACAGCTCTATCAGCTTCTCGCCAGATGGAGAATATGTTATGGTGACAAAGGTGGAAAAGCCTTTTTCCTATTTGGTACCTTATTACCGATTTCCCTCAAACACCGTAGTGTACAAATCAAATGGGGAGTTGGTTTCGACGCTCTTGGAAGTACCCTTAATTGAAGATTTACCAAAAGGGTTTATGGCGGTTCGAATGGGAATGCGGGAACTTTCCTGGAGGAGTGATAAACCGGCATCACTAATTTATGCACAAGCCTTAGATGAGGGTAATCCGGATAAAGAAGCAGCATATAGGGACGAAGTTTTTCAATTGGATGCCCCTTTTAACCAAAAGGGAAAGAGCTTACTTAAACTTAAGAATCGATACTATCAAATACAATGGGGCAATGATAATAAAGCGGTGGCCTATGATTATTGGTGGAATAATCGGAATCTAAAGGGATACCTTTTTAATCCCTCCAACAATACCGAAGCGCCTACCATTTTTGAGGATAGAAATTACCAAGATGCCTATAGTGATCCGGGAAATTTTGCTACACAAAAAACTGAATATGGAACGGAGGTTTTGGCCATGGATGGTAATAGCACGTTTTTACTGGGTGAGGGTTTTACAAAAGAAGGTCAGTTCCCTTTTGTGGATAAAATGGATATGGCCACAATGAAAAAAACCCGATTGTACACCTCCAATCTAAAGGGAAAAAAAGAGAACCTTATTGATTATAACGTTCAGAAAGATGAACTTTTAGTTCGAATTGAATCCCCAAGCGAATATCCAAATTATCACTATAAAAACCTGGTAAAGCGTAAAGGCTCAAGACAATTGACCCAATTTGAAAATCCATTTAAAAGCATTCAGAATGTCCATAAGGAGGTAATCAGCTATACCCGTGAAGACGGCTTGGCACTGAACGGCACTTTGTACCTACCCGTAGGATATGATAAGAAGGCGAAAGAGAAAGCACCTATGATTCTTTGGGCCTATCCAAGGGAATACAAGGACAAAAACAGTGCTTCTCAAAATACACAGAACCCCAATGAATTTACCTATCCTTATTGGGGCTCTCCCATATACTGGGTAACCAAGGGATATGTGGTATTGGACGACGCCGCCTTCCCAATCATTGGGGAAGGGGATGAAGAACCAAATGATTCCTTTAGGAGTCAATTGGTAGCAAATGCAAAGGCGGCCATTGATGCCGTTGACGAGCTTGGTTACATTGATAGGCAAAGAGTAGCCGTTGGAGGCCATAGCTATGGCGCCTTTATGGTGGCAAATCTACTATCGCATTCCAACCTTTTTGCAGCGGGAATAGCACGTAGTGGAGCCTATAATAGAACATTGACCCCTTTTGGTTTTCAAAGTGAGGAAAGGAATTATTGGGAAGCCCCCGAGGTGTATTATACCATGTCCCCATTTATGCACGCCGATAAAATGAAAACACCTTTGCTATTGGTGCATGGGGAAGCCGACAATAACTCGGGCACCTACCCTATGCAAAGTGAACGCTATTTCAATGCCCTTAAGGGATTGGGTGCTACCGTAAGGCTCGTTATGTTACCAAAGGAAAGTCACGGATATCGGGCTAAAGAGAGTATTCTGCATTTGTTATGGGAACAAGACCAATGGCTTGAAAAGTATGTGAAACAAAAAAGTAGCCAAGATAAGCTACCCAACCCCATAGGAAAGGATTAGTTGTACATCCCAAAAATACAGAAGGTCGAACACTACTTTGCATGTAGATAGTGCGGTACATTTAAAGTGCTGAAAATGTTCAGCTTTAATGTAAAATGTGGTTATGGCATTTATTCCGGTTTATTTTTCAGATTTGGTCGTCTTTTGGAGTCACCATAAAGCCATGTATAATTTGGAATAAAACAATCCTATTACAGGTCCTTACGGTATTAATTTTAAGAATACCATTTTGTTTTAGTGAAAATAAAATAAAATAAACAAGACCTT
>JBCBZA010000246.1:0-3609 GCA_039815575.1 Bacteroidota bacterium | reverse complement strand
GCCGAGTTCGATCGCCGGTGCCCGCGAGGCGATGAAGGTGTCATCGAAGGCAAATACGCGACTTAGGTACGTCCCGCGAAAATTTGGGTAGAAGATTGAATGAAATCTTTGGTGAGTGAGCTAACCGTATTTTCCTTAGGGGAGGGGCCTCTTCCTTGATGAAATATTTGAATGTTATCAGTGGAGAACTTCGTTTTCCATACTTCTCCTAATTGGTCTGTAAATTTTATGTCAGAATACAAATATTGGGAATAACGGAATAGGAAGCCGGACAAACTGTCTAAATCAAAAGAATGAATTTTGGCAACGGTAACCTTAAAAATTAACGTGCCGGTTTCACGTGCAGTAAAGAAAAACGTAGTTAAAATACTAGTATGGGGAAACAGAATTTGAAAATTAATTGGCGCTATGCCATTGGGGAATTTTTAATTGTCGTAATTGGCATTGTTGCCGCATTTCAACTGGATAGTTGGAAAGAAAGACGATACAATAATGATTTGATCACCGGTTACCTCACTGATCTGCAAGTGGGTTTGAAAAATGATAGCTTGTATTATGGAATGGCGACCAAATATTTTGATGAATTAAGCTCAGAAATGGATAGCACCAAAAAATATATTAGGGGGGGATCTAATGAAATGAAAGGTGCTAGGCTAAATAGTATAAAAGGTCTTGCCGATTGGTACCGTGTTTTTGTCACTAATACCGCCTTTGAGGATTTAAATAATTCAGGGCGTTTAAATTTGATCCAGGATAAAGATATACGCTATGGGCTTATATCCTATTATCAATATATCCATCAACTGAAGCTATTGGATAATGAATACAACGAAAGTCTTAATCGAATGCAGGAGTACTTATTGAAACGTCTTGATTTTAGTACTGGTTCATATCTGATACTGAATGATGAAGATGCCATCTTGGTAATGAACTATTTGGACAAAAAACAAAAATATATGGATGATTATCTATCCCACCGCAGAAGATGCCAAAACATAAATAATACGATTAGACAACGAATTTTAACGAGACTAGATTAAATCAAAAACCCGATCTCTGAGGTTAAGCCTACGTTCATATAGTTGCAACCCTCTTCAAAGTAAGCCAAGAGAATGTGCAATCGTCTAAAATTTTAGGGGTTGCCGGGTCTTTTGGTGAAAAGGATAAATTTTTGGTAACCAGCTTTTTGCTATGGGAATTAGCATTACCTTTGCGGCCTGAAAAAAAGGCCATGCAGAAAATCAAGAATATTGCCATCATTGCCCATGTTGACCACGGTAAAACTACTTTGGTGGACAAGATCATGTACCACTGCCAATTGTTCCGCGAAAACGAGAACAAAGGAGACTTGATTTTGGATAATAATGATTTGGAACGTGAACGTGGTATTACCATTGTTTCCAAAAACGTTTCAGTGATTTATAAGGATACCAAAATCAACATTATTGATACCCCTGGGCACGCTGATTTTGGCGGTGAGGTGGAGCGTGTATTGAACATGGCTGATGGGGTATTGCTATTGGTAGATGCCTTTGAAGGCCCAATGCCACAAACCCGATTTGTACTGCAAAAAGCTATTGATTTAGGACTTAAACCTTGCGTAGTCATCAATAAGGTGGACAAGGAAAACTGCACTCCGGAGGAAGTTCATGAAAAAGTATTTGATCTCATGTTCGAACTGGGTGCCGAAGAGTGGCAGTTGGACTTTCCAACGGTGTACGGTTCTGCAAAGAACGGTTGGATGAGTGAAGATTGGCAACAACCTTCTGAAGATATTTCCCCGCTATTGGATATGGTCTTGGAGCATATACCGGAATTTAAACCTGTAACGGGATCCACCCAAATGTTGATCACATCCTTGGACTTTTCCAGTTTTACCGGTCGTATTGCAATTGGCCGTTTACAACGGGGAAGCTTAAAAGACGGACAGCAGGTTACTTTAGTAAAACGGGATGGCTCCAAAGTAAAATCCAAAATTAAGGAGGTCTTTATTTTTGATGGGTTGGGCCGTAAAAAGGTACAAGAGGTACAAACGGGTGATATCTGTGCCCTAGTGGGTATGGAAGGTTTTGATATTGGTGATACGGTAGCCGATTTGGAAAATCCTGAGGGATTGAAGACCATTGCCATTGATGAACCTACCATGAGCATGCTATTCACTATTAATGATAGCCCCTTCTTTGGGAAGGATGGTAAGTTTGTTACCTCAAGGCACATAAAGGAACGCCTTGAAAAGGAATTGGAAAAGAATCTGGCCCTACGTGTTGAAGAGACCGATAGTGCTGATAAATTCATGGTCTTTGGTCGAGGGGTATTACACCTTTCCGTTTTAATTGAAACCATGCGTCGTGAGGGATATGAACTACAAATAGGGCAGCCGCAGGTAATCATCAAAGCGATCCACGGGGTAAAATGTGAGCCAGTGGAACAGTTGACCATTGATTTACCGGAGGAGGTTTCTGAAAAGCAGTTGAAATGGTCTCTATTCGAAAAGGGGAGATGGTCAGTATGGAGGCCAAGGGCTCTCGAATGGTATGTGAATTTATCATTCCTTCCCGCGGAATCATTGGATTGAGAAACCAGCTATTGACCGCTACAGCAGGTGAGGCAATTATGGCCCATCGCTTTTTGGAATATCAACCCTTAAAAGGTGAAATTACAGGACGTATCAACGGTTCCTTGGTATCCATGGAAAATGGTACGGCCATTCCCTATTCCATTGATAAACTCCAGGAGCGTGGCAAATTCTTCATTGATCCAGGAGAGGATATTTATGAGGGGCAGGTAATTGGTGAGAATTCGCGTCAGGATGATATGACCATCAATGTTACAAAAACTAAAAAACTGTCAAACGTACGATCCGCCGGTGCGGATGATAAGGCAAAAATAGTTCCGGCTATCAAATTCTCCTTGGAAGAGGCCCTGGAGTACATTCAAAAAGATGAATACGTTGAGGTAACTCCAGATCATTTACGCCTGCGTAAGATTCACTTGAAGGAAGTAGACCGCAAACGAAATAAGGTCGCTTAAGGAGGTTAAAGCCATAAGCTGTCATTTTCTTGAAATGTTCTTCATAATTCAACGACCTTTGGAGAATAAACGATGTTGATATGTCCAATCTACTAAAATACACTTTGGTAATCTCCCTCTTTACGCTTTCTTACGGTTGTAAGGAAAAGCAACCTTCTAAAGCGATAGTGGAAGAGGAGGTCAACCAAAACCTTGATATCATCCCCGAAACATGGGTTGCCAAGCGGGTGGAAAAAGCAAAATCGCAATTGAACGCTTCGGATGCGGGAAAAGTCATCTGGAACGCTATGGAAGCACATGGGGGGTTAAAGAATTGGTATGCGAAAGGCCCTTTGGCATTTAGGTTCAATTATCAACCCTTGGACGGCAGTACGCAACGGGATAGTTACCAAGTAGTGGACATTTGGCGAAATCGAGCCATACATCATAGTGCTAAGGATAGTACCGCCTCTTATGGTTGGACCGGAACGGATTATTGGGTAAAGGCCAAAGATTCTACTGCTTTTGCCTATGATACCAAGTTTTGGGCCATGACCCCACTTTATCTTATGGGTTTCCCTTTTGTGCTTGATGGTGAAG
>JBCBZA010000048.1:0-25061 GCA_039815575.1 Bacteroidota bacterium | reverse complement strand
CCCTTTCCGCTTTAAAGTCAGCTTTGATGAACCAGATGGAAATTTCATCTTCTTTGGTAATGGCCTTCCAGACCTTATCAATTGGGTGATTGAAAATTTTTTCTTTGATAATCATGTCTTTCATAACTGTTCGTTTTATATTAAAATGCAACTTTTCGGTTGCTAATATAACGATTATTTTAATACGCAACTAAAAAGTTGCTTATTAAAGGCAAAATTGAATTGGACTTTTCATTTGTCAATTTCAAATTCATTTCTATATTTACATCAATGAAAATGATACACAAAACTTGGTGGTGGATTTATTTGCGTCGAACGTCGTGAACCAATCCTTGTTATCCAAAAATTATACAAAAGGCTTGTCATCACGACAAGCCTTAATTTTTTGAATCAATTTAAAATGCAATTCAAACTAAAAACGTACTACAAGAAAATTTTGGCGGACACCATTACCCCGGTTAGTGTTTACCTAAAAATTAGGGATAGGTATCCTAATAGTATTCTGCTGGAGAGCAGTGATTATCATGCCAATGACAATAGCTTTTCTTATATATGCTGTAATCCAATTGCTTCCGTTACGGTACAAGGTGAAAAGGTCCGGCAAAAATTCCCAGATGGAACATCCAGTGAAATTGAATTGAGCAACGGTGTACCCGTTACGCAACTATTGGATGAATTCGCCCAGAAATTTTCCGTGGAAAATCAAGACTTTAAGTTTATTACCAATGGATTGTTTGGCTACATGGCATACGACGCCGTTAGATACTTTGAATCTGTTGAAATTTCAAAGAAGCCCAACTCGGTTGACATTCCAGATATTTACTATGCAGTCTATCGCAATGTCATCGCAATCAACCACTTTAAAAATGAAGCCTATCTTTTTGCCCACTGTTATAAGGGAGAAAGCAATATTCCCGAATTGGAGCAGCTGCTTCAAGTAAGGAGTTTTGCCACCTACAATTTCACAAAGCATGGGGATGCGAAATCCAATCTTAAAGATGAGGAATATAAATCGCACGTAGCATTGGCCAAAAAACACTGTCAGCGCGGTGATGTATTCCAGCTGGTACTATCAAGGCGGTTTTCCCAAGGTTTTAAAGGCGACGAGTTCAATGTATATAGAGCTCTACGGTCCATCAATCCCTCCCCTTATCTATTTTATTTTGACTATGGCGATTTTAAAATTTTTGGAAGTTCCCCTGAGGCCCAGCTCATAGTGAAGGATGGAAAGGCGGAAATTCATCCTATCGCGGGGACGTACAAACGAACAGGAAATGATGAGCAGGATGCGGCTTTGGCCAAAAAATTGGCCGCCGATGAAAAAGAAAACAGTGAGCATGTAATGTTGGTGGATTTGGCTCGAAATGATTTGAGCAGAAATGGCAATTTGGTCAATGTGGAAACGTATCGTGAGGTCCAATATTTCTCTCATGTCATACATTTGGTTTCCAAGGTAACCGGTCATAAAAAACCGGATATTTCTACCCTTAATATTGTAGCCGACACTTTTCCAGCGGGCACCCTAAGTGGTGCGCCAAAACATATGGCAATGCAACTTATAGAGCGTTATGAAAAGACAAGTAGGGCATACTATGGAGGGGCAATCGGGTTTATGGATTTCAGCGGTAATTTTAATCACGCCATTATGATTCGCACCTTTTTGAGCAAAAACCATGAATTGCACTTTCAGGCCGGTGCCGGATTGGTAGCTGCCTCAAATGCCGATGATGAATTACAGGAAACCTACAACAAATTGGGAGCTTTGAACAAGGCTTTGGAAATCGCTGAATCGATTTAAATGGCACGAAAGATATTAATGATAGACAACTACGATAGCTTCACGTATAATCTTGTGCACTATTTGGAAGATTTAGAGTGTGAAGTTATTGTAAAAAGAAATGACGCATTGACTTTGGAAGAAGTAGATCAATTCCATGAAATTGTGCTATCTCCAGGCCCAGGTATTCCTGATGAGGCCGGTCTTTTAAAACCCATCATTAAAAAATATGCACCCACAAAACGAATTTTTGGGGTATGTCTAGGACAACAAGCCATCGGCGAGGTATTTGGGGGAACATTAAGCAATCTTGATGAAGTCTATCACGGCATAGCCACCACAATAGAAATTATTGAAGAAGATTACCTATTCAAGAACTTACCAAAAACCATTGAAGTGGGGAGGTACCATTCGTGGGTAGTTGATAAAGATTTACCTCAAAATCTAATTGCAACCTCGATAGATGAAAATGGCCAGGTAATGTCCCTAAAACATATTAAATATGATGTTAGGGCGGTGCAATACCACCCCGAGTCCGTATTGACCCCTAAGGGGAAGCAAATCTTAAAAAACTGGTTGGACCAATGAAAACGACCTTAAATAAATTAATCAATCATGAAATCCTTTCAAAGGAGGATGCGAAAAAGATTTTGGTGAACATTGCCAAAGGGGAATACAATACCAGCCAAATAGCGGCTTTCCTAACGGTGTATATGATGCGTAGCATCACCATTGAGGAATTGGAAGGTTTTCGGGACGCCCTTTTAGAGCTTTGCTTGGCGGTTGACCTAAGTGAATACAATCCTATTGACCTCTGTGGCACAGGAGGTGACGGCAAGGATACTTTTAATATATCCACTTTGGCTTCCTTTGTGACGGCGGGGGCCGGAATCAAAGTGACCAAACATGGCAACTATGGGGTCTCCTCCAAATGTGGAAGTAGTAATGTCATGGAATTTCTAGGTATCAAGTTTAGCAACGAAGCTAACTTTCTAAAAAAATCAATCGACAAAGCAGGTATATGCGTTTTACATGCGCCCTTATTCCATCCAGCAATGAAAAACGTAGCCCCCATACGAAGGGAATTGGGCGTTAAAACCTTCTTTAATATGTTGGGACCTATGGTGAATCCGGCATTCCCAAAAAATCAGATAGTAGGTGTTTTTAATCTTGAACTGGCAAGAATGTATGGATACCTTTATCAGAATACCGATAAAAACTTCACGGTATTGCACGCCTTGGATGGCTATGATGAAATAAGTCTCACAGGAGCCACCAAAACCATTTCCAACCATTCGGAAGGCATCTTATTGCCAGAAGATTTTGAGGTACCACTTGTCAAGGCCGATGCTATTGTTGGTGGTAGTGATGTAGCGGATTCGGCTAAAATTTTTATGGATATCCTGCAAGGAAAAGGTACTCAAGCCCAAAATAATGTGATCTGTGCCAACGCGGGGGTAGCCATCGCAACGGTTGAGGGCGTATCACCTAAGGAAGGGTTTGAAAAAGCCAAAGAATCTTTATTAAGTGGAAAAGGGTTAAATACCCTTAAAAAATTACAATCCCTTAGCGTTTCATGAACATTCTGGAAAAAATAGTCGCTGATAAATACAAAGAGGTCCAACTGAAATCTTCTCTGGTACCGATTTCCCAATTTGAAAAATCGGTTCTGTTCCAAAGAGAGGGTCATTCCTTAACTTCTGCCCTTATGGGAAGCAAAACTGGAATCATCGCTGAACACAAACGCCGTTCCCCTTCAAAACAGACAATCAATCAAAATACCAATGTAGCACAAGTAGCCAAGGGCTATCAAAAAGCAGGGGTAAGTGGTATGAGTATCTTGACCGACATAAAATATTTTGGTGGTTCCCTAGAAGATTTACTTCTGGCTCGTGCTTCAGTGGATATACCACTACTTCGAAAAGAGTTCATCATTAATGAATATCAAATTTTGGAAGCCAAGGCGCATGGGGCTGATGTCATTTTACTAATTGCGGCAGTCTTGAGCAGGACGGAAATCAAAATACTATCCCAATTGGCTAAAAGCTTGGGCATGGAAGTCCTGCTTGAAGTCCATAATAAAGAAGAACTTGAGAAGTCATTAATGCCAAGCCTCGACCTATTAGGAGTAAACAACCGTAACCTTAAGACCTTTGAAGTCAATTTGGATACCAGTAAAGAGCTTTCAAGTTTGATCCCTGACCAATTTATTAAAGTATCTGAAAGCGGTATCAGTTCCCCTAACGCCATAAAAGAGCTAAAGAAATATGGGTATCAAGGATTTTTAATCGGTGAAAATTTTATGAAGACCCCAAATCCAGGTAAAGGTGCTGCAGAATTTATTAAAAAATTATCCCAATGAAGCTAAAGGTCTGTGGCATGAGTCATAACCCCGTTGAGGTAGAAGCGTTGGAGCCTGACTATATGGGTTTTATTTTTTGGGAAAAATCCCCGCGCTACTTGGAAGGTGTAATTCCTTCCATATCCAGAAGAATTAAAAAAGTAGGAGTATTTGTAAATGCCAGTGCTGAAGAAATTTTGCAAAAGGTAACCAGATATGGTTTACAAATGGTTCAGCTTCATGGCAAGGAAACTCCCGAATTATGTAATCATTTAAGAAAACTTGGTCTAGGCGTGATAAAGGTTTTTGGGGTAGGTGAGACATTTGACTTTTCCGTGTTGGAACCCTACGAAAAAGCATGTGACTACTATTTATTTGATACTAAGGGCAAACTACCAGGTGGAAACGGTTATGTCTTTGATTGGGAGGTTTTGGAAAACTACCCTTCAACGAAGCCCTTTTTTCTAAGTGGGGGAATTGGCATGGAAAACATCGATGATATCTTGACTTTTTTGTACCGACCGGAATCGAAATATTGTCATGCCATCGACATCAACAGCAGGTTTGAAATAAAACCTGGATTGAAGGATATAGGCCTATTAAAAGAATTCAAAAAAAGATTGGAAGATGAGTTATCACGCAAATGAAAAAGGGTATTATGGTGAGTTCGGAGGGGCATTTATTCCTGAAATGCTTTATCCAAATTGTGAGGAATTACGTCAGAATTACATCCAAATAATGGAAACTGAGGAATTCCAAGAGGAATTTCATCAATTGTTAAAGGACTATGTGGGCAGACCTACCCCACTTTATTTTGCAGAACGTTTATCTGAAAAACATCAGGCCAAAATTTACTTAAAACGAGAAGATCTGTGCCATACAGGCGCACATAAGGTCAACAATACCATTGGGCAAATTCTCATGGCCCAAAAATTGGGAAAAACCCGAATTATTGCCGAAACTGGCGCGGGCCAACATGGGGTGGCTACTGCTACAGTATGTGCCCTAGTGGGTATTGAATGTGTGGTGTATATGGGGGAAATCGATATTGCCAGGCAAGCTCCAAATGTCGCACGTATGAAAATGTTGGGAGCTGAGGTCAGGGCTGCAAAGTCCGGTAGTAGAACGTTAAAGGACGCCACAAATGAAGCTATTCGAGATTGGATAAATAACCCCGTAAATACCCATTACATTATTGGTTCTGTGGTCGGCCCACATCCCTATCCTGATATGGTAGCACGTTTTCAATCCGTTATTTCTGAAGAAATAAAATGGCAACTTAAGGAAAAAGAAGGTCGTTCGGCCCCGGATTATATCGTGGCCTGTGTAGGTGGTGGCAGTAATGCTGCTGGGGCGTATTACCATTATTTGGATACTCCAGAGGTAGGCATCATAGCGGTTGAAGCTGCAGGTAAGGGGGTAAATTCTGGTGAAAGCGCCGCAACCTCAGCATTGGGAAAGGTAGGTATCATTCACGGAAGTAAAACCCTACTGATGCAGACCACAGATGGTCAGATTACGGAACCCTACTCCATTTCGGCAGGATTGGACTACCCCGGTGTTGGACCCATGCACGCACATTTATATAAAAGTGGACGTGGGGAATTTATTTCCATTACCGATAATGAAGCCATGACCGCTGGACTGGAAATGTCACAGCTGGAAGGTATTATCCCGGCCATTGAAACAAGCCACGCCTTTGCCATATTTGACCACAAAAAGTTTAAGAAAGATGATATTGTCGTCTTTAATCTTTCTGGAAGAGGTGACAAAGATTTGCAAACCTATATTGAGTATTTTAAGTTGTAGATTTCTGTCATTCCTGCGAAAGCAGGAATCCAACATATGCTAAAAAATGTACACCAATATTATGTTTACATCATTACCAATAAAAAGGACGGCACCCTATATACAGGAATGGCCAATGATGTGGAAAGAAGGATTTTCGAACACAAAAGCAAAGTAATTGAAGGTTTTTCAAAAAAGTATGGGCTTACTAGATTAGTCTATTTTGAGATGTATCAATATGTCAAAGATGCCATCATAAGGGAAAAACGTATGAAAAAGTGGAAAAGACAATGGAAAATTGATTTAATCGAGGAGGAAAACCCTAAATGGAATGATTTAGCAAGGGGTTGGTATGATTAAACAAAGGATTCCGCATCAAGTGCGGAATGACAAAAGAAATTCAAATGAACAGAATTAAAACAAAACTCAAGGAAGACAAAAAGCTCCTTTCCATCTATTTTACGGCGGGCTATCCCCATCTGCATGATACCGTTCCTATAATTCAGGAATTACAAGGGGCCGGGGTAGACATGATAGAAATAGGCCTACCATTCAGTGATCCTTTGGCCGATGGACCTACCATCCAAGAAAGTTCAACCATCGCACTAACCAATGGAATGCATACCGAATTGCTTTTTGAGCAGTTAAAGGATATTAGAAATACGGTGCACATTCCCCTAATTGTTATGGGGTATTTTAATCCAATGCTGCAATATGGTGTGGAAGCCTTTTGTGCCAAATGTGCAGAAATTGGCATCGATGGTATCATCATGCCCGACCTTCCTTTAGATGTCTATCAAGAGGAATATGAATCCATCTATAAAAAATATGGATTGGTCAATGTCTTTTTAATTACCCCCCAGACCAGTGAAGAACGTATTCGCGCCATTGACCAAGCTTCTGATGGGTTTATCTACATGGTTAGCTCTGCAAGTACCACAGGTGCCAAACAAGGCTTTGGGGAGAAACAAAAGGCATATTTTGAAAGAATTGCGTCACTACACTTGGCCAACCCCCAAATAGTTGGTTTTGGTATCAGCAATTCGGAAGCCTTTGAAGCAGCCACGAAAGAAGCAAAAGGGGCTATTATCGGTTCGGCTTTCATAAAACATTTGACCGAATTTGGAACTCAAGAAATTTTTGAATTTGTACAAAAAATCAAAACTAGGCAGCTCCCAGGCTAGGTTTTAAGGGTATGGATTTAAATATTTGAATTTCCGCTATAACATCTTCACCCTTTTTCGTTAAGTTCAAAAGTGCATTGTTATTTTTAAGCATACGTTTGCATATGAACAGCCCTTTCCCAGACCCCTTTTCCCTGTGGGTTCCCAAGGAACTGGTCACCATTTCTCCGGCATTAATTTTTAATAATTTCTTGTCATCAACGTTTTCGGCCACGTTGTGAATCCTCAGGCTGTAGTACTCCTCTTCTTCGATATTATCTACCAAAATACGTTGATTTTGAGGTGAAAACTTTATGGCATTGGTCACCAAGTTGCGTATGACCGTTTGAAATACTTCTTTGGAATAAAAAAGGTTAAATTCCCTATCCACCCCATTGACCAATTTCAATTCTTTTTCATTTAGGTTTTCGTCATATTGTTCCCTAATGGTTTCAACAAGCTCGTAAAGGTTGATGTCCATGTACGATTTTAGGGTCTCATCATTTTGCATTGACCAATTTAGAAGATTATCCAGCATACCATAGGTCTTATCAATAGACCGCTGTAGCAGGTCTAAATAATTATTTCGGTCTTTGTTGGAATTTGATTTTCTGATAATGGCAGTCAACATTGAAATTTGATGAATAGGCGTCTTAAGATCATGTGCTATTATTTTCATAATATCCTTTCTAAAGGTTGTAAGTTCCACTAATTCTTCATTTTGGGACTGTACCAACCGGTGCTGCTTTCGCAATTCATTTTGTAATCGTATGACCTTATTGAATACAAAAAAGCTTACGGCGCCAACAGAGGAAATCAAAATAAACGCCAATATATATTTGCCAATAGACAACTCTGGATATAAAAGAATACATGCAGAAATAAAAGCCGTATTATAACCAATGACTATAAATTGATGCCATGGCTTTTCAAAAACTGCCAGTAAAAGCCCCATGACGAACACAATCATCTCAACCCGTGAAAAATATCCTTCAAAATTTAAATCTGCATCCTGTAATCTATAGGGCAGGTATATTGTGGAGGAAAGGATATTGATGTACACCATAATGATAAAAAGCACACTTGTGGACATCAGTCTTAATTTCCAAAAAATCGCAGAAAGAAGAATTGTGGAGAAAACCACCAAATGCTTAATGGCATACTTATTTAATCCGCCAAGTCCATATTCGGTAAAAAAGTTGGTGGCTAGTCCTGCTAAAACCAGTAATATAAGTATGTGAAAAATAATGCTCGATCGGTTTATGGTGACAAGCACTTTTTTATCTTTAAGGGTTGAAACAAGATTCGAATCCAAAGCAATAACCTTTAGAAATTTCAACGAGATTTGATGTATTTTCTTACATTTTTCAATTTATTTTAGATGAAACACATTTTTTTCGTCATTTTTTTTCTGACTATAAGCATCACTTTAGGGCAGAACTTGGATAGTGTGGCCCTGAAATCACAAGTTGCGGAATCCATAAAGACCCTACGTGAATTTGTTGCTATCCCCAGTGATGCGCTCAATGCCGATGATATTGAGGACAATATTTTTTGGTTACGAAAACAATTTGAAAAACGGGGATTCAATACCACCGAATTGGAAACGGAGAACCTTCCGCTATTCTTTGCCGCATTACCAATGGACGATGCCAAGCCCAGCGTATTGTTCTATATGCATTTTGATGGTCAACCAGTAGACCCAACGAAATGGGACCAGCCCAATCCGTATGTCACAGTTCTAAAAAAGCCTGTTGAAAATGGATATGAACAGGTACCATTTGATGAATTAGGGGAGGACATCAATTACAATTGGCGACTATTTGGGCGTGCCACTTCCGATGATAAGGGTCCCATTGTGATGCTACTACACGCACTGGACCTTCTCAAAAAAAGGGATAGTGATCTCCCCTGGAACATTAAAGTGATACTGGATAGTGAAGAGGAAAGAGGTAGTAAGCCTTTACCTAAAGCAGTTAGGGAATATCGTGACCTTTTGGAGGCGGACGTTTTGGTCATCAATGATGGTCCCATGCATTCCTCGGGAAAACCTACGTTAATTTACGGTTGTCGCGGTATTACTACATTGACCTTAACCTCTCATGGTCCGGCAAACCCCCAACATAGTGGGCATTATGGCAACTATGCGCCCAATCCAGGATTTCAATTGGCGCAATTGTTATCCACTATGAAGGATACGGAGGGCAAGGTGACCATTCCTGGTTATTACGATGGGATTACCCTCAGTGAAAATGTACGGACCATTTTAAAAAGTGTACCAGATGATGATGGTGAGATAGCAGAACGCCTTCAATTTAAAACAGCCGAAAAAGTTGGAGGATTTTATCAAGAAGCCCTACAGTACCCTAGTCTTAATATTCGAGGTTTGGGTTCCGGTTGGATTGGCGATGACGCAAGGACCATTGTTCCAGAAAGCGCTACTGCAGAATTGGATTTGCGTTTGGTACCGGAAACCGATGGAAACCGTCTAAAAGACTTGGTCAAAGGCCATATCCAAAAACAGGGCTACCATATTGTGGACCATACCCCTAACAGGGAAGAACGCATGGCCTACAATAAAATTATTACTGTTAAAGAAGGTGGTGTCACCGATGCTTTTCGAACAGATTTGGACAATCCTTTTGGGCAGTTTTTGTTAAAAACCTTGCAGGACACCTTTGGTGAAGATGTCGTTCAAATACGTATTATGGGGGGGACTGTGCCTATAGCACCCTTTATCAATGAACTTCAGATTCCCGCTTTTGTGGTTCCCATGGTCAATCAAGATAATAACCAACATAGTCCCAATGAAAATCTAAAGATTGGACAATTGGCGTATGGCATTCAAACTTTTTATTCTTTGTTAAGTCATAGCCCGACAAAATAGCCCCGTTCATCTAGAAACAAGAAAGTATTCCCCTTCACTATTTTTCAGATAAAAAGCCTTTCATCGATTTTTTTTAATCTTCATCCCAAAACTTTAATTATGAATATCGATTGATTGTAATTTTCAATTACCTAAATCACACACCATGACCTACAAATGCATAATCATTGATGATTCTTCCGTTCATCGTTTAGCTATTTCTTTTTTAGTCAAAAACCACCCAAGATTAGAGTTGGTTGGGGCTTATTCAAATCCATTTGATGGTATTGAAATGGTCTTTAAGAACAAGGTTGACATTGTTTTCTTAGATGTTCTTTTAGAAGATTTTGACGCCTTTGAGCTATTGGATAAGATTGAAATACCAGCAGAGATCATATTAAATTCTTCCTGGGAAAAACTTCTGACAAAAGCTAAAGATTACAATGTAAAAGGCCTATTACTCAAACCAATGCGTAAAGATAAATTTGAAGTGGCGGTCGAAAAAGTATTAAAATTTTTAGACGTTGAAAGCAGGAGTGCGTGCTCTGGACGAAAACCTTATCTTGTTCAAAATCCAAACGTATTTCAAGTTTAGCTTGATGTTAGGCGGAATTCCTACTAGCATTGGTATTGCCACGTAAGTAACGTCTTATAACTTTAAGTCGGATTTAAACAATACCCGCAAAATTTGTAAGGATTTCTTGCTCAAAGAAGCAAAATCCGTATAGATGAAACTTTTACTCTAACATTCGTCCAGAAACATTTTATGAAGAACATTTACAACTGCTCTGGAAGTTTTGACAACATAAAAATACGTTTTGAACTTCAGAGGCGTTAGCACAGAAATAATTCCCTATTTCTAAGCTATGGATCTCAAAAAGATTATCACATTATGTATTTTTATTCTTACCCTAGGTATAGGTTGTTCGGAAGATAATGCAGTCGATAGCATTATTGAAGAACAAACTACCGAAGAACAAACTACCGAAGAACAAAATACTGAAGAACAGAATACTGAAGAATCGACTGATCCCTGTGCGGACATTGACTGTCAGAATGGGGGAAGCTGTATCGAGGGTACTTGTACCTGCCCTGATGGTTTTGAAGGCCAATTCTGCGAAACATTTATTGATCCATGTGCAGATGTAAATTGTCAAAATGGGGGCACCTGTGTTGATGGTATCTGTTCTTGTCCAGATGGTTTTGAAGGTGAATTTTGTGAACAGATTTCAGGACTAAGTTTTCAAACAGAGTTCGGTACGGTGGAAACGCTTAACGTTGTCACCAATGATATTTTCGCTATTTGGTGGAGTCCTGATTTTGACCACTCATCGGATACCGCTCAAATGTTTGAATACCTAAAAAAAGTAAGACAAGATTGTCTAACGATTTACGGCTTGGAAGATCCCCCAAATCCACAAAATGGTTTTTATTACAATGTTTACATACATCACGGTTTGGACGAAACGGTATTACCCACCTATTGGGGCAATGGCCAAGGTACCGACACCTACGGTATGCCTTTTCTAACCCTACCACATACTGCAAATGTTGATTATGCGAACCTTTCCCATGAAGGCTTCCATATTTTCCAATACAATGCCAACTCCTCTGGATTTGAATATTCCGGAGATTCCCAATGGTATGTGGAATCCTCTGCACAATGGTATATGTCACAAAACGTACCCAATGAAATAAACACCTTTATTGAAGCGGGCACCATTTACGCAAATCCGCATGTTGCCCTTTGGCACAGTTTCAGTAACGAGGCACCGGGCGATCCAAAGGATTGGTTTTTTCAAGTTAGGCAATACGGCATGCATCTACTGCTTTATTACTTGACGGAAGAAAAGGCAATAAATCCGCAATTAATAACTAGTGGATATTACGCCAATACTTCCCTTCTACCACAAGAATATCTATTTCAGGGTATTGGGGGAGATACCTTCAGAACCTATTTTGCTGATTGGGCTGCTCGAAATTCTGGTGGTTTTGATTACTTTTCTCAGGAACAGTTGGATAGGGCGTGGTATGAGATGGAAGGCGTGGGTGATTCTGACAACAGCAATCCTTACGTATTTGAATTAACCGATTCGGAGGCCGATGGGATTTTCAGTCCGGAGGAATCCCTGCGACCTAGGGGCTGGGCCTATAATGTTATCAAAATCAATAATCTTTCAAATACTACGTACACTTTTACACTTAATGGAGAGACTACAGGTTCCGAAGGGGCAAATTCCCATTTTGAAGCCAGGGTCGTTATTAAAAATTCCAACGGGTCCGTAGAATATGTTGATTTCGCAATGACTGATTCTATAAACGGAACGGCTTCCATCGATGTATCCACAAGTGATACAGAAGTGTATTTAGACATTGTTTCGGTACCGGAACACTTTACCGGCAATCAAACCTATAATTACGAAATTGAGATTAACCGAGATTAATTATCACATCAGAAGAAAACCATTTTAAGCTGAATTCCTACTCGCATTTATATTGCCATATAGGGAACGGGTTACTATTTTTTCATAAAGCTCCTTATATGGGGAGTTTTGGGTAATATGATACAATGCATTTTGCTGGATGACCAAAAGTGGCAACACGATTTTCTCCCGAATATTGACCGACTCCCTAGAAACGGCTTCGTCCTCCATCAGGATTTTATTACCTGAAATCTGTAACAACATCTTTTCAGAAAGCAGATATTCAGAATGCAAAATGTTCCAAAACTCGCCAAACTCAGTATCCTCCTTCATATAACTGGTTAGATTAAAATTGGTTTTGGCCAAGGACATCATACTATTGTGCATTAGGGCCCTAAAGAAAGGGACATCCCTATACAATTTTTTAACCTCACTTAAACGACCCTCCTCCTTGAACTTTTGAATCGCCGTTCCCAACCCAAAATATCCTGGGACATTTTGCTTTAATTGACTCCATGAGCCTACGAATGAAATAGCTCTTAAATCAGATAAGGTCAGTTGCTTTTTATTTCCCCGTTTCCCAGGGCGACTGCCAATATTGGCGTTGGAGTAGTACTTCAACGTACTTCTATTTTCCAAATAAGGGATGAATTTTTCATGCTGCTTTAGCCCCTCATATTTAGCATAGCTCAATTCTGAAAGCTCTTCAATAAGTTTTCTTTCAGCCGAGGAAATCACATGTTCCTTACCAAAAAGATTGTTACTGAGCCCAGCCGTAAGCATTTGTTCCGCATTGTGTATGAATTGTTCATTTGTTCCATACGTACTGGTGATGGTCTGTCCTTGGATGGTCAACTGAATTTCATGATTGGCTACATCTTTGGTTTGGGCAGCATAAAAACGATGGGTTTTCCCACCACCACGGGCAGGTGGTCCTCCCCTACCATCAAAGAAAATAGCCTTAATCCCACTCTTTTTGCACACCTTACTAAGGGTTTCCTTGGTCTTTAGGATACTCCAATTGGCCTTGAGGTACCCACCATCTTTGGTCCCATCAGAAAAACCAAGCATGATCGTATGGGTTGCTTTTCTACGTTCCAAATGCTGTTTGTACACAGGCGTATCAAAAAGGGTCTGCATTACAGATTCAGAAGCTTCCATGCCTTTCATGGTCTCAAAAAGGGGAACGATATCAAAAGTGATGTCTTCTGTTTTCCAACCACACCATCTAAACAACCCAAATACAAAAAGAACTGAAAAAATGTCCTCTGAATTACTAATGATATAACGATTGCAACCCTCTTGCCCATTGGTGTTCTGTATTTCCTTGAGCTGAGAGATATTGGCAATGGTATCCCTCACAATGTCCTCCCCATAATCCTCGGGGCGCAATCGGAAATCCTTTTTTAAAAGACACTTAACCAATTCATCCTTTGAAAGTTCATCCAAATTATCTTTAATGATGCCCTGTTTTTTAAGGATGGATTCAACCACTAAATGATGTTTACTGTGATCCTGACGAATATCCAAGGTAGCAAAATGGGTCTTGAAGATATGTACCTTATCCAACAGCGCATTGAGCTCATCCAGATACAAGGAATGGTAATCAGATACCAATATTTCCTTGATTTTAGTGAGTTTTCCCACAATCTCTGGATGGGAAATCACATAGTTTTTTTGGAACATGGCTCTGTAGAGACCTTCATTTAGAGCATTTAAGGGCTCTTGGAGGCCTTTGAAGGTTAATTTTTTTCGTAGGACCTTTAATTCATTGTAATAGCACTTCATTAGGGTAATACGAAGCTCATCCGCTACTTTCTTTGTGATGTTAGCGGTAACAAAAGGATTGCCATCACGGTCACCCCGGGCCAAAAACCAAGCTTAATAATGTCATAGTTATCAAAAGTGGCATTCCTAAGATTACTTTTTATGTATTGGAACAATTCTCCGATCGCATCGTAATAGGTATTTCTGAGAATGTGGATGATATTTTTAGCTTCATCCAAAGGGGTCGGCTTTTTGGTATTGATCAGTGAGGTGAGGCCCAATTGTTGAAGCGTAATATCGATATCATCCACTCTATTGTCATCTATCAAAGCCCTGAGTTCCGTAATAATGTCCAAAACTGCTGGTGTATAAAATTGGGTAGGATGAGCTGTTAAAACAATTCTTGCACTGAACGTGGAAAGTTTCTTCGCAATTTTATCCCAGTTCTTGTTTTGGTTGACCAATTCAAAATAATCATTGATGGAAAGTGATTCCGTGTACTCTTGAAGCTTGGGAAAGGCAGAATCTTCCACACTATCAAAAAGCACTACCTGCCGCTCAACATATTGAATGATTCTGAACATAAAGTCAATCCTTGCCTGCTCATCCTCCATCTCAGTAAAGCTGATAAAGAAGTTTTCCAAAATATCCTGTGGTTTTTTGCCCATTACAAGACCTTTTTCACATTGTTCAAAAAGCAAGGGCACCAACATCCCAACATTTTCCATATCGGCATAGGGAAGACTTAAAAAAAGACTGTTGTAAATATTGAACTTGTTGGTAACGGATCTCTTAAATTCGTCCAAACGTCTGGACCTTTGCATTTTATTCATGCCGAATATTTTGATTGGATGCTAGGTTAAAGGTCGTGATAAACCCTTGATTTATCAGCTTATTTCAGCCAAATCACAAATTATTTTTGTGACCCTGCAAACCTAACAAAGCGATTGGGCTTTTCAAAAAAACTTTTGGTACTGAAGCACTCTAAAATCCAAGGTATTGAATTTAGGATGTTCATCTTTCAGCCTTTTGTATTCTTCCAAACTACCTACGGCCCTGTTGGCAGCGCCAGACGGGGCCGTTAAAGAAACCGTAGCAATTTTTCTTTGGGTAATAGGATGGTTAAAGCAATGTATTCTGGGTACTTTGTCCCGGATTACGTCAAGATGAAGGCCAAATTCTTTTAAATGTCTTCTAAAAAAGTATTCGGGACCGTTTTTACTATTTCCCCCAGTGAATAAAAGCGTATGCACCGTAGGGTAGTGTTCCAACCAATTCAATACATTTCGCAGTTCAACATTTTGCATTCCCAAATCAGAGGCATCCACTTTTAACCGTTCTGCCCTTTCAACAATGTCACAAATTCCAATTTTGTTTTTTTTCAAAAAATCCTTTCGTTGTTCTATGGCTTCAATTGAGGTTTCAAATTTAAGATTGAGCTTAAAAATGCGGTCCAAAATAGGCCACAATTGTCCATCTCGACTTCCGTAACAGAAATCAACATCACCCTCCTTAAGTTCGTTGGTGGTGAAACGTGGTGGTGGAAGGGTACCTACAATCAGTTTTTCCACTCCATCAAATAGAAAGGGAGTGTAGGGATGTTGATGTTTAAACATGGTTCACAAAGGTAGGGGAATGTCCAATTTTTAAAATTCAATGGTATTTTTTAAATTATAGATTTATAAATCAACATCTTATGGGAAAAGGAGATATTAAAACAAGACGCGGCAAGATTGCCAATAATTCGTACGGTGCCCGTAGAAAACGAAAAATCAAAAAACGGACTTCGATTAAAGGAAAAGTAAAGTCCAAAAAATCAAAATAGCCTAATCTATCTTAAAGTTAAAAATCAGCTGCCCCTCTTCATCAATATTCAATTGGTAGGTATATAGACCAATGGGCAGTGGACTTGAAATGGAATCCGGTACAAAATTGATTATGGTAGAATCTGCTTCTATTCGTAAAGTATCTTGCTGAAAGGCAACATCAAATTCCTTATAATCCGAAAATCCATCTGAGGAAACGTTTTCAAAAAATAAGGTGTCGACCCGTATTTCAACCCTGGAGAAATTTTGACTACTTACATTCTGGATCCTAATGTTGGGACCGGTTAAATTATCATCGCGGTCATCACAGGAAGCAATAGCGACAAAAAGCATTAGCCAAATTAAGTAAGGGACTGACATTTTCATTACAAAGCGTTTATGTATTGAACGCTAACGGTCCCAAATTATTCTATCTGATAAATACTGGTTCGTTTTCCTTAACCGTGTGTTCTTGGCTGAATTGATAGTCATCATAATCAAAACCTTTGATATCATCCAAGGTTTGTGCATTCCTATCCAAAATATAACGCACCATGGACCCTCTTGCCTTTTTAGCAAAAAAACTGATGACTTTTAGTTTATCATTCTTCCAATCCTTAAAAACAGGAGTCACCACGGGTACTTTAAGCGCCTTTTCCTCTATTGCCCCAAAATATTCATTACTTGCCAAATTGATGAAAAGTTCACCATCCTTGAGTTCATTATTAAGGTAACTGGTCAAGGTTTTTTTCCAGAATTCGTAAAGGTTCTTTTTCCGACCCACCTTAAGTTGCGTCCCCATTTCCAAGCGATAGGGTTGAATGAGGTCCAACGGTTTTAAAATTCCGTAGAGACCAGATAAAATCCGTAACATGGATTGCAAGTCCTCCAATGTATCCTCAGGAATGGTGTAGGCATCCAGCCCTTGGTACACATCACCATTAAAAGTATAGACTGCCGGTCTGGCGTTAGCAGGGGAAAATGGCACGGAAAACTGTTGATTTCTTTCCCAGTTCAGTTGGGCCAGATTATCAGAAATAGACATTAATTTTGATAGGGCCTTTGGTTTTTTCTTCACTAAAACCTTATTCAACCTTTCGGACTCAGATAGGAACTGGGGTTGACTAAATCTTTCCGTTGGCAGTGCCGAATCAAAGTCCAGTGACTTAGCTGGGGAAATAACAATTTTCATTCGTAACAATTTTGTACACAAAAGTAACCATGAAATCGAATATTAAAAATGGTAACAACATGTTCTTTTCAATCCCCTGATTGATGAAATCTATTTAGTTGGAATGTTGGGCATAATTGCTCCATTTTTCAATACAGCCAGCCATATCAGCCGGAATTTCTGAACTAAACTGGAGTTTTTCTCCCGTTTTTGGATGTACAAATCCCAGTGTTTTGGCATGCAGGGCCTGTCTTGGCAGGACTTTGAAGCAATTCTCAACAAACTGCTTATATTTTGTGAACGTTGTTCCCTTTAAGATTTTATCACCACCATAACGGCCATCGTTGAATAAGGTATGCCCTAAATATTTCATATGGGCCCGTATTTGATGGGTACGTCCGGTTTCAAGCCTACAAGATACCAAAGTAACGTAGCCCAAACGCTGCAGCACTTTATAATGGGTTACGGCCGCTTTACCCTGGTCACCATCAGGGAACACTATCATCTGCAACCGATTTTTGGGATTTCGCCCAAGATGCCCTACAATAGTTCCTTCATCATCAGGCAGATTTCCCCATGCTAAGGCAATATATTCACGCTCCGTGGATTTTTCAAAAAATTGTTGAGCCAGATGGGCCATGGCCATATCTGTCTTCGCAATCACCAATAACCCAGATGTATCTTTATCAATACGATGTACCAATCCTGGCCTTCCTGAACTATTGTTGGGTAAATCCTTAAAATAATGCACTAGAGCGTTGATTAAGGTGCCCGAGTAATTTCCATGTCCGGGATGCACTACCATTCCGGCAGGTTTGTTGACCACAAGAACGTCGCTATCTTCAAAAACAATGTCCAACGGAATAGCTTCGGGAGTTAATAAAAACTCATAGGGAGGATGTTCAAACAGTACTTTGACCTCATCTCCAGCTTTCACACGATAGTTTTGCTTCACTTGGGTACCATTGACCCATATATGTCCCTGTTTGGCGGCCAGTTGAATTTTATTTCGGGTGGCATTTTCAATAAAGTTCATCAAAAATTTATCTACCCGAAGTGGTTCTTGCCCTTTTGAAGCTTCAAATCGGTAATGTTCAAAAAGTTCGTCTTGAGAAAGTTCAAACGCTTCCGAATCAGCCATGCTATTGGGATTCTGCTTTGATAATAGCACTTCCTGGAATTACCCCATTGCCACATTCCAACTCAATCTTTGACGTTTTGGGCAGTTTGTCCCCCGGCTTAATATATTTTCCCTTAAACTTCATACGATATACCATATCCTTACCCAATTCATCAATATAAGTAACACGCTGTACATCCAAACCAACGGCACGTAACATAGAGGTCGCATTCCGTCGGGTTACTTGAATAATATTGGGAATGGTTACCTTTTTATATCCTGAGGGATTTACGGTAAAATATATTTTTCGGTTTTCCTTAACCTTGGTACCAGCAGGTGGGTTTTGTTCTAGAATGGAGAACCTAGGGTAGTCCGGATCATAATTGGTTGAATCCAAGACCTCATAACGTAAGTTGGCATTTTCGGCAACCTCCCTCATCTCCATTACGGACATTTTGGAAAAGTCGGGAACCTCTACAAATTCCCCATGATTAGTGGTACCCTTTAACCATCTCAAAGTCAAGAAACAGATTACCATAACCGCCAAAACAGCCAATCCTAACTGAATTAAAAAAGTTCTGCTGCGCAGAAAATCCAGAAAATTCCTCATACCAAAAGGTTTACCGGCAAATATAGAAAAACAGCCCTTTTTTAATTACTTTGGCGCTGTATAATCGACCAGTGTGAAAAAGAACATTGCCATTATTATGGGCGGATACTCTAGCGAGTACGATATTTCCATTAAAAGTGGATCTGTTGTCCAAACCCATTTGAGCAAGGAAAAATTCAATCTGTATACCGTTATCATTACTTCGGAATCATGGCATTACAAAACGGATAAAGGGGAAAAAATTGAAATCAATAAGCATGATTTTAGTTTAGGGCTTTCTAATGGTAAGGTAACGTTTGATTGTATTTTTAATGCCATTCATGGTACACCTGGGGAAGACGGCCTACTACAGGCCTATTTTGAATTACTTGGCATTCCCCAAACTTCATGTGGGGCGTACCAAGCTGGTTTAACCTTCAATAAAAGGGATTTGCTAAGCACCCTTAAACCTTATGGAATCAAATGTGCCACTTCGTATTACTTAAATAAAGGAGAACCCATAAATTCCAATGCCATTATTGAGAAAGTAGGTTTGCCCTGCTTTGTAAAAGCCAATAGGGCGGGAAGCAGTTTTGGAATAAGTAAGGTATATAAAATTGAGGATTTCCAATCGGCTTTGCAAAATGCCTTTAAAGAAGACGAAGAAGTAATTATTGAATCGTTTTTGAACGGTATCGAAATTTCTGTTGGGGTAATCACGTTTGGGGGAAAGACCAAGGTTTTGCCCATGACCGAAATTGTAAGTGAAAACGATTTTTTCGATTATTCCGCGAAATATGAGGGTAAATCCCAAGAGATTACCCCGGCAAGAATTTCCAAATTACAACACAGTAATGCCGTTTCAACGGCAAGGAATATCTATGAATTGTTAAAAATGAAGGGGTATTCGAGAAGTGAGTTTATTTTTCAAGGAGATGTGCCCTACTTATTGGAAGTAAATACCACTCCAGGTCTTACCGAAGAAAGCATCCTGCCCCAACAGGCCCAAGCGGCAGGTATTTCTTTGAGCGAGCTATTTGAAAGTGCTATTGATGAGGCACTGAAATAGCAAATTCTATGTATTTTTAAGGAAATTCACTTTGGCATGAGAAGAGCCATATTTCCAGGTTCATTTGATCCCCTTACTTTGGGACATTATGATATTATTCAACGAGGGATAACACTATTTGATGAGCTTTTTATTGCAATAGGCATAAATGCAGATAAGAAATATATGTTCAGCTTGGAAGAACGCAAGGGTTTTATTGAACAGGCATTTAAAGATGAAGCTAAAATAAAGGTGGTGACTTATGAAGGCCTAACAGTGGATTTTTGCAAGGATATTGACGCCAATTTTATTTTAAGGGGCCTTAGGAACCCAGGAGATTTTGAATTTGAAAAGGCCATAGCACATACCAACAGAAAATTATCGGAAATCGAAACTGTTTTTCTGCTTACCTCTTCTGGAAAATCATATATAAGTTCCTCCATAGTCAGGGATGTTATTAGAAATGGAGGGGATTATACGGGCTTGGTCCCAGAAACGGTCATTGTTACCGGTCAACGAAAGTAAAGTGGGACTCGACAACAACAAAACGCAGCACAACGGGAGTAACTAATAAAAAATAATCCCTCACCACATCTTTTAAGGAATACACAACATAAACTAAATTATGTAGTTATATACATATAATATTGTAAGAAATTACGTATTTTTTTAGGAATCCCAAATCTTAAAAGACCTATATTTTGAAAGCCACAGAAGCCTACGCATTTAGCTATTTGGCGAAGCAATTGCCACAACCCACCGCATTTATTAATTCCTCTTTTGAGTTAATTTGTGCCTCCCAAACATGGTTGGACTATTTTGAATTTACCCAATATGAAATTGAAGGAAAGCAAATTCTTTCCCTTTTTGACCAAGAAAGGTCAAGCCACTGGCAAAATTGTTTAAAAAACTGTCTTGCCGGTGAAAAAGAGTTTGGTATAGAAAATAAGGTATCGGGCGGTGGAAAAGAACAATGGTTTGAGTGGACCAATGTACCATGGCACGATGAGCACGAGAACGTCATAGGTGTTATCATACAGATCAATGATATTACCAAAACGCTTGAGAATGAACTGAAATACGAAAAACTCGAAAACCTGTTAAAAGATCAATCGGAAATTGCCAAAGTAGGTACCTGGGACTATAATATAGGTTCAGATTCCCTTTTTTGGTCAGAGATGACCAAAGAAATTCACGAGGTTCCGATGGATTTTGAACCCAATATGGACAGTGCCATTAACTTTTATGAACAAGGCCATTCCAGAAATACGATTGCCATGTTGGCCCATAACGGTATTCACCGTGGGGAAAGCTGGTCTCAAAAGTTAAAGTTGGTAACAGCAAAAGGAAAGGGGAAATGGGTAATTGCAGCAGGAAAACCCCTATACAAAGAGGGTAAGGTGACCCGTCTCATTGGTACGTTTCAAGATGTGACGGAACAGGTGGAACAACAAAAAAAGACCAAGGAAAACGAACAGCTGTTACGGACCTTGGTAGACAATTTACCTTTAAATCTTTATATCAAGGATTCCGAATCCAGAAAAGTACTGGTAAACAAGGCCGAATGCGATTACCTGGGTGTTGAAAATCAAAAAGAGTTACTAGGAAAGTCTGATTTTGATCTATATGATGAAAATATTGCCCAAATTTCCAGAGATGAGGATTTACAGGTGATGAAGACCAAAAAGCCCATAATTGGGAAAAGAACAATTAACATAAAAAGGGATGGAACTTCAACCTCCTTCCTCACCTCTAAAATCCCATGGTTGAACCTTGAAGGTGAATGCAAAGGTCTTATTGGAATCAGTTTGGACATTTCAGAAATTATCCAAAAGGAAAACCAATTGAGTGACCTTATCAACGTAACCGCAATTCAAAACAAAAAGCTTATCAATTTTGCACATATTGTCTCGCACAATTTACGTTCGCATACGGCCAACTTTTCCATGTTGGTTGATTTCTTGACAAAAGAGGAAGAGGAAAGTGAAAAAGAGCGCATTTTGGAGATGTTGACCAAAGCCTCGGACAACTTAATGGATACTCTTGAGAACCTCAATGAAGTAGTGGATATCAGTACCAATGTCAATCTAGAGAAAAAGCCCTTGAACCTTAATGAGCAAATCAATCGGGTTCAGGAAAACCTTACGGCATTTCTACATCAAAATAAGGTAACCATTGACAATAAGATTTCTGACCGGGTTTATGTAAAAGCGGTTCCCGCTTATTTGGAGAGTATTATTCTCAATCTCTTGACAAACTCCGTAAAATATCGAAATCCCAACAGAAGCCCTAAAATCATACTGACCACAGAGAAAAAAGAAGACCAAATTATTTTTAGGATTGAAGATAACGGCTTGGGCATTGACATGGAAAAATACGGAAGGAAACTGTTTGGGATGTACAAGACCTTTCACAATAATTCCGACGCGAGGGGAATAGGCTTATATATTACCAAAAACCAGATTGAGGCAATGGGCGGTTCCATCATGGCTTGTAGTGAAGTAAACAAAGGATCAACGTTTAGCGTTTATTTTAGAGATGAAAATTAATTCAGTTTACATAGTAGATGATGATAGCATCACCATTTTTGGGCTTCGAAAGCTACTGGCAAAATACAGTGCCGATTTAGTTGTCGAAGAATTCAGAAATGGAAGATTGGCCTTCGATGCTATTTTGTCACTATTGGAACATGAAATTCCATTACCCGAAGTAATATTTTTGGACATAAACATGCCCGTTATGGACGGCTGGGCCTTTCTTGATGAATTTTTAAAGCTCCCCAATACTGCAGGCGTCCATATAAAAATCATTACCTCTTCCATCGATGTTAGGGACCGTAAAAAATGGCAGACTTATGTAAAAAGGACTGGACATCAAATTGATTTTATTACCAAACCCATTTATGAGCTTAATCTGGAGGACGTAACACATAATATGGATTTAGCTTCCTAGCCTAGGATTTTCTACTTTTGGTATGAACATCCACAACGCCAGAAGTATTTTATGAAACCATTGTATTTTCTCTTTATTTTCCTCTTTTTGGCTTTTTCCTGTAAAGATGCCATCAAAACCGACGAGCAAACCTTCCCTACTGTTTTTGAGAATTCAGAAGGACAGCAAACGGCCACATATGACGAGGTGATAGATTTTTATCTGCGATTGGCCAAAGAATTTCCATCAATTAACGTCCAGACCATTGGCGGTACGGACTGTGGATACCCACTTCATTTGGTCACCTACAATCCTGAAGCCAATTTCAACTTTCAAAAAATCAGGGAAGAAAAAAGTCTTTTACTAATAAATAATGGTATTCACCCAGGAGAGCCTGATGGTATTGATGCGACGATGCTCTTATTTAGGGATTTGGCCCAGAAACAATTGACCATTCCAAAAAACCTGGTAATTACCACCATTCCCGTTTACAATGTAGGTGGTATGTTAAACCGAAACGGTACTACTAGAGTGAACCAAAACGGTCCTGTATCCTATGGCTTCCGAGGTAATGCCCTAAATTATGACCTCAATAGGGATTTCATAAAAATGGATACAAAAAATGCCATCACCTTTGCCAATATATTCCATTTAGTAAAACCGGATGTTTTTATTGACAACCATGTGAGTAACGGTGCGGATTATCAGTACACGCTCACCCATCTGTTCACGCAACACAACAAATTGGGTGGCGAACTGGGCACATATTTAAATGACGAACTGGTTCCCTCCCTTGAAAAAGGACTTTTGGATGTCAATTTTGAAATTACACCTTACGTTAATGTCTTTAATAGACCTCCCGATAATGGTTTTTCCCAATTCATGGACCACCCCCGATATTCCACGGGGTATACCACTTTGTGGAACACCCTTGGAATGATGGTAGAAACCCACATGCTCAAAGCGTATAAGCCGAGGGTCCAAGGAACCTATGAACTAATGAAAAAGATGGTCGAAATCATTGAATTGGACCATAAAAAAATAAAATCCCTTAGATCGGAAGCCAATGAGTTAACAATGAATTCCGAAAAGTTTCTTTTGAATTGGACTTTAGACACCACAAAAACCAGTTCTTTCATTTTTAAAGGTTTTGAAGCTGATACTATAATTAGCGAAATAACCGGAATGCCCAGACTTAAATATGATAAGGAAAAACCTTTTGAAAAAGAAATCCACTATCAAAACGAGTACTATCCAAAGGATACCATTACCATTCCTGAGGCTTATATCATTAAGAAGGGATGGCAGAAGGTCATAGACCGCCTAACTGCCAATGAAATTGAATTTTATGAATTGGAAGAGGATACCCTTCTAACCGTTGAAGGATATGGGATAGCTTCTTATGAGACCTTTTCCAGGCCGTATGAAGGTCATTACCCCCACTATAATACCGAGGTTTCAGTCTCCAAAATGACCGTTTCCTTTAGTAAAGGGGATTATATTGTACCAAGCAAGCAAGCTGGGATCAGATACCTACTGGAAACTCTTGAGCCCCAAGCAGTGGATTCTTTTTTCAATTGGAACTTTTTTGATACGGTGCTCCAGCAAAAAGAAGGGTTTTCCCCCTATGTATTTGAAGACTTGGCGTTGACTATTTTAGAAGAAAATCCGGCCCTGAGGGACAGTTTGGAATATAAAAAACAGAAGGACGAAACTTTTGCAAAAAACTGGTACGGACAGTTGGATTGGATCTATAAAAATTCCCAATACCGTGAACCCTCTTACTTGCAGTATCCCGTGTATCGCATCCTAAAAGAAAATGGTAGTACTGTGATGTTAAAAAACTAGGTTTTCTTCAAATAGGATACGGATATTTTTATAGGAATTTTTTAAGGCCTTTTTGGTTTTCTTCCGGCCTTTCCACTTTACCTTGGTGATTCCCTCGCCTTCTTGTGGTACCAATTCTCCGTCATAGGTGGTGGACATTTCGAACCAAATCACTTTTTTGAGCTTAAATCTACCGTTTCTTTTAAATATGTGGTACGTGGTCTGCAAGTATCTTGTAACCCTTAAATTCTTCACTCCAGTTTCCTCTTCCACTTCTCGCACAGCAGCATCTTCCATGGATTCCCCTTTGTCCAATTTTCCTTTGGGAAGATCCCATTTTCCCTCCCTGAAAATAAAGAGCACCTTACCTTTTCTATTCTTTACCAGTCCCCCGGCAGCAACAATCATGGGAATTTTACTGATGAATTTATCCAATATGTCATTG
>JBCBZA010000117.1:0-12448 GCA_039815575.1 Bacteroidota bacterium | reverse complement strand
TGGGGGTTCGACTCCCTTCACCCGCACTAAAAGCCCTCAAATTTTGAGGGCTTTTTTATTGGGTAGCTTTTATCCAGCGGCGAAAAGCAGGTGTTCGACTGTTAGAGCTATACAACGGAAACTCGTTTAACACTGTTTGTATGACCAATCTATTCTTAATATGCTTTTGGTATCCCGTGATATACTTTTTGTGCACAATCTCACTTCGGTTAATTTGAAAGAACTCATCTTCCCTAAGTTCCGCAAACACTTTTTTTAGGGAGGTGTTGATTATATACTTTCTATGATGCTGATCGATAGCCAAAACGAAGTCGCCTTGTGCTTGAAAGCAGACAACTTCATCAACTGCTAATCGAAGTGTGCCCTTTCCTTTTTTAATTGAAAAAAATGCTTTTGGGGCCAGGGTTGCCGTACCCGAGTTTATATTTCTTTTTGTGGTTCCAGTTTGTTGTTTTTTTCCATGTAGAAACCAATCCCAAGTAACTCGATAAAGAAATGACCAAAAAAGGGCATTAAGGAGCATAAAACTAAGTGTTCCAAAAATGAAGCTGTTATTCCCAATGAATTCTCCCTGGAAAGTGCTTAAAAAAGAATCTCCTTTTTCCAAAACCGCAGCAAATAGAGATGCCCTTACGGTTTCAAAAACCAAGATTACCGACCCTAGAATTAAGCCATAACGCCACCAATGCCTTTTATTGAGGTACATGGGAACTAGCCAAAATGCGTTCGCAATGAAAGCGATTGGAAATAGTAGTCCGATATGAGGGGCCACGGACTGGGGAAGGAAAGTTTGTTTCACCCATGGACCGGTCCATTCTACATTGATAGTGGCAAAATAAAGTGTCCACAGCAGCACATGAAGGATGAATTCCAAATTCGAGGAAAATCGGAAACGAAATGGCCAGTAGGTTGGTAACTGGATCTGCATGAAAATAGGACGATTGATTGGATGTTCTGTAACATTTTGGTCAAACGTAATTGCCCAGTTAGTGCAAAAAACACCCCCAGTTCACCGGTTTTCCCAGATTCTTCTGTAACGAACCCCGAATTTCATCGTGCAATAGTTATGAGAAAGGCCGCGGTTATTTCAACATTCAGCATTGTTTTCATTATAAGCACCCTACTATTTGAGACAAAGGCTTTAGTGAAGGTGTACTTAAAGTATGGCTATTGCTATGAGGATGGGCCCTTTAAAAATATGACTTATTTGATTGACGAAGTCGAAAAAAGACTCCCCATAGACTCAAAGGAAATTATGGCGCTCAAAAAACAACTCTGTAAATAATGTAATGATGCTACAACTTTTAGATCTGCAAAAAACCTATAAGAATGGTACTCGAGCTTTAGATGGTGTAAATATTACCATTGGCAAGGGGATGTTTGGCCTACTTGGTCCAAACGGAGCAGGCAAGTCTACCTTAATGCGAACCATTGCCACCTTACAGCGTCCAGATTTTGGTACTGTACGCTTCAATGGTATGGACGTACATAAAGAACAAATCCGATTCAAGCGATTATTGGGGTATTTGCCCCAGGATTTTGGGGTCTATCCTAAAATCTCTGCGGAGGCTTTATTAGATTATTTCTCCGTTTTAAAGGGAATTTCCTCCAAAAAGGATAGAAGGTATAAAGTACAGCAAGTTTTGGAACTCACTAACCTTTATAATGTCCGGAAAAAGCATGTAAATGGATATTCCGGAGGGATGAAGCAACGATTTGGTATAGCTCAATTACTGCTAAACGATCCCCAGTTAATCATTGTTGATGAACCCACTGCCGGCTTGGACCCCGCGGAACGCAATCGATTTTTAAACGTATTACGCCAAGTTGGCACTAACAACACCGTTATCTTTTCTACACATATCGTTGAGGATGTAAAGGAGATATGCACGGATATGGCCATACTAAACCATGGGGAGTTGTGGGAAAAAGGAAGGCCCCTGGATGCAATACAAGAATTTAAGGGAAGAATATGGTCAACGATCATCGATGGACAAGACCTTCCAAAATATAAGGCTGATTTTGAGGTATTGTCGAATAGTTTCACTGGGGATCACAAAAGAAAAATCCGTGTCTTTTGTGAGCAGCGACCCAACAATGAATTCACATCAGAAATCCCAAACTTAGAGGATGTTTATTTCATCCAACTGCAGTACAAAATGGATGGCAAACCCAAAAAGCAATAAAATGTTTGGAAAAGTAATTGCCCATGAAATACGATTGGGTCTTAAAAGACCAATTTTTTATATACTGCTCCTTGGGTTTTCAGGTTTGGCATTCATTGCATTTATAGCAAACTCTGGGGCCTTAGACGAAGTTGCATTTAATGGTAGGATAATTAATTCCTCCTTTGAAGTCCATTACTTGGTGCAGTATTTTAATAAGTTCTTTATGTTTTTACTGCCGGTCATAGTGGGTGGTATTGTTTTTCGGGATTTTAGGTATAATGTCCACAGTATACTATTTAGTTATCCTTTACAAAGGAACAAATACATAGGGGCCAAGCTTTTAAGTGCTTTTTTTCTGACCCTGGCAATTGTCCTTACTGTTTATTTGGCTTTTATTTTTGCAGAACAACTATCAATTTATCCCGCCGGAAGCAAGGCGTTGTTTTCCTTGAATTCATATGGGTCCGCATTTTTTATGTATACCCTTCCCAATATTTTGCTGTACGGGACATTTGTATTTTTTACCGTGTTATTGACTAGGAATATTTATGCCGGCTTTATTTTGGTAATTGTATTGTTTTTTATTCAGAACATAACACAAAACGTATTTGACGGGCATGGTTTTTTTATTGCACTATTTGATCCCCTTGCTTCCAATGCTTATGAATATTTAACGTCTGAATGGAACCTAAAACAGCGAAATACCCAGAGCATTCCTATAAAGGGGGTGGTGCTATGGAATAGGCTTTTTTGGTCGTTTGTGGTCCTACTGTTCAGTACTTATGCGTGGATAAAATTCCAATTTCATCAACAGGCACCACTCTTCCAAGGAAGGTTTTTATCCCTTTATAATACACCTCAAAATACCGAAAGAAAGCGGGTAGTTCAGCAGAAAATCCAATTTAATTATGGTCCAAAGGCTATTTGGGAAAGTATATGGATAGTAAGCCAATTCCATTTGGGTTATATTATTAAAGGCAAGATGTTTCAGGTAATCCTTTTACTCGGAATTTTTGCGGTAGTCTTTGCTGTTGGCCGTGTTACCAATAGTGGTGAGATAACGGTACTTCCGATAACAAATATTGTACTCACCATCCCAGCTTTCTTTTTTTCCACAATAATTATGCTTTTGACCTTTATCTATTCCGGAATGCTGGTATTCAGGGAACGCAGTTGCGGCGTTCACTTTTTAATTGATACCACGGGTCTTCCCCTTGTATCCAGGTTCATGGGAAAAGTACTGGCCATTCTAAAAATGCAATTGGTATTGTTATTGGTTATGTTGGTAGCTGGAGTTTTAATTCAGTTGTACAACGGTTATTTCAATTTAGAATTACCATTGTATGTTCTCAATCTTTTTGTCATACAGTACATTACTTTGGTGATATGGGCATTTGTATCCGTGGCCATTCACATTTTTACAGACAGTCTATACTTGGGAATCTTCGTATTGCTTTTAGGTTGGTTGGGGACTTCTGGCCTGGCACAAATGGGAATAACCTCAAATCTCCTTTTATTTAATTTTTCAGAACCCTTGTTGTATTCCGATATATCGGGATTTAATGGGGTTTTAGTTCCTTATTTTTTGGTGAAACTCTTTTGGTTTTTGATTTCCTTGGTAGCACTATGCCTTTGTTTTTTATTTTACAGAAGAGGATTCACTTTTACTTTTGGGGAACGCATAAAAATTGCATTCCAGAGGTTTGGTCGGCCTGTTAGGATTCTTTTTGTGCTATTAGGTCTTGGTGTTTTTTTGACAGGACTTACCATCTTTTTTGAAGAATCCAAAAGGGAGTTCAGTGTGGAAGAAGAAGAAAGACTTTTCCAAGAATTTGAGGCCAATTTTGAAAAATACGGTTCGATTAAAGGGCAACCCAGTATCACCCATATAGAATTGGATGTGCAACTTTTTCCCAAGGATCAAAGAATGATTATTGATGGAAATTATTTGATACAAAACAACACGGAACATCCTATAGATACTTTGTTGGTTAAAAATGGATTTAACGAGACATCAACTTTGGTCATTAAAAGACCACATAAGGTCATTGACAGGGATGAATATGTGGATTTTTGGGTATATGTTTTGGAAAAACCCTTGCAGCCAAAGGATGTTATGGAATTGGAGTTTAGCTTAGGGAACGCACCGATTTCTATATTCCAAAATACCTCGAAGGTGCTAAAAAACGGAACTTTTATAAGAAACAATATTTTCCCTCGTTTTGGATACTTTTTAGATGGGGATATGGATGTGCCGGAAGGGGCTTTGTCCACAGGAAATAGCTATCACGGACAAGGTGCAGATTTGGTACATGTTAAAACCACGATTGGTACGGATGTTGATCAAATTGCTGTTGCCCCAGGACAACTAAAAAAAACATGGATAGATAACGGCAGAAGGTATTTTACATTTGAAACAGTAGACGTTATCCGGAATTCCCTAAGCTTTCACTCTGGGGAATATGAGCAGAAGAGATTTTTTGAGGATAACATGTGGCTCGATATTTTTTATGGAAAGGAGCACAGCTTTAATCTTGAAGATATGAAAGATGGCTTTTATGCAGCTGTGAATTTTAATACAGAACATTTTGGAACTCCGATCCATCAAAACTTTTCAATCGTAGAATTTCCAATGACACAAGGGACATTTGCTACCCTTATAGGCAATATTATTCCAACTTCGGAAATGCGGTTTATTGCCAATTCTAAAATATCTGAAGGGAAGATAAATCTCGCTTTTTATGTCATTGCCCATGAAACGACACATCATTGGTTTGGAGAATTGTTAAGTCCGGCGAATGCCAAAGGTGCGACCATTTTGACCGAAAGTATAACGGAATACCTTTCTCTCAGAATTTATGAGCAACGATTTGGCGTACAAAGTGCACTACGGTTCTTGAGAAAACAGCATCAAAGGTATTGGGAAGGGAGTGTACGTGAGGACATGGAAGAACCTCCATTGATGATTGCCTTGCCAGAACAGCAGTACCTTACCTATGGTAAGGGTACCATAGCATTCAATACTTTGGGGTACAAATGGGGCCATGACAACTTATTGTGCGCACTAAAGGAATTTTTTGAATGTTACAAAGGAAATAACTACCCTACCTCTACCGCTCTCATAGAACATTTGGAAGAAAGGGTCCCTTATCATTTAAGGTATATCCTTAATGATTATTTTAAAACGAACACAAGACATACCATAAAAACCTTTGAGGTAGAACAGCGAAGCCATGGAGCAGATTTTGAAATAGCGGTTCAATTGAAGGTTTCCCAAAGAAGAAGGGGGTCCAATGAGGCCGTTCCCGTTCCAAACGGACTTGTTGAGATTGGATTTTATGATGAAAATGGGAGGCTTATCGCTCTGGAACCTTTGCAGAATTGTGATGTCCCAAAGCTTGGTCAAATCTTTACGTTTCCCCAAAAAGTATCTAAAGTTCTCCTCGATCCCAATAAATTATTATTGCTCAAAGATGATGACACAATGAGTGTCTTTTTGTAAGCGTATGGCAAAATAAAGTCCTTGTTTCCGCTTTCCTTGAATTGTGGAAATAGCTGCTTTTCCCTGAGAAACCTTAAGTTTCTATAATGTCTAGAGCTGTAAATCCTTTCATAAATTACTATGGTTATGGTAGTATTATAGCTTCGATAACAAATGGATTTCCAATTCTTTAGAACTTACAACCCCAAGATTTTTAGATAATTGATCTTATGACCGCCGAAAGATGAGGGATTGTTTTTTAAAATTTATCTCAAGTTTTTTCACTTAAGTTAATTAACGGTTATCGCTGATTTTCCTCTCCATAGGGCATATTTCGTAAAATAGGATATTGATTGTTGTTTCCAAAATCCCAAACCATAGGATCCCAAGTCCCATAGATCCCTGAGGCATCAATGGGAGACTGAAGTTCTGCAGTGGTCAGTCCTTGGGCCTCTCCCCTGGAGAATGGGATACTACTTGTTTCCAAGTCCCAATAGTTCGTGCTTGGAATTATGGAGGGAGAACTGGCTTGGCAACGTCCCGTAAGTCCTCCTATCTCAAAGGTATTGCCTTGTATGCTTCCCGTACTAAAAGAGGTATTTATAGTTACATCAAAGACAAAACCTGCCAAACCACCTTTACAACTTCCAGTGGGATTGCCAGTAACATTTCCAGTAGCATAGCACGAAGAAACAGTAGCGTTGAAAGCAAAACCTAGTAAGCCTCCGGAATCCCCATCAAACTCACTATTTCCTGTATTGGTTATATCTCCGGTGGCATAACAACTACTAATAGTGCTTCCCAAGGTGCTCCCAATAAGACCTCCAACACTGTTTTCGCCACTTACGTTTCCAGTGGCATAGGAATTTCGGATCTCTATGGTTGAGGTTATGGCATCTTCCAATGAAAATCCCCCCAATAAACCTCCAACTCGCTGTTCTCCAGTTACTGTAGCATCTGAATAACAACTGGTGACCAAGGCATCATTTTGAAGAAACGGGTCTATGACCAATCTTCCAAAAAGACCACCGGCAAATATCGCTTCATTGGCCATCACCATTCCAGACGTATTGCAACTGGTAATATTTCCGCCTTCATATCTGCCAATTAATAGACCTATCATGGCTTGGCCATTTGAAGTACCGGTAACAGTTCCTGATACGGTGCAATTTTCAAAATTTCCTGCCCCTAAGCCGACTATGCCGCCGATGATAAGCTCACCCGTGATTTCGATTGATTCCAAGGTGAGATTTCTGATATCCGCATCAAGTGTGGTTGCCCCAAAAAGCCCCAAATAGCTTTGTTCAGGACGGTTGATATACAAATTTCGAATAGTGAATCCATTCCCCTCAAAAACTTCTTGGAATCTATTTTCGGTTGTAAGTGAACCGTTTTCGTCAAACTCTGTTGTTCCCAGTGGTTCCCAGCCATTACCAGAAGTGTACGCTTCCAAAAGTGTTGGGTCATCATAATCGTTAGGATTCTGAAAATCGAGGTCTTGGGTCAATTCAAAACCGATAAAATCATTTTTCCCCAATCTTAAGCTTCTTCCAGAAGCAGATAGGTCATTTCTAATTTCATTAAGGGCGTTAATCGAAGCTATTTCTATTAATCCATCGCCATCCTTATCAATATCCTCATCGTCAGGAATGCCATCATTATCTTGGTCACTGTCCTCAGGAGAATCGGATGTATCATCATCCGAATCCATTTCTTCCATTTGATCGGGATCATTTGGGACCATAGGCTCTTCATTTTCACTGGAACACGAAATCGCTATACCTATTAAAAGTACAGCCAATAGACGGTTAAAATTCATAAAATCAGTTTTCATAGTTTGTGGTTTTAAAAAAAGAGGCCGCTCCCCCAAGCGACCTCTTCCGTGATTCACGGTCAACGACCGTTACCCATCCACCCGAAACAAAAATGTCTCTGAAGTGGATGTATTCTCTTGACTATCTATTACTACAATGGACCATTCATAGGTGGTGCCGGCAGTAACGTTTACTTCCATACTGGTGTCCAAGGTGGTTCCAAGGGATACGCTATTTCCTTGCACGCCAAAGAAAACCTGGTAGTTTTCGATATCCCCGTCAACATCAGAAGCGGACCATTCCAATAGTACCGAACTGGTATTGGAAGACAAGGTGGAACCTCGGGTTGGATTTATGGCCTCCGCTGGGAATGGTGCGTAGTTCTCAACACCCGGACCTTCGTTATAAAATCGAAAGACAGCACTTTGTGCCGTAACATTGGTGCCATTGGCTCTAGAGGTAACCGACCATTCATAGGGGGTGCCCCTTAAAATGGTTATCGGCGCTTCATTGGCATTGGCTACTGTGTTAAACGACTGTCCATTGCTCAAATTGGTAAGGGATACCGTATAACTATCTGTATTGGCAGACATGTTCCAACGAAAAGTAACGGTGCTTTCGGTTTCACTTAGAGGTTCCCCCTCATTACATTCCGTATCATCTTCAGGAAAAATTAAGTTAGCCGAAGCGGGATCGGGAACGACCATGGGATCGTCATCATTTCCCCCAGTGGGTGGTGGCGTAGGACCGTCATCATTGCCTCCGCTATCGGAACCACTACAGGCCGCAATGACAAAGACAGATATCAAAAGTATGGGCAAAAAATATTTTCTTTTCATCGCTTAATTATTTTATGGTTGAACAGTAAGGTTTTGTGCGAAACATTGATGATATAGACCCCGGCAGGCAAATTATCCACTGCTATTCGTATTTGGCCGTCTTGAACCTCCATTTGCTTTTGAAGGAGCATGGTACCCGACAGGGAATGAAGGGACACAGCAACAGTTTCAAATTCGTCCCTTGAACCCAAAAATAAGGTCACTGCTTCCTGGACAACGGGATTTGGATAGGCTGCCATGGATTCCGAAATCACAATGACCTCTTCAAATTTGCCCTGACAACCACGGTCTCCAGTGACACTAATAGTATTTTCCACCTTGTTCAAAGGGAGGGTTATACTGCTCTCATTGGTCCTAAAGGACTCCCCGTTGAGTTCTATAAAATAGGTGGAACTGCCCACCATATTCAGGGTTATGGCCTTTCCATCCGGGGCTACCTTAGAACTTGCCGATAAGGGCTCTGGTTCTTCAACGGTCAGGTCAAAACAAAGCTCGTACCCATCTTGCCCAGCTATCGTTATACACAGTTCATAGCTGCCCGAAGCCAAGTTGTTCAAGAGAAGGTCCTGCGTAAAGGAAACAGTTTCATCCATATCACCTCCTCGCAATGTGGCCAAATAGTTAAGGGATGCCATGGCTGTAACTTCAATTTGCCCGTCATTGTTTTCAATACAGCTTTCACCGGTAGCTTTTACGGAGAAATTTGATGAGGGTAGAGAGAATACTTCGCAGCCGTCAAAATCGACGGTAGCTCCTATTGGGGTATTTGGGCAAAGATCATCTGCATCGGGCACTCCATCGTTATCGGCATCATCATCGCAAACATCACCTATGCCGTCATTATCTGCATCGGCCTGATTGGCATTGGGGGTATTGGGACAATTGTCCATATCATTGTCCACACCATCACCATCGTCATCATTGGGGTTAACAACAGTAACGGCAATACAGTCAGAAAGTACGGTTTGGCCGTTGAACGTAATTTGGACAGCATAGCTTCCACTCACCGTTGCTGTGAAACTTCTATTGGTTGCGCCTACAATCAAGGTGTTGGCGTTGTTGCAATCCAACCATTGATAAACGGCTCCAGTTGCATTAAAATTGGCAGTGAGTATGTTGTCCACCACGGATACTGTATTGTCTATAGCACTTGGGTCAATAGTAAATGAAGCGCTGTCATAAAGGCTCCACATTCCACTTTCATTCCTGACCCTGATGTATACGGTATGGGAACCCGCTGCAAGTCCTGTTGTGGGTATAGCCAGGGATTGGGTAAGGTCACCCATATTTTCATCCAAGGCCAAGGCGATTCCGTTACCCACCCCTGGATCGGGTCCATCAAAGAAGTATTCTGCAGCCGTAATGGGTTCATTTTCATTGGCAAAATTGGCAATGAAGAATAGTGATCGATCGTAAAGACTCCAGCTACCATCAGAATTTTGGGTTCGGAGATAAAAACTATGAAACCCCTCCTCCAAACCGGTTGTGGGAATTACAAAGGTTTGCGTCAGCTCACCAGTGTTGGCCTCCAGGGCTAAGATGGTTCCATTGCCAATACCAGGATCTTGATCAAAAAAGTACTCTGCTACAGCGATATTTTGACTTGCATCCGCAATGGAAGCAATAAAAAATAGGGATCGGTCATAGAGACCCCAGCTCCCCCCTGATACTTGGGTCCTTACATAGAGGCTGTGGAATCCTTCTCCAAGTCCCGTTGTGGGAATCGAAAATTCTTGTGTCAATTCACCGGAATTGGTATTGACCGTTAGGGGAGTGGCATTCCCAATACCGGGATCAGGACCATCGATAAAATATTCTGCAGCACCTATACTCTGTGCCGTTGCCCATCCGCCAAAAAGCAGAAGGCAAATCATCAATACCTTCTTCATAACGTTTATTGGTTAGAGGTATTGATAATAACATTTAGGCTTTGACCAGGGGCTACCGATGTGCTTATGGCCTGTATGTTAACGGTAGGAATGCCATTGGTAAAACCAAAATTGTCAAAAACAAAACCGCTGCCATCAAATAAACCTAAATCTTCTCCGCTGATTCCAGCACCGCGAGCAATGGAACCTTGTTGCAAGTTGTAGTCATCGATAGTGGCTTCAAAAATTACGTTATCGTTATCTTCTACAAAGAGGGGGTCGATATTTTCTAAATTATCGGTACCCACAAGAGGCGTGGCATTTCCCGAACCGATATTGAATGCCAAACAGTTTTGGAAAAGGATACCATCATCGTTAAAGTTGGCCGTTCCACTCGTGTTACCAATAAAAATGCAGTTTTGTACCTCAATATTTCCGGTTTCATCACGGCCATTGAATACATCTGCGGTAAGGAAAATATTATTTTTTATCGTCGTGGATTCGTGAAAAAGAACATTGACTCCGCCGAAAACAATATTGTTCGTAATAAGGGCATTGGTAAACGTACTGTTAGCTGTTGATCCAAAGCCAAAAGTGTCTATAATATTTCCACGTACTGTAATGTTATTGACACCTCCGCCGCCAAAGGTTAGGGAATCATCCAGCCGATTGTTTTCCAATACTATATTTTCAAGGGTTACGCCAGTATTGCTGATAATCAAGTCATCAGTTAAATGTATACCCCTAATAGTAACATTGGATGCCAAAGGACCAAAGACCAAATCGGTAATGAGCGTTTCCTTATCCGGCGAACTATGCGAAAATCCAATTAATGTCAGCGGTTTGTCTATGTTTATATTTCCATAGTTGGTCTCGGAAGGATGAACATAAATGATGTCTCCATTCTGTGCCTGTGAAATGGCACTTTGCAGGTCACTGAATTGCGCCGCACTTCCAGGAGAATTATCCACGGTTATAATGTTTTGGGCGTGTGCCATTGTAATTAAGCCAAAAAGGCAGATACTAAAAAGAGTAATTTTTTTCATTTCCAATAGTGTTTGAGTTTAATTAATAGCTTCTAGAGTTGACATTTCGCTCTTTTCCGAACGTACTTTATAGTCAATGGCAGAGGGGTCAGAAAGCAATTCTGAAAATCCATCGCTATCCAAAAAGCGTCTTCCAAGGCCGTTATCTATAAATTCTCCAGTAGGGTTACCCATGTTATCCAGCATAATGATGGCTACCTCAAAATTGGCGATGCCCTCAGAAGTAATGGTGCCCGAAATGGAGTAGGCGATTTCAGCTTGGGCTCCACTTTCAATATTTTCATCAAGCACCACCAGGAAAATACTGAAGCTGTTGTCCGAACCGGATATAAAAGATCCCGTTCCTTGAAGCGTACTTTCCAGGGAGCCGTCAATATTCAATTGCTCACCATCAAAATCAATGGTATTATTTGAATTATTCTGATCGAAGAAGGTATAGCGTTGGTCAAAAAAACGCGAACCAATATTATCCGACTCAACATTGGTGTCCGTTAGTATCACTTGACTGATAAAAAAAGTACCCTCCAAATTAGGAGGATTGGTCCCTTCATTGATTGAAAAATTTAAGTCGTTTAGCGCTTGGACCACCTCATCACTAAAGAGGTCTTGTAAGCTGGATGTAGACCCATCAAAAACATTTTCCCCATCCTCATCATCAGAACAGGAGGAAAAAAAGGCTATTGAAATAAATAGTACTAAGAATTTGGTTTTCATCTGAACTGGGTTTGTTGGGTTGGTAAGGTTGCCAAACCTGAAAATCAGGTTTGGCCTATACCTACTTAATTAACTAACTAAATAAAACTGCTTTTATATGCAATGGTTATTGCCGCTCATAGACTTTGATGGCCGCGTTATTTCCGAAATCAGAATTTCCTTCAATTCCATCGTCATATTTCAATTTGAGCAGGTCACCGCTGAGGTCCACATTCTCAAAAAGCTCCACAACAGCCTCGCCCACGGGATAGTCCTGAAAAGTTTCTCCAGAGATACTGTCGGTCAGCGAGAAGGTGTAAATGGCCAATAGGAATTGGTTGGTGGCTGCATCAAACGCCCAATTTCCTTGAAATTCAATGACTTGTTCTAGGTTCGACATTCCAGAAATTGGGTCAAACGATATATGGCAAAATCAAGACCCGCGGCAACTGGAGTTACTTCAGCGAGGGCTACTTCGACTTGGAGAGCTACTCGATGCCCAACGAGCTCAAAATGGAACCCGAAATCGTCGATTCGAG
>JBCBZA010000046.1:0-25232 GCA_039815575.1 Bacteroidota bacterium | reverse complement strand
GTTGGGAGATAAAGATTTAAAACTCAGATTAAAAATTGCAAGAAAAGAAGCAAAAGAATCAAAATACTGGCTTCGTCTTCTTTTTGAATGTAATCCCGACGATCCTCAGATTGAAGGTCTAATAAGAGAATCAGAAGAGTTAAGAAAAATTTTATCTACAATCATTAATAAATTGGAATAGTTTTGGTATTTGGTGCTTGGATTTTGGAATTTACAATATGAGATATTTAGTAGCGTTTTCAAGGGTATTTGTTGGAGTCCTGTTCATAATCAGTGGACTTATAAAGCTGAATGATCCCGTTGGTTTCTCCTTTAAACTGGAAGAATATTTTAGTGCTGCTGTATTGGATGTACCTTTTTTTGAACCCTATGCCCTTGCTATTTCCATCTTGGTGGTCATCGTTGAGGTCTTGCTTGGGGTACTGCTCCTGGTAGGATTTAAACCAAAGTTTACGGTATGGAGCCTTTTGGCCATGATTGTTTTCTTTACTTTTTTAACCTTTTATTCTGCGTATTACAATAAAGTTACTGATTGTGGCTGCTTTGGTGATGCCATTAAACTCACCCCATGGGAGTCGTTTACAAAGGATATGGTGCTTTTGGTATTGATACTGATTTTAGTAAAAGGACTAAAATTTATAAAACCACTATTTTCAACAATCCTCAATTGGACTATTGTTGGAGTGGCCACGGTACTTTGTATTGCATTTTGCAATCATGTACTCAACCATTTACCCTCCGTTGACTTTAGACCTTACAAAATAGGGCTGAATATTACCGACGGAATGACCGTACCTGAAGACGCCCCTAAACCCATTCAGGAGTTTGCTTGGAAATTCAATGTCAATGGGGAAGAAAAGGTTTTTGTGACCGATGGGGGCTATCCGGATGTTGCCGGCGAATTTATTGGGGTGGAAACCAAAGTGGTTCAAGAGGGCTATGAACCACCTATTCATGATTTTACCATTGAAAAAGACGGAGGTGATTTCACTGAACATATGCTGAACGTGCCAAAATTGGTCATGGTCATTGCCTATGATTTGGCAAAGAGTAACCTGGATGCCTTTTCAAAAGTAAAAACCTACACAGATCACGCTTTACGAAAGGGGTATAAGGTCATTGGGATGTCTGCCTCAGGAGATAACGAAAGCAATGCCATTATCAAGGAGTATAATCTGAATTTTGACTTTTACTTTACGGATATGACTACCCTAAAGACCATAGTGCGTTCCAACCCCGCTATATTGGTTTTGGAAAAAGGGACAATCCTACAAAAGACACATCATAATGATTTTGCAGCCTTGAAGTTTAAAGACCCCGAAAACGGGGTATTTTACCATCCAAATGCTATGAAATTTGATACGGGTCTTAAAAAACAATTGGATAGTGTCATGGTTTTGGACCAGAAGTATCGAGCAGCTCATGATTTCGATAATTGGGGAAAGCAGATGGAACTGGATAGCAGTAATATGAAATTTGTAGAGAAGATAATACGTGCCCGGGGATATCCAGGTAGGAGTATGGTTGGTCCTAAAACGGGAGAAACGGCATGGTATGTCATTCAACATTCCAACAAAATTGAAAAGTACATTGATACCATCGAGTTAGCCGCCAAAAGAAAGGAACTTCCCTTTAGGTTGTATGCCATGATGTTGGATCGTTATTTGATGCAGCGAAATACCCCTCAAATATATGGCACTCAGGGTTCCTCTTATTTTATCAATACGCCAAATGCCATTTCATTTATATGGCCTATAAAAAACCCTGATTCCGTAAATATTTTAAGAAAGGAAGCAGGTTTTGAACTTTCCGTAGAGGAAAATGGAAAACGTTTATTTGGGGAGGATTTTCAATTTAAAAATTACAGTATTGAAGAAATTGAGAATTTAAAGAATGCACCTCAATAAAGCCATACATAAATAATAGTATAATCTTAATAACACCAAAATGAGAACCCAAATAGTTGCTGGAAATTGGAAAATGAATAAAAACTTGGAGGAGACGGAAGCCTTGCTTTCCGAACTTTCAGCTAAACTTCCGGATACCGAGGCGGAGGTTATTGTAGCACCCACTTTTGTAAACCTTCCCAGTTCGGTCCGTCAACTACAGGGTTCCGTGATTCAAGTAGCGGCGCAGAACATGCACTTTGCCGAAAATGGCGCCTATACCGGAGAAATTTCAGCCGATATGTTGCAAAATATTGGGATAGACATCGTGATTTTAGGACATTCTGAAAGGCGCGCCTATTTTGATGAGGACGATGCGCTTTTAACGAAAAAAGTCGATGCCGCATTGGCTAGGAATATGCGTGTTATCTTTTGTTTTGGTGAGGAATTGGAAGATCGAAAGAAGGATAATCATTTTGATGTTGTTGAAAGTCAATTAAAAAATGCCATTTTCCATTTGGGCCAGGAGCACTGGAAAAACATCATTTTAGCCTATGAACCGGTTTGGGCCATTGGAACTGGGGAAACGGCTACACCAGCGCAGGCGCAAGAGATGCATGCCTTTATTAGAAAAACTATTGAAGCAGCTTATGGTGCAGAGGTGGCCGAGGAGGTAACCATTTTATATGGAGGTAGTGTAAAACCTGGAAATGCAGCGGAAATTTTTTCAAAGCCTGATGTTGACGGTGGGCTTATTGGAGGAGCGTCATTAAAATGTGATGATTTTACAGCTATCATACGAGCCATTTAATCCCTGATACTACCTCCAAAGTCGGTAATCCTAGGCGTCCTATTTTGAACTATTTAGAATATAGCTTTTCAATTTCCCCTGTGGAACCCGCTCGTGAAATATTAATCGCAGAGCTGGGGGAATTAGGTTTTGACAGCTTTGTAGAAGTACAAAACGGCCTTTTGGCCTATATTCTTTCTGAGCAATGGTCCAACCCTTCATTGGATGAGCTTTTTATCCTTCAAAATTCAGATTTTCAAATTAGCTGGACGTCAAAAGAAATTGAACCTCAAAATTGGAATGAGGAGTGGGAGAAGAATTTTAAACCTATTGAGATTAGTAATAATTGCCGCGTTAGAGCCCCTTTTCATCAAGAAAAAAAGGTTCCTTTTGAAATTATCATAGCGCCTAAAATGAGTTTTGGTACAGGTCATCACGAAACGACTTACATGATGCTCAAATTGTTGTTGGAAGAAGACCTAAAAGGGAAAAAGGTGTTGGATATGGGTTGTGGCACTGGGGTTTTGGGTATCTTGACCGAAATGCTCGGGGCTACGCAGATAGATGCTATTGATATTGATGAATGGTGTGTGGAAAACACCATAGAGAATATGCAAAAGAACAAGTGTGTAGATATTAATGTGGAGTTGGGGGATGCTTCAATTTTGAAACAACGAAAGTATGATGTTATCATCGCCAATATCAATCGAAATATTCTTTTAAAAGATATTCCAATCTACTCTTCTTGTCTTAACCAAAGCGGACTTTTATTACTCAGTGGGTTCTATTTGAAGGATTTAGATATGATTTCCTCAAAATGTATATCACATGATCTTCAATTTGAAAAAAATCTAGAAAAGAACAATTGGGTTGCTGCAAAATATGTACATTAGGGGTGGAGGTTACTTGTAATGGGAGTAAAGGAAAAAATATCGGAAGCCCTTTTACTGGAAGAGGAAGTCGTAAAGCAGAATGAAATCGTCCTTTTCAATGATGACGTCAATACTTTTGACCATGTCATCAACACCCTTATGGATGTCTGCGAGCATACTCCTGAGCAGGCAGAGCAATGTTCCTTAATCGTCCACTACAATGGCAAGTGCACCGTTAAGACAGGAGAATATGACGATTTAAAACCACGTTGCTCGAAGCTTTTGCAGGCAGGCTTGAGTGCAGAAATCGTTTAAATTCCACTTTTAAAAATAAAGGACCTTTCCTGGGTATGATTCAATATTTTGTCTTATCCTTAGAAAATCTATCTTTTTTTTGCGAATTTGTCGCTATATTTCTTCATAAAATTGTATTTGTTTAACCCTATCGCTAATTTATTCCAAAAAATTAGGGAAACGTTCAACAAACTGAAAAGGACTTCTAACCAAACTTCTATTTTAAAATGAAAAAGAATATTCCCTATTTGGTATTGCTGGTATTTGGCTCATTTGCAGTCCTCTTATCCTGCAAGGATGACGATGATATCGCTACACAAGGTGATTTGCCCCAAAATTTGACGGCAGACGCTACTGTTTCGACCGATGGTTCCGGATTGGTGGAAATTACACCTTCCGCCGAAAATGCAATCAGCTTTGTTGTCGATTTTGAGGCTGGTGCGGATGCCGTTGTTGTAGCGCCAGGGGAGACCGCTTCTTATCAATACACGCAGGTAGGTCAGGCTTCCTACGACATTACGGTTACTGCCTTCGGCCTTGGAGGCGGGAACATTAGTACTACCATTACTGTGAATGTGGAAGTTTTGCCTGGTATAGACCAGGATGTTTTACAAAAACTTGCCGGAGATGGGGAAAAACGTTGGGTATGGGCACAAACCCTTGGGGGGCATTTGGGTGTTGGCCCAACAACCAATGATTTCCCAGAGTTTTTTAGCGCTACGCCCAACTCATTAAATCCTTGCCTTTATGATGATGTTTTGGTCTTTAGCTATGACGATAATGATAACTTTACGTACACCCTGGAACCAGGAGCCAACAATGAGGTATTTATCAATTGGACAGAAGTCAATAGGTTCTTTGCTGATGCCACTCCGGAACAATTTGTGGATGAATGCAGGGATATTACCGATCAAGCGGTCTTTCAGACCGAATTTAATGTTGTAAATAATGCAGATGGAACGCAGACCTTGGATATAGGAGAAAGTTTCTTAAGCTATTGGGCAGTAATTCCTGGACAATATCAAATTACTGAACTGACCGATGATCGACTGGTGGTGCGCGGTATCAGCCAACCTTTTAATGGCGATGATCCTTTAGCATGGTACAGCACCTTTGTGCCAGAAGGTATTACAGGTGGAGGAGACCCCTTGGAAACGATTTTTACGAGTTTGGTATGGTCGGACGAATTTGATACCAACGGTGCACCGGACCCCGCAAATTGGACATTTGATTTAGGTAATGGTGATAATGGTTGGGGCAATCAAGAACTTCAAAGTTATACTAGTGACCCGGCTAACGTTATCGTAGAGGATGGGAATTTGAGGATTACGGCCCGCTCCGAAGGAGTCAGTACGGCAGGTATTTATTATTTTGACGATTTTCAATTGACGGATGCTGGAAATACCACCCAGACATCGGTGCAGGATTTTGAAGGCACGCCCCCTTCATTGAACAACTTCGGTGGAGCTTTTTCCGAAGTGTTGGACAATCCAGATGCAACGGGTATAAATACAAGTACGACGGTTGCTAGATTTACCAAGCCTATAGGTTCTGAAACTTTTGCGGGTACCTCTTTTGATGTTTCAGCCCCATTGGATCTATCTACAACCAATCAAATTAGGGTTAAAACATGGTCCCCTACCGTAGGAACCTTGGTAAAACTAAAATTGGAAAACACTGCCGATGCAGACGAGGCTTTTGAGGTAGACCTAACCACTACTGTTGCGAATACATGGGAAGAATTGGTTTATGATTTTAGTGGGGCTCCCGACTTTACCTATGACCGAGTAGTGATATTCTTCGATTTTGGAAGTACAGGCTCTGCTGGATCTGCCTATACTTCTGCGCGAATTAAAACGGAGGGTCTTCATGAGTTTACGTATGGAAGGGTAGAGGCTAGGGCAAAACTCCCGACCGGAGGAGGGACTTGGCCAGCAATTTGGATGTTAGGGGGCGATTATTTGACCAATCCTTGGCCTGCAGCTGGTGAAATGGATATTATGGAACATGTAGGGAACCAGCAGGATATTGTTTTCGCTTCCACGCATGACCCAAACAATTTTGGTGGAAATGCCAGGACCGGTTCAACATTGGTTGTGGGGGCTTCGGACGAATTCCATGTTTATGAGATGGAGTGGACCGAGACCGAGATCAAATTCGCTGTTGATGGTATTGTTTACCATACCGTTAGCAATGATGGAAGTTTACCATTTAATAAAGACTTCTTCTTCATTTTGAATGTAGCTATGGGCGGTACCTTTGGCGGGAATGTAGATTCAAATTTTATGGAATCCACTATGGAGGTTGATTATATTAGGATGTATCAGTAAATGATTTTTAAGTATTTATAGGAAGACCGGCTTTGCCGGTCTTTTTTCATTGGTCATATGATATGCTTTTTCAAATTCGTCCTATCCTTTTGCCTATTTCCAATTAATTTAAATGAGTTAACTTAAGTGGAGCGATGAGGTACTTTTTGAAAATAGGGCGATATAAACTAATTGCGTTGATCTCCTTGATTGGTGTTTCCATACTGCATGCTCAAGAACTACCCCCGATACGAAATTTTGCTCCCCATGAATTTGGTGCGGAAAACCAGAATTGGGGTATCTCCCAATCTGAAGGAAGACTGATCTATTTAGCAAATAATAGTGGGCTTTTGGAGTACAATGGTGCAAGTTGGCGTCTTTTTCCATCACCCAACCAAACCATAATTAGATCCGTTACCGTTTCTGGAAGGCGAATTTATACGGGTTGTTACCGGGAATTTGGCTATTGGGAGAAAAATGGGTTTGGCAATCTCAACTATTATTCCTTGTCGGATAAAATCCAAGACAGACTTTTGGAGGATGAAGAGTTCTGGAGTATTGTTTCAATAGAAGGCAAGGTCTTTTTTCAATCAAAAAAGCGAATTTATAGCTATGATCTAAAAACGGAATCCTTCGATTTTTTGAGTTTGGAATCTTCATTCCCCAGAATTTTTATTACAGATAATGGTGTTTTCGCCCATGCCAATAATGAGGGATTATTTCAAATAATAGGGGGCAAAAAAGCACTCATAAATTCTGATGAAGTACTAAAACGTGACGAGATTATCAATGTATTTTCAGACAAAGGTAAATTGTTGATACTGACCCGTGAAAATGGCTTTTATAAAATTATAGGGGATGTATTGGAAAAATGGAACATTCCATCAGAAAATATACTGGTACAGAATAGTATATATAGTGCTATACAATTAAGAGATAAAGGATTTGTACTAGGCACCGTATCCAATGGGGTTTTGGTCATGGATAGTAAGGGCAATACGGATTTGGTCTTTAACCGCCGCAATGGACTTTTGAACAACACCGTTTTATCCATTCATGAAGATGTGGATAACAATATTTGGTTAGGTCTGGATAATGGGATTAGCCTTATCAACTTGAATTCACCGTACAAGGTTTATAATGATAATGAAGGAGCCATAGGAAGCGTATATGCTGCGGTTCAAAAGGACGGGTATTTGTATTTAGGTACCAATCAGGGACTGTACTATCGCAATAGGGAGAAGGTACAGGAATTGCAACTGATTGAAGGAACACAAGGCCAGGTATGGTCTTTAAATTCAATAAACAATACATTGTTTTGTGGACATCACTCGGGCACATTTGTATTAGAGGAAGGTACTGCGACGAAAATCGCAGAAGTACCTGGAACCTGGAAAATAGGAAAAATTGATGACCGTCCAAATTTGTTGCTTCAAGGTAACTACGATGGTTTATATGTGTTAGAAAACGAAAATGGAAGATGGGCAATACGTAACAAGATAGAAGGCTTTAATAATTCATCAAGATACTTCGAGCTACAGAATGGGAAACTATTCGTCAATCACGAATACAAAGGTGTTTTCAGAATTACCGTAGACGCTACTTTTTCCGAAGTGGATCAATTGGAACTAGATGCATTTCAGCCTGGATTCAACTCAGGTCTTGCAAAATTTAATGACGAAGTTTTCTATGCCTTTAAGAATGGGATTTTAAAATACAATACCATCGATGGCCGATTTAAATTGGATAGTGTCTTAAGCGCTATTAATCCCGAAAATACGTTCATCTCGGGAAAAATGGTAGTTGATGAACAAAATGATTTCCTTTGGTTATTTTCAAAAAACCACATCAGTAGGGTCTACCGGGGTAAATTGGATGAGACCTTTATCAATGAGAAGATTGCAATCGATTGGATTACCAGGGAGGGCTTAGATGGCTATGAAATTATTTCGCGCCTTAAAAATGAAGAGTATCTCATTGGCACCAGTTCAGGATATATCATAATGGATTTGTCTGACATAGCGCAAAATGAAAATAAAATTCATTTGGCTTCTGCACGTATAATGGCAAAGGATCGTCCAGGACAATTGGAAAAGTTTTTGGATTTGGAGGGAAATCAAAAATTGGAGCCAGCGGAGAATAATATGGGCTTTTCCTTTTACACCACCTCTTTTGATAAATTCAATGTACCTAAATATCAATATCAGCTTTCCGGTATGTATCCTACTTGGAGTGAATGGTCCAACAATGCATCCGTAACCTTTGAAAATTTACCACATGGTCAATATGTTTTTAACGTTCGGGCCAAGGTTGGAAACAGCATTTCTGATGATGTAGCAAGTTTTTCCTTTCAAATTGAAAAGCCTTGGTATCAATCAACCATGGCCATTGTAGCGTACTTCTTATTAGGATTAATCGGATCATTTTTCATTCACAGTTCCTATCGCAAATACTATCAAAAACGCCAAAATCAATTAATTGCCCAGAACAAAAGACAAATGGAATTGACGAAAGCGCAGAATGAAAAAGAAATTATAAAAATCAAAAATGAACAATTGCGTCAGGAGTTTAAGAGTAAAAGCAATGAGCTAGCTGCTTCCACTTTGAGTATTATTAGGAAGAATGAACTACTGACAAAGGTGAAAGAAGAATTGATGTCCAATCCGGATAAGCAAGATTTTATAAAACCTATTGTAACCATTATTGATAAAAACCTCAAGAAGAATGATGATTGGGAGTTGTTCAAGGAAGCTTTCAATAATGCAGATCGTAAGTTCCTAAAAAAGCTAAAGAAGGCCCATCCCAAACTAACCCCAAATGACATTCGACTTTGTGCCTATTTAAGGCTCAATTTATCCTCTAAAGAGATAGCCCCTTTGTTAAGTATTTCACCCCGTAGTGTTGAGATAAAACGGTATCGTTTGAGAAAAAAAATGAACCTTTCCCATGATGATAACCTAACAAACTACATTTTGAAACTTTAATTTCTATACAAAAATTAAGGTTGACCTCAACATTACCTCAACAACACCTTTTTTATAGAATTCTTTTTGTTTGATCCAAGATCATGTTTCTAACCTTTTTTAAGGTATCTGTTCAACAAAAATTAATTTTTTGATGATATGTTAAAATTACACATCAAAAATTATGGTGTATACTTTTTGTAGGGGTGTTTTTTATGGATTTGCTATTCTTTTAAGATAAGTTTAAGGGCCTAGAATTGTGATAGTTCTCCCATTACTCCATTTCGTGGTCAATTTAATGGTCGGCGAATTTCACAAGGGCATACTTCAAACTTTAACTAAACGATTATGAAAAAAAATTTGTTGAGATTAATTCTCTTCCTAATTGCAACTGGCACCTATGCACAAGCTGATAAGGTTACGGTGGTAAATGAAGGACAAGGACCCAAGTTGGTCGTTAATGGAAGGGATTTCATGATTAACGGAATGAACTGGGACTACATTCCAATTGGAACGAATACCGTTAATGCCGCTTTTTGGACCAAATCCGATGACATTATTAAGGCAGGCCTTGATACGGAAATGTCCTTATTGAAAAATATGGGCGTTAATGTAATTCGACAGTATACCGGTGTACCTGCTAAATGGATTCGATATATCTATGAAAACTATGGCATTTATACCATGTTGAACCATTCTTTTGGTAGGTATGGCTTGACCATAGAAGGTGTCTGGACCCCAGTTACCATTTATGATGACCCAAAAACAGTGGACCTATTGATGAGTGATATGAAGGAATTGGTCGAAGGGTATAAGAATACCCCTGGTCTTCTTATGTACTTATTGGGTAATGAGAACAACTACGGACTTTTTTGGGCGGGTGCCGAAACAGAGGATTTCCCAGATGATGAAGGTAGAATTGAATTTATCGGGGAAAGCCGAGGGAGGCCTATGTACAGGCTAATGAATGATGCCGCCAAAATGATGAAGGAAATGGATGCTTCACACCCCGTAGCCATATGTAACGGCGATGTACTTTTTATTGACATCGTTGCCGAGGAGTGTAAAGATATAGACATCTACGGAACCAACACTTACCGTGGTGTTTCCTTTGGAGATATGTTCCAGGTTGTTAAGGATAAGCTCAACATGCCAGTGATGTTTACCGAGTTCGGCGCGGATGCCTTTAATGCTGTTGAAAATAAAGAAGACCAATATTCCCAAGCATACTATATGGTAGGGAACTGGAAAGAAATTTATGAAAATGCAGCCGGCATGGGAAAAGTAGGGAACTCCATTGGAGGGTTCACTTTTCAATTCAGTGATGGTTGGTGGAAGTTTGGTTTTGATGATAGAAAAAATGCTGACGTACACGACAATAATGCTTCCTGGTCAAATGGTGGATATTCCAGAGACCTTGCTGAAGAAGGGGCCAATAACATGAACGAAGAATGGTTTGGTATATGTGCTAAAGGTCAAACCGATCCAAGGGGACTCTATGAACTTTATCCAAGGGCGGCCTATTACGCTTTAAAAGAGGCGCATCAGTTGAATCCCTATGCAGAGGAAGTAAACTTAGGGTTTATTGATAATCACTTCAATAACATTGAGCTCATGGATGCCGTTCTTAAGGCTCGAGGGGATAAGGCGGCTTTAAAAGGTGAACAAAGCGGTCTGTTGCGAATCAGTAATCTTCAGGCAAAATTTTCAACCTTCAGTACGGGCGGTAGCCTGATTACAACGCCTGATAGTCCCAATCCAGATGAACCCAACACCTTTCCCAATCAATTGGGATTTGATCATATGCAATCCTATTTTGTAGGGGTTGAGGGCAATCCAGCTCCCAATATGCGAGCTGAGGTCAATGTAAATGTTGTGGGCAACGTAGCCCAAAACCCCATTAATGAGATATTTTATGAGAATAACTCCCGGCCGATTGATGTGAGTACCGATGTGGGCGACGTAGTCGTTTCGGACGTAAATCGGATTAGGGTCTATCAAGCGGAATTTGAATGGAATGCCAAAGAATTTGATTTAAGGGGATTTTATAGAACCGGTCACTATCACTGGGGTTATGAAGGTGATTTTTTTGGTTTTTATCCTGAAGCCAATTATGGCCCCAACCTAGACATTTATAATGGTGAGATCCTCGGTGCCGAATTGGATGGTAAAGGTGCCTTGAAAGGCCTAAAGGTGGCCATAGGGCCCCAATTATGGTGGGGTGCCAACCCAACGATGCTTTTTAAATACAAGAAACATATTGGCAAATTTGATGTGACCGGTATCTATCATCGGGATTTCGAGACTGATGTGGTTTTAGATGAAAACGGTCGTAGGATTTTAGATGTAAACCAACTGCGTAGTGGTGTCATTCCCCCATGGCCAACAGAAAGGGCTTCAATAGCGGTTGAGCGGGAATTTGGAAAGTTCGGAGTTGAACTTGGAGGTCTATGGGCAGGAAGTCCATTAAACGGTATAGGTTTTCAAGATGTTACTGGGACCCCAGGGGATTATGTTGTTTTTAGGGATAGGATCCAGGCCAGTGACAACTGGGGAGGTAAGGCCAAAATTACGTATGAAGGGGGTAAATTCAATTGGTACGGACAAGCTTCGGCTATGGGCCTCATTGCCAATGGTGGTGCTGATCAGACGCTCACCTTTACCGGTTGGAAACTCAGGGATACCGGTAGTGGTAATGTGACCAGCGTTTTTTCTGGATTTACGTTTGCTATGGGCAACTTTCAATTTGCGCCCAACTTTATGTGGCAAAAGCCCATAGTGGATGCCATTCCCCAGGATGTTCAAGGCCCTGGGCGCTTGCGGAATATCATTGATGATCCATTCTCAGTGCGTGCAAATCGTGAGACTACGGCCGGTGAACTGTTAATTACTTATGATCCTACTCCGGGTACCTGGATGTACGAATGGGACAATGATAGATCGGAAGACGCAAAGTTTGCGATGAACTTGGGCTTCGTGTATCGTCATCTACCTACGACCATGGATGCCCATATTGGGTTTAATGCCAATAGGGAATTTTTTGCCTTTCCAAATTCCGCGCCGGCACAGGACCTGTGGGAAGTGCATTCAAGAATGGTTTCAAAAATCGGCCCTGATTTAGGTATCATCGGTAATTTCTACTACGGCAACGGACAAGGCAACGGCGACTCCCAAAGGCTTATCCAACGTTTTGGCGGAGATATTCGAATGATCTATAAAAATTTCAAATTACGCTATGAGCAAAAAATCAATGATTGGGGACCTTTTGACTATCATCGAGATTTCAACTTGACATTTCCCGTGCAATTGATGTTGGATATATCAACCACCCTTGGCAAACCTGACTGGTTTATTTTACCAAGTACCCAAGTGGGCATACGCGGCATATGGAGGTCTTTGAATGAATTCTCCCCTCGCTATCTGCCCAATGCAGCACCTGCTTTTTCAACTGAACCAACAATAAGTCCAGTTGGATTCGATAATGGGAATGAATGGGAAATTATGACTTACGTTCACATTAATATAGGGAATTAAAAAATTAGCAACATGAAAAAAAATCAATATATCAATCTACGTTCCATACTTATCTTAAGCTTGGGAATTGCCATCTTTTCGAGTTGTGAGCGGGAATTTTCCGACGATGTGGAGTTTGAAACATTTTCAACCAACGGAGACATATTTATAGATGCACCGGTGGGTCTGACGGATGAATTCTTTGATTCTTTTGACCCTAATGCAGGTGCTAATCCAGAAGGTTTTGGCACTGATGATAACGTCGCCTTTCGAGGGCAGTCTTCCATACGGATTGATGTGCCTGCTCCCGATGATCCCGACGGAGGGTTTATTGGGGGTATTTTCTTGGATCGCGGTGACGGAAGAAACTTAACAGGTTTTGATGCCTTGACCTTTTACACAAAGGGCTCCATAACAGCTACTATCGGCGAAGTTGGTTTTGGAACCGATTTTGGTGAAAACAAATTTGCTGTGACTGCTCAGAACATTCGTTTATCAACGGACTGGAGAAAAGTTATAATTCCCATTCCGGATCCTTCAAAACTGGTTCAAGAAAGAGGGATGTTCTTTTTCTCGGCGGGCACCCAAACTACCAATGGTTTTGGGTATACCTTTTGGATTGATGAGTTGCGTTTTGAAAAATTGGGTACAATAGCGCAACCCAGACCAGCCATTTTAAATGGAGTCGATGTGGAACAGGATGGCTTTGTTGGCGCACCCGTTTCCTTGGGAGGACTAACGCAGACTTTCAACCTTGACACGGGTCAAAATTTTACGGTAACGGCTGCACCACGTTATTTCAATTTTGAATCTTCAGATTTATCTGTTGCCAGTGTGAACGAATTGGGTGTCGTATCGGTACTAGGCACTGGTGATGCCGCTATTACGGCTACTTTGGCCAATGTAGCTGCCTCTGGATCCCTCAACCTAAATGTCGCTGGATCCTTTGACTTTGCACCAACACCACCCGACCGAAATCCTGAAGATGTCATTTCCATATTCAGTGATTCCTATAACAACATTACTGTAGACTTCTTCAATGGTTTCTTTGGAGGTTCCACAACGCTCGGAGGTGCAATTCCCGTTGCAGATCAAAATGTTATCCAATATACCAATCTGAACTTTGTATCGGTAGAGTTCTCCAATCCAACGGTGGATGCCTCTCAAATGACCCATATTCATGTTGATGTAAAGGTGGATGAAACTTTAGATCCTGGAGATGCTTTGATTATTGAATTGGTCGACTTTGGAGCTAATAATGTTGCCAATGGACCTGGAACAGATGATTCTGCTGGAGCAGCTCCACCGGTCACTTCAGCATTGCGAAGTGGCGAATGGGTGGGCATTGATATCCCAATAACCAGCTTTTCCAACGGAACAGGTGGTGGCTTTACAGGACTTATCAGTACGACCAACCTGGCTCAAGTAAGTTTTGTTTCAAGTACAATTTCTGATATATCAGTCGATAATATTTACCTGTATAGAGAATAGGCTCAAAAAAATTGTAAAGATGAATAAGACATTGAATAAAAAAGGAATAAGGGTACGATTTTGTAGTGCATTGCTCGTAACGGCCCTTGCTGGTTTTTTGGGTTGCGAAACCGATGACCAACAAACTGTGGCCAGGTCTACCAACCTGGTGCTTTCAGAAGAGTTTGATACCGATGGAGCGCCTAACCCTGCGATTTGGAACAACGATATTGGTATAGGACCGGACGGCGATGGATGGGGCAATCAAGAACTGCAATATTATACCGATCGCCCTGAGAATGCTACCATACAAAATGGGGTTCTATTGATTACGGCTAGGGAGGAATCTTTTCAGGGGGCCCAATTTACCTCGGCTCGATTGTTGACCAAAGACCTTTTCGAACAACAATACGGCAGGTTCGAAGCACGAATAAGATTGCCTTTTGGTCAAGGAATATGGCCCGCATTTTGGATGTTGGGAGCCGATATTGATGAAAACCCATGGCCAGGCGCCGGAGAGATAGATATCATGGAGTATAGGGGGCAGGAACCCACCATTCTCATTGGAAGTATCCACGGTCCAGGCTACAATGGCGGAGATGCCATTTCAAAGGAGTATACCTTAGAAAATGACCGTTTTGATACGGGTTTTCACATTTTCGGAATAGAATGGGGTCCCAATTTTATCAATTATTATGTTGATGACGTGCTTTACAATCAAATTACCCCTGAAGATGTGGATGAGGAAACCAATGGCGAAGGAGTATGGGTATTTGACAAGCCTTTCTATATCCTTATGAACTTAGCGGTTGGAGGCACTTTTGTGGGTTCCCCAAATGCAGAGACACAATTCCCGCAGACAATGCTGGTTGACTATGTCCGAGTCTATGAATTGGAAGAAAATTCATTTAATAATTAAACTAACTCCCTTATACAATGAAAAATTTATTTAAAAAAGCCAGAATACTTTCCATGGTCATTTTGGTATTGACCTTCTTGGGTTGTGAAGATGATGATGACGGAACAGCCTTGCCGGCAGTTACAGCTGGCTTCACCTTCGATTTGATACAAGGCTCGGGTACGGTGTCCTTTATCAACATTTCGGAAAATGCGAATACTTTTGAATGGGATTTCGGAAACGGAACAACGTCAACAGAAATCAACCCCACAGTAACCTTTGTTTCGGGTACGTATACAGTTGGTCTAACAGCAAATAATGTTGCAGGGGCCTCTGATACCTTTGAAGATGAAATCACAATTACCATTCCAGAGCCTCCCGGACCTATAGTATTACCCCTTGATTTTGATGGTGCTAATGTAGCATATGATGCTATTGTAGGTGATAATATTGGGTTCTCCGTAGTAACCAATCCAGAAACTGCCAATGGAAACACCACCAACGTTGGACAAATGACGGCGGGTGGCGGTCAATTCCAAAATGTACAATTCCCTTTAGGTACGGCAGTTGACTTTAGTGGTGAAAATAAAACGATTCAACTGGATTTATTCTCATCAGCCGAAATAGCTGTTTTGGTCAAATTTGAGGATGGCGTTGATGGCGCCCGTGATGTAGAGGTTTTGACCACGCATACTGGTTCTGGTTGGGAAACGTTAAATTTTAACTTTGCTACTGATGCGGTAGCTAGTTTTATTGAAGGTGACCCCCAAAATGGCCAAGCTTTGGTGGCAGATGGTCAATATGCTAAAATCATATTATTTATCGGGTTTAATACTGACCCTGGAGTTGAAGGTACTTTCTTAGTGGATAATGTTGTGCAAACTGCCTCCGACGGCGGTGGCAATATGAACGGCGGATCTCTGGAAGACTGTGGGGGAGAACTGGTCAATGACTTTGAATCCAGCGATGATTCCATCTTCAGCAACTTTGGCGGCGGTGTTGGTACGATCATTGACAATCCGGATACCTCCGTAAACATGAGCGCCAAGGTAGGGCAGTACGTTAAGAATGCCGGAGAGGTCTTTGGTGGTATCACCATCGAGGTGGATCCAGACATTGATTTCAATGCTGGGGTATTCTCCATAGACGTTTATTCACAGGCCGTAAGACAACTGTTGTTCAAGCTTGAGGGACTTAACATAGAGGCAATCGTTCCGACATCTGGAACGGGCTGGGAAACGATTACCTATGATTTCAGCGCCGTTGGAGGCAATATGGGAGCGGTGACCGCGCTTACCTTGATTATGGACAACGGAACGGTAGGTGACGGCAGTGCCGATTGGACGATACAGTTTGACAACATACGATTGTGCAGTAACGAAATCACTGGAGGCGGCAACTCTCTTGAGGACTGTGGCGGAGACCTGGTCAATGATTTTGAAACGGCGGACGACAGTATCTTCAGCAACTTTGGGGGCGGTGTCGGTACGATTATTGACAATCCTGATACCTCTTTAAATATGAGTGCCCAGCTGGGACAGTATGTTAAGAACGCTGGAGAGGTCTTTGGGGGTATTACCATAGAGGTAGATCCCGATATCGACTTCAATGCAGGGGTTTTCTCCATTGATGTTAACTCACAGGCCGTAAGGCAGTTGCTGTTCAAACTTGAGGGGCTTAACATAGAGGCAATTATTCCGACATCTGGAACGGGCTGGGAGACGATTACCTATGACTTTAGTGCTGTTGGGGGTAATTTAGGAGCAGTAACCGCAATAACGCTAATTATGGACAACGGAACGGCTGGTGACGGCAGTGCAGATTGGACGATACAGTTCGATAATATACGATTGTGCAGCAACCAAACCGGTGGTGGAAGTAGTTGTCCGGCACCACCTACTGGAGAATTGTTGTCCAATGGAGGCTTTGAGGCCAACTCTGGCGATGGAGCTTGCTGGCAACTAAATCCAGGAGGAGGCGCTGTAACCATTATCGATACGGATGCCAACACCGGAACCTACTCCGCTCGGTTGACTAGCGGACCAGCTCAAGTTCCCAACTTGAAACAAGAGCGTTTTGCTACTAACATAGCGGGTAATCAAGACGTTCAGGTAACTTTTAGATATCAAATTACAACGCCATTTGTAGATGGAGCAATTCTACAGGTTTTGGCATTTTCAGAACGATCGGCCAATGGAGCGGTTGCCCATGATTTGGGTAATGCCGGAGATACCTCGACTACAGGTACTTGGCTGACTTATACTGGCACATTTAGCACCGACGCCGCAGTTGACGAGGGAATTTCATTGTTGATACAGGCAACATGCGGAGGTGCAGGGACTTGTGCTGGTGAAGTACTTATTGACGATGTTATGGTGACTAACATCTAAATCCTTAAATAGTTTTAAAAGGCGGACGCAGTTTCCAGGTGTCTGCCTTTTATCACTTTTTAAAAAAGTTCTTGAAAGTAATTGTTTTTATTTTAGGGTATTGCCAACTTGATATTAGAATCATAACCTTAAAATCAAACTCATAAACAACTAGGTTGATGGAGTATATCCAAATCAATGATGAAGATTACCTTAAGATAGGGAACAGTGATTCTTTACGTCCTTTCTTAATGAGTATTGTCAGTGACTCCAATCATTGGATGTTCATTTCAAGCAATGGTGGGCTGTCCGCAGGTAGAAAAAATGCCCAATATGCCATTTTCCCATATTATACGGATGATAAGATTACCGGGTCTTCAGAGATAACAGGAAGTAAAACCATAATTAGGAAAAGGAATAAAACCGGTTTTGAGGTTTGGGAGCCTTTTTCTATCCGAAACCATGGCAAATATGATGTTACCCGTAATCTTTATAAAAGTGTTTATGGTAATAAAGTCATTTTTGAAGAGGTCAATAATGACCTCAAGCTGACCTTTAGTTACCAATGGGCCTCGAGCAACTTATACGGTTTTGTGCGTAATTCCTATTTGAGGAATGATGGTTCCCTAACAGCAGATGTTGAGGTTTTGGACGGTATTCAGAACGTCTTGCCCTATGGGGTCCCTAGCGAAACCCAGAACAGGGCAAGTAACTTGGTGGATGCCTATAAAAGAAGCGAATTGATTCCCGATGCCGGTTTGGGAATTTATGCATTAAGCGCAATTATAGTTGATAAAGCTGAACCCAGCGAAGCCCTTAAGGCCAATATTATTTGGTCTTTAGGATTGCAAGATGGCACGCATCTATTGTCAACGACACAGTTGGATGGCTTTAGGAGCGGTCATACCTTAAATAGGGAGGTAGATATTAAAGGGGAAAAGGGCGCATACCTATTGAATTTTAAGGAGGTACTAGCCTCGGATGAATCCAAGAATTGGACTATTGTTGCTAATGTCAACCAAGATCACTCGGATATAGTGGGTCTCATCGGTGCACTGAAAAATCCTAAACAACTTAGGGAGAAAGTCTACGAAGATGTTGCTTTGGGAACCAAAAAGTTGATAGAATTAAATGCCTCTTCGGATGCCCTACAATGTACCTCTGATTCCTTAAATGATACACGTCATTTTTCAAATACACTTTTCAACATCATGCGAGGTGGTATTTTCGATGACGGCTATACGATTGAAAAAGGTGACTTTGAAGATTACTTATGCAATGCAAACAAGCCGCTATATCTAGCAAAGAAGGAGGCCTTATCCCTACTTTCCGAAACCTTCACCCTACAGGAACTACAGCTGTTCCTTACCAAAAATACAGACCTGGATTTTGAAAGGCTCTGTATAGAATATTTGCCTCTAAAGTTTAGCAGGAGACATGGTGACCCCAGTAGGCCTTGGAATATTTTTTCCATCAATACCCATAGCGAGCTGGATGGATCAAAGATTTTGGATTATGAAGGCAACTGGAGGGATATTTTTCAAAATTGGGAAGCCTTGGCCCATTCCTATCCGGAGTTCATAGACGGTATGATATTAAAGTTCTTTAATGCATCCACTTTTGATGGGTACAATCCATATCGGGTAACAAAGGGCGGTTTTGATTGGGAGATTATAGAACCAGACGATCCTTGGTCATATATAGGATATTGGGGAGATCATCAAATCATATATTCACTAAAGTTTTTGGAGTTCATTCAAGACTATTACCCTGAGCGATTGAAAGGCTACTTTGAAAAAGAGATTTTTGTATACGCCAATGTTCCGTACAAAATTAAATCCTATCAGGAATTATTGATCGATCCTAAGGACACCATTGACTTTGATAGTACAACTGACCAATTGATTGAAAAAGCACGTAATAGCATTGGAGCGGACGGAGCGCTATTAAGACAAGCAGATGGTCAATTATATAGGGTCAATTTTATAGAAAAGATGCTCGCCTCCGTATTGGCAAAGGTATCGAACTTTATTCCAGAGGGAGGCATATGGATGAACACGCAACGTCCAGAATGGAATGATGCCAATAACGCCCTTGTAGGAAATGGGGTTTCAATGGTCACCCTAAATTACTTAAGAAGGTACCTCAAGTTTTTTGATGCTGTTTTTGATGGATTGGGCAACCGAAAAATAGCGCTTTCTAAAGAACTGCTAACCTTCTTTAATGAAATCCATAGTACACTTAAAGATAATATCCAACTGGTATCAAATACCATTTCAGATAAGGATCGAAGAAAAGTATTGGACGGTCTTGGTAAGGCTGCCAGTGTTTATCGAAACAAAATATATAAGGATTCCTTTTCGGGTAAAAAACAACAACTTGCTTTAAAGGAACTGAAGTCCTTTGTCAAGGTCACCCTTCAATTTTTGGAACACTCCATTGAGGCGAATAGAAGGGCTGATGGGATGTATCATGCGTACAACCTCATGTCCATAAAAAAGGATGGTGGTGTTTCCATCACTCACCTAAGTGAAATGCTTGAAGGACAAGTGGCTGTGTTGAGCTCGGGTTACTTAACTGCGGGACAGGTTCTGGACGTATTGGATGGCTTAAAATCAAGTTCTTTGTTCAGGAAAGACCAATACAGCTACCTTCTTTATCCCAACAAGGACCTTCCGAAATTCATCCATAAAAACACAGTGCCTGATGCTGCCATTGGTAAATCAAAACTTCTGACGGTACTACTTGAAAGCGGCAATGAACAAATAATAAAAAAAGACGTTTCTGGAAAGGTACATTTTAATGGAAATTTTAGAAATGCAAAGGATCTTGAAAAGGCGCTTGATACTTTAAATCCCGCTTTGTTCTCAGCTTCCAAGAAAGAAAAGGAGGTAGTTTTGGAAGCTTTTGAGGCGGTTTTTGACCATAAATCATTTACAGGGCGCTCAGGAACGTTTTTTGGATATGAAGGACTGGGTTCCATTTATTGGCATATGGTCTCAAAACTTTTATTGGCTGTCAAAGAATGCTGTATTAAAGCTATTGAACACAAAGAAGAACCAAGTACCATAGGAAGACTTTTAGAGCATTTCTATGAAATAAATGAAGGTATAGGCGTTCATAAATCCCCACAGCTCTATGGCGCTTTCCCCACGGATCCCTATTCCCATACTCCTGCAGGAAAAGGAGCACAACAACCAGGTATGACTGGGCAAGTCAAAGAAGATATTTTGAGTCGATTTGGAGAATTGGGAGTAACGGTCCGGAAAGGTCAAATTAATTTTGAGCCCATGCTTTTGAGAGCGGAAGAGTTTTTAAGGGACGAAAAAATTTTTAAATATGTAAATATCCATTTGGAACATAAGGAAACCATTTTAAAACCTAATTCTTTGGGTTTTACCTATTGTCAGATTCCAATAATTTATAGGACGGCAGAGGTGGGTGGTATCGAAGTAATACATCAAGATGGCTCACGAACCGTTATCCAGGGAACGAGCTTGAATATATCCTTGAGTGATAGTATCTTCAAGCGTTCTGGTGATGTGCTTCAAATAAATGTTTCGATAGATAAAACCAGTTTGAGATGAAAAGATGCAGCGCACACCTTGTAATAATCGCAATTTTGTTCATGACCTCATGTCGTGAAGAAACGAAACAAAAAGGAGTAACTCAGGAAAAAAAACAAAAAGTGACAGCAGCATATATTTTAGGTAATCCCGAATATCAGGCCATCTCTTACGGTGGGTACAGGCATGCCGATCATGATATGGAACCAACGCTATCTGAATTGAAGGAAGATATGAAAATCATGGCAGCGATGGGCATTAAGGTACTTCGAACCTATAAAGTGCATTTACCTCATGCCGCACATGTTTTACAAGCAATCCACGAAATCAAATCTGAAAATCCCGATTTTGAAATGTACGTCATGTTGGGAGCCTGGATGGATTGCAAGAATGCATGGACCGATTTGGAACCTGATCATGAACAGGAAAGTGAGCGTAATGCTATTGAAATAGATGAGGCGGTCAGGCTGGCCAAAAAGTATCCAGATATCGTAAAGGTAATTGCTGTTGGTAATGAAGCTATGGTCAAATGGGCTACGAGCTATTATGTACAACCACGGGTCATCTTAAAATGGGTAAATCATTTACAAGGGCTAAAAGAAGCCGGAGCGCTTTCCAAAGACTTGTGGATTACGAGTTCCGATAACTTTGCCTCATGGGGTGGGGGAGATGCGGAATATCGTGTGGATGACTTGACCAAGTTGATTGAAGCCGTTGATTTTCTATCCATTCATACCTATCCAATGCACGACACACACTATAACGCTGATTTTTGGGGAGTTTTGGAGGAAGAATCAGAACTTACCCATATTGAAAAAGTTGAAAAGGCAATGGATAGGGCCCAAACCTATTCTGAAAATCAATACAACAGTGTGGTTGCCCATATGGAAAGTCTGGGAGTCCATAAACCAGTTCATATTGGAGAGACCGGTTGGGCCAGTTTCTCCAATGGTCATTATGGGGATGAAGGTTCAAAGGCAACGGATGAGTTTAAAGAGGCGCTCTTTTATGAAAGGATGAGGGAGTGGACGAGTGTGGAGGGGATTTCATGTTTTTATTTTGAAGCATTTGATGAACCTTGGAAAGGTGGTAAAAATCCTGGGGACTCAGAAAAACACTTTGGATTATTTACGGTAGAAGGACAAGCAAAATATGCCTTGTGGGATGCAGTAGATCAAGGTGTTTTTGATGATCTTACCCGTAATGGAAATCCCATTTCCAAAACGTATAATGGAAATCGGGAAGAATTAATGGCTAGGGTCAAGTTGCCTCCCACCAAAGAAGTAATCATGGCAAACAACGAATAAAATGCGTTTCTTAAAAAAAATATCTGGTGCAATACTTATCTTGTATATGGCAGTAATATCTTTTGAAACAGAGGAAAGCTTATCGGCTGAAGTTTATGAAACTTCCGCTGCGGGTAACAAAATGACATTGCTCAATGAATTTGAGGAAGTTGACCAACCGATTACTATTCATATCCTTCCCCAACAGACGTATCAGCAAATTACAGGGTTTGGCGGTTCTTTTACCGAATCTTCCGCCTATTTGCTCAATCAACTGGGCCCGGACAATAGGAAAAAGATCATTGATGCCTATTTTGGACCGGCAGGTGCGCGATATTCCCTTACCCGTACCCATATCAACTCCTGTGATTTTTCCTTGAGCAATTACTCCTATGCTTCGGTTGAAGGCGATATGGACTTGGAACATTTTACCATCGATGAAGATAGGGGGGATATTATACCCTTCATTAAGGATGCAATGATTAGCTCTGTGGATGGTTTTAAAATCATTTCTTCACCGTGGACCGCTCCACCCTGGATGAAGGACAACAACAATTATATGGGTGGGAAATTATTGCCCAAATATTACGATACATGGGCAAAGTTCTTTTCAAAATACATTGATGCATACCGTGCAGAAGGGATAGATATTTGGGGAATAACAGTAGAGAATGAACCTTTGGGCAATGACAACAATTGGGAAAGTATGCACTTTTCCCCTGAAGAAATGACCAATTTTGTTCAAAATCATTTGGGTCCCGTTTTGGAAAAAATGGGAAAAGGAGCGGTTAAGATTTTAGGTTACGATCAAAATCGTGAACACTTAAATGAATGGGTGGATGCGATGTATGAATCACCCGAGACCTCCAAATATTTTGGAGGTACTGCCATACATTGGTATGCAAGTACTTATGAAGTTTTTCCCGAAGCATTGCAGTATGCACATCAAAAAGCTCCAAACAAGCACTTGATTCAATCAGAAGCATGTGTTGATGCTGAGGTACCTAAATGGAGAGACGATGAATGGTACTGGTCAAAAGAAGCCACGGATTGGGGTTGGGACTGGGCACCGGAAGCCGATAAAAAATACCATCCCAAGTATGTGCCTGTGTACCGCTACGCAAGGGATATTATAGGGTGCTTGAACAACTGGGTAGATGGATGGGTAGATTGGAACATGGTCCTAGATCGACAGGGAGGCCCTAATTGGTTCAAAAATTGGTGTGTAGCTCCTGTAATTGTTGACCCTGAAAAAGATGAGGTCTATTTTACCCCTTTGTACCATACGTTGGCGCATTTCAGTAAATACATAAGACCAGGAGCAAAACGTATTGGATTCGAATTGTCAAAAGATTCTTTGTTGATCACTGCCGCACAGAATCCGGATGGCTCTATAGCTTTAGTGGTACTGAATATGAATGGGGAACCCAAAAATTTTGAAATCACCCTAAAGGACCGCAAAAAGCAGGTGCAAATTGCCGCAAAGGCCATTCAGACATTATTGATTAAATAACTAAACAACATCAAACCGAATAATTATGAGTAAAGCCATTAGTACCGCAGGAAAAGTCCCTTTTGGACAAAAAGTAGCTTTCGGAGTAGGTATGTTTGCCAACCAGATGTTCCCGGCAATTCTGGGAATTTTTATGGTGGTCCTAGTACAATCCTTTGGATTTGATGGATGGTTGTGGTCGTTGGTCTATTTTTTCCCAAGGATATTTGATTCTATAACCGATCCCATTATGGGATTCATTTCTGACAATACAAAATCTAAATACGGGAGACGTAAGCAATATGTCCTCATTGGAGGAATATTAATGGGGATTGCATTTACCATGATGTGGCAACTTTACTCGGATAACTCTTTGCAATACAATTTTTGGTACTTCTTTTTATGGTCTATTGTATTTTATTTAGGGCTTACCTTTTTTAGTGTCCCTTACGTGGCCATGGGTTATGAAATGAGTGATGATTTTCACGAACGTACCAATATCATGGCCGTTGCCCAATGGATCGGTCAATGGGCCTGGGTTATTGCCCCTTGGTTTTGGGTAATTATGGATAATCCGGAGTGGTTCCCTTCCCAAGAAGTTGCAGTACGCGAACTGGCTATTTGGGTAGCCGTTCCCTGTGCCATTGCTGCCATGGTCCCCGCCTTGTTCATAAAAAGTAAATCGACCCTGGATGAAGATTATGAGCCATTGAATGTGTCCAATATCGGTGATAGCCTAAAGAAGATTGTTTTGAGCTTTGCCGAAGCCTTTAAAATATCAGAGTTTAGAAGGATATGTGGTGCTACTTTCTTAATATTTAATGCCTTTAATACAGTAGCGGCCCTCACCTATTTCGTTATTGTGTATCGCTTGTTCAATGGTGATGCAGTGGCCACGGGTATTTGGGTTGCACTTTTTGGGTGTATTGGGGCTTTAGGAACAACCTTTATAGTAATTCCCTTGGTTACCTGGATGTCAAAAAAAATGGGTAAGAAAAAAGCGTTCATGTGGGCCCAGGCCATTTCCATTATCGGTTATGTTATGATGTACTTTCTTTTCATACCCGGCAAACCGTGGTTGTATATCATTGCACTTCCATTTTTTTCTTTCGGTATAGGCAGTCTCTTTACGATTATGATGTCCATGACCGCAGATGTAATTGATATTGATGAATTGAATTCTGGAAAACGAAGGGAGGGCATTTTTGGTGCAATTTACTGGTGGATGGTCAAAGTTGGATTTGCAATTGCAGGTGCGCTTAGCGGGGTAATAATTGGAGTTGTAGGTTTCAACCCTGATTTGGCAACAACCCAGCAACAAGGTGCGGTCGATGGCCTTCACATATTTTTCTGCTTTTTTCCAATGGTAGGTACCCTATTCGCTATGCTAATAATGAAAACCACCGCCGGCTCCGCCAGCGTCGAGGTGTCGCCGAGCGCGCCGAAATCATCCTCGGCGATCTTGCGAAGGATGCGGCGCATGATCTTGCCTGACCGGGTCTTCGGCAGACCGGGCGCCCATTG